>CABUUG010000001.1 GCA_902494605.1 uncultured Collinsella sp.
CGGTATTCGCAAATTTGCCGACATCCCCGAGCAGTTCACGCTTGCTGTTTCACTGCATTCCGCCATCCAGTCGACGCGCAATAAGCTCATGCCCGGTGTTAAGAAGTACACGCTGCTTCGCCTTCACGAAGCGCTTCAGCTCTACACCGAGAAGACTGGCCGCCGCCCGACCTATGAGTATGCCATGATCGAAGGCGTCAACGATACGAATCCAGAGATGCAGGCGCTCTGCGACTTCTGCGAGGGAACGCTGTGCCACGTTAACCTCATTCAGCTTAACGACATCGAGGGTAGCCCGCTCAAGCCGTCGCCGATTCATAAGGTTGAGGATCTTCAGCGTCGTCTTGAGTCCCGTGGCATCGAGACTACGATTCGTAACTCCCGTGGTAACGATATTGACGCCGCTTGCGGACAGCTGAAGCAGCGCTTCAAAGTTCAGAAGAACGCATAGGGGAGTCGCACCCCAAAACGTTTCATGTGAAACATCGAACGACCCCGGTTGCAGAATATGCAACCGGGGTCGTTTCATTTATTGACCTTAATTTTGAATCAGCTGCTACCTGTCCCATGTTTTACGGCCAAAATAAGGGGTGCTTGTCTCATGAATCAGACAAGGACCCCTCAAAATATAGTG
Organism: uncultured Collinsella sp.; assembly: GCA_902494605.1. Classification (GTDB taxonomy): domain Bacteria; phylum Actinomycetota; class Coriobacteriia; order Coriobacteriales; family Coriobacteriaceae; genus Collinsella. The sequence continues at coordinate 635 of CABUUG010000001.1, forward strand.
GGTAATTGTTAGGTACCTAATAGCCTACATTTTCCCATTGGTTGCTAACCCAACCTTGATTAATCTTAGGATTTTTCGTTACCTGAGCAGTGCGCATGGCAACATCTTCTGTCATAACATCCATTTTCTTCTTGGACGTATCAACGATATCTTGTGCGCCACGAAGCAAACGACCTCGAAGCTCATCGTCTGTCGCAATCTTATAGCCAGCAAAGGCACCAGCCGCGACAGTCGTCACCAATGCAATCGCAGTAAAAATCTTATTCCTCATCTTGGCCTCCTTGATCAAACTGAATCATTTCACCAAGAATACGAGAGAGCTCTTCCTCGTCTTTAAACTCAATCTCAATCTTATTCTTTCCACGCGAGCTCTTCACACGCACGTTTGTATTAAATACCTGACGAAGCACACGGGCAGCCTTTTTAAAAGACTGAGGCGTTGCAGGCCTCGGCGTCTTAGGTGTCTCTCCGGCAGAAAACAACGGAGCAAGATTTTCTGTCGCTCTTACGGAAAGACCCTCCGCAACAACTTTCTCTGCAAGTCGAATACGTGCGTCCTCATAGGGAACTGCAAGAATCGCACGTGCATGACCAGCAGTAAGTTTGCCCTCAAAAATCATCTGCTGAACTATTTCGGGGAGATCGAGAAGACGCAGTGAGTTTGTAATTGCAGAGCGTGACTTGCTTACTGCTTTCGACAATGCCTCCTGGGTCATACCGCTGGCATCGATGAGCTGTCGATAGCCCTTAGCCTCTTCGACGGGATTCAGATCGGAACGCTGAAGATTTTCGATAAGCGCAAGAGCCAGCATCTCTTCATCATTAACATCTTTAATGATGACAGGCAGTTCCTCAAGCCCAGCAAGCTTTGATGCCTGGTACCGACGCTCACCAGCGATGATTTCGTAGCCGTTTCCATGCTTGCGAACCAAAAGCGGCTGCAAAACACCATGTTCTTGAATTGACTCGCTCAACTCACGAAGTTCGGTTTCGTTAAAGTGAATTCGCGGCTGATTAGGGTTGGGAACGATATCCTCAATAGGTAGTTTTGTTTCAGATGCGGCATTTGAAGCCGATGCGGCTGAACCACCTGTCTCATATTCGGCCTCTGAGACCAAAGCATTGAGTCCACGTCCCAATCCGCCGCGTTTCTTTGCACTAGGCACGCTTGATCACCTCTTTTGCAAGGTTCATATACGCTTTTGCGCCCTTATTTTGAGGTGCATAAGTAATTACCGGTTCTCCAAAAGACGGAGCTTCTGAGATTTTAACCGTACGGGGAATCAGTGTCTTAAATGCCTTATCACCAAAGTACGATTGAACCTCCTCAACAACCTGATTCGATAGAGAAGTACGCGAGTCATACATGGTCATAAGCACACCATAGGTGTCTAAGCCCTTGTTCAGACGTGATTTAACCATCTTCATAGACTCAAGCAGCTTCGTAACGCCCTCAAGTGCATAATACTCGCACTGGATCGGAATCAATACGCTGTCTGCTGCAGTCAAGGCGTTAATAGTAAGCAGGCCGAGCGAAGGAGGACAGTCAATGAAAATAAAATCGAACTCATCCTGAATCGGCTCAAGTAAATCTTTGAGGCGGGTTTCACGAGCAATTGCACTTACAAGCTCAATTTCGGCGCCTGCAAGCTGAATTGTAGCCGGAATTACGAATACCTTTTTGCAATTGGTATCAAGAACAAGCGATTCTGCCGGCACATCATTCAACAATGCATCATAGATGCAGTGATCAAGGTCTTCTTTTTCAATTCCAAATCCACTGGTGCTGTTTCCCTGTGGATCAAAATCGACAATCAGTGTCTTACGACCCTGCTCACCAAGTGCTGCTGCAAGATTTACAGCTGTCGTTGACTTACCGACGCCGCCTTTTTGATTGATGATTGCAATGATACGCGTGTCTTTTGCGCTCTTAGAACGCTTAACGTCGCGAAATCCCACGGTCCCTCCTGGTGTGTATTAAAGCTGTCAAACGGAGGATGTTTCACGTGAAACATTCCGAATCGATATCAACCGCCATGTTTCACGTGAAACACTGCAAGTTGTTAGTATCCATTATGTTTCACGTGAAACATCTAGGCAAGCGGATTCTTCTTTGCCATGCCATTTGCACGAGGTAATGAAACAGATGCTGGATGACTCTTCTTAAGAACAATGAACTCCCTGTGGCCCAAGCCCTCAGGCAAATCGATTGCGTCATTCAGAAGCGAAGTGAAGCCGCAAATCTTAGCTGCTGACATGCCGGAAGCAAGCTCCTCATCCGAAGGATTGCCCTTGGTTATAACAAATAGCCCTCCATCCTTCAGATACGGAGCCGCATACTCAACAAGAATCGGTAGAGGGGCCAGTGCGCGGGCGGTTACAACAGAGAACTGCTTCTTATGGCTTCGAGCATATTCTTCAAGACGATCATGAACCGCATGAGCATGTTTCAATCCAAGAGCATGGACAAAGGAATTAACCGCATCAACCTTCTTGCCAACAGAGTCAATATAAGTAGCTTTACGATGCGTGGTTATGGTTAATGGAATACCAGGGAAGCCCGCACCTGTTCCCATATCGAGCAAAGCTCCCTCAGGAGCCTTGTTGATATAGGGGAGCAAAACAAGTGAGTCGAGGATATGGAGTACTGCAGCATCTTCTACGTTAAGAATACGGGTGAGATTGGTTGTCTTATTTGTTTCTAGAACCAAATCCAAATGCTGAATACATTTCCTCAGCTCAACATCAGTTACGCTCAAGGAATACTCTTTGCAATAGGAAGTTAGACGACTCAACATCTCGTCAGCCTGCTGATCAGTAAGTACTAACAACGAAAGCTCCTTTCTGACAAAAATCAGTGTATCGAGAACTTTTGACAAAAAAAGGGGACGTGGAAACCACGTCCCCTTAGCATAAGCTCGAGAAGATTATCGAGCAACAATCACCACATGGCGATCAGGGTCAGAACCCTCAGAATGAGTATCGACGGCATCATTGCCACGAAGTGCAATGTGAACCAGTCGACGCTCGTAGGCATTCATGGGCGGAAGCGAAACACTCTTATGAGTGCGGATGGCACGCTCGGCAGCAGACTGAGCCATGGAAGCAACCTTGTCCTGACGGCGACTCTTGTATCCCTCTACGTCCACTACAACCGGATACCTAAAGCCAAGTTTGCGGCTCACCAGCAAAGAGAACATAACCTGAAGGGCATCAAGGGTGCGACCATGACGGCCAATGAGAACAGCAAGGTCGGGAGCCGTTACATCCAAAATCAGCTCACCCTCGTCGCCCTCATACTCATCGATAGGAGAGTTGGCGGCATCGAAGTGCGAAAGGATGGAACGCAGGATGGAAATCGCAACATCGGCAATGGTGTCGAGCTCCTCATCGGTCAGCTCTTCACCAGCCTTGTAGCGCTGTGCAATCTCGGGATAATCGCCCGCGACCTGCGGGGCAACCTCCTCAAGCATATCCTCGATGATCTCTTCAGACATAACGTACTCCAAAAGTTAGGTACCTAAATAAGATTGATATCCCGTTACTTCTTCTTGTGCGGGCGCGGCTTCTTCTCTCGACGAGTGACCTCAACCTGCAGCGGAGCGTTCTTAAGACGCTCCTCCTCATCGGCCTTCGCCTTGTCGATGACCTTCTGCGTCACAAAAATCTGCTGGATAACCTGCCAAGCAGACGAGACGTCGTAGTACAGCAGAACACCAACGGGAAGGCTCCAGCCCATCCAAAGCATCATGACCGTCATGACAACGGCCATCATACGCATGCTCTGAGCCTGCTGGCCGGTCTGGTTGCGCGACATATAGAGCTGCGGAATCAGGGTCAGGACGGCGAACAGGATCAGGCAAACCAGCGCAGGCAGTGCAACCATAAAGCCATCGGCAAAGGAAGCGCTCGGCGTGGTGGTCAGGTCGGGCAGGATGTTGAAGAACGAGAACGTGCCGTCGTTAAAGTACTGCGGCAGGTTGCGCAGCAATGTAAACAGGGCGAACAGGATAGGCATCTGAATCAGCAGCGGCAGACAGCCAGCCATGGGGTTGAACTTGTTCTCGCTGTAGAACTTCTGCATCTCCTCGGCCTGACGCTGGGGATCGTCGGCATAGCGCTCCTGGATCTCGAGCATCTTGGGCTGCAGCACCTGCATGCGAGCCGTCGACTTGGTCGACTTGAGCATGAGCGGCGTCAGCAGCAGACGGATGATGACCACCAGGATGATGATGGACAGGCCCCAGTCGACCGCAAAGGTCTGGATGAGCTTGAGCAGCTCGAAAAGGATGTTAACGATCCAATCCCACATGTAAGTTTTCCTCCGATAGCGAGTGCCCGCTAGGGCACAGGGTCATAACCGCCGACGTGCAGGGGATTGCAGCGAGCGATGCGCCTCACGGCAAGCCAGCAGCCTCTCAAAACACCGTGCTTCTCAATCGCCTGGACGGCGTATTGCGAGCACGTTGGGTAATAAATGCAGGCGTCAGGCAATAAGGGCGAAATAACCTGTTGATATATGCGAATAGGAGCGATGGCAACACGTCGCAAAACGTGATTGCTCATCGCTCCTCCCCGGCAACGCCGGCGCGCTTCATAAGCGAACGCAACGCCTTGTCCATCTCCTGCGGCGAGGAAGCCCTCGTCTTGGGAGTTGCAAACAAGATGATGTCATAACCCGCAACGGGAAATCCGCAGCTGCGGGCGGCCTCGCGCATCACACGCTTAGATCGGTTGCGCACGACGGCACAACCGAGTCGCTTAGCACCAACGAAGGCGACCCTTCCGGAGTCGCCTTCGCCAACCGATTCACATATGGTCATTCGAATCAGAGGGTGATTGAAACGACGCCCCTGACTGAACACATGCTCGAAATCTTGCCGAGACTTAATAGTCTTCATGCGAGATGTGTGTATCGCTGCTAGACAGTGAGACGCTTGCGGCCCTTGGCACGACGACGGGCGAGCACGGCACGACCACCCTTAGTGGCCATACGGGCACGGAAGCCATGGGTCTTGGCACGTTTACGCTTATTAGGCTGATACGTACGCTTCATCTTAAGTTCCTCCTGCTGCATTTCGAGTGTCCGCGGGGACGCGGACGCAGATATAGACACGTGAGCTTGAAGATTGTAGGGAAATCAATGTTCAAATGTCAAGAAATCAAAGGTAAAAGGTTGCGCAGTTCACACGGTTCCCCCATAAGCCAAGCTCGATTTAGCGGTGCATGGCAACTTTTCACGATATTTCATCGAGTTTTCAACAGGTCATGTTGGCAATGTTGAGAACTTTTCGTCGGTTTTCCAAAGTTTTCAACAGGTTTTGAAAGTTTGTCGAAAGATGAGAAACATTGCACGGTGAGCTACTATTTGTTCGAAACCTTTTGGAAGATTGCGAGCGGCATGTCTGACGACTTTTACACCATGGTCGATTCCGGAGACCCGGCACCCGACAACGAGCACATCACCGGCATGCGCGAAGAGCGTGAGGAAGGCGAGCAGACAACCACGCAGGCGCCAAAAGCCATGTACGCCGCGCGCATCGCCGTCTATGACGACATGCTGTCGACACCGCGTGTGATCGTCATTGATCCGCAAGATGTCCGCACGTATTTGGAAGAGACGACCAACACCGTCTACCAGTGCATGAAAGAACAAGGTGGCCATATCTCGCTCATGGTCATCCGCGAGATTGTCGAAAACTTTATCCACGCGCACTTTGCCGAGCCCATCATCTCGATTCTGGACGGCGGAGACACCATCCGCTTTGCTGACCAAGGACCCGGCATCGACGACAAGGAACGCGCTTTCGACTTTGGCGTTACCAGCGCAAACAGCAAGATGAAGCGCTATATCCGTGGAACCGGAGCAGGGTTTCCCATGGTGCAGGAGTATTTGGAAAACGCCGGCGGTGCCGTATCCATCGAGGACAACATGGGCAACGGCACCGTGGTTACGGTAAGCCTGAACCCTAAACGCGTGCAGGAAATCGAGCGTGCCGGCGGACGCGGCGCTGCCGTGCGGCCCGAGACGGAACAGCCCACATATCCCCTGCCGGGAGCTTTTGCGCAGCAGCCCATGGCAACGCAGCAGATGCAGCCCCCCGTGGGACAGATGCAGCAGCCCGGAATGCTTCCTACACAAGAGCCCCAGGCGACATCGATGTCGATGCTGCCAAACATGCCAGAGACCATGCCGCTGGCGGATCAGGATGCAGCAGCAATGCAGCAGGCAACGGGGGCACCGGGCGGCCAGCAAATGGGCTATCAGCCGTACCAACAGGGATATCCATATCAGCAGATGTCGCCACTGGGGTATGGCCAGCAGTTCCCGCAGCAGTACCAGCAGGGATATCAGCAGCCGTACCAGCAGATGCCGCAGCAGCAGTACAACCCTTGGGCCCAGCAGATGCCTCCGCAGCCTTACCAACAGTGGCCTCAAAGTTTTCAACAGCAAATGCCGCCGATGCAGAGTTCTCAACAACCAGCAGCTCAAATGATGTATCCTAATGCAGCAAATCAGTATGCGCAGCCACAACCGGACGTGTTCGTAAGCGATCGCGGCAACGCCGCGCTAGGCTATCTGGCGCAAAATCAAGCGTGCGGTGCAACCGATCTGGCGAGGGCGTTTGGAAACTCGGCCCCCACTTGGTCACGCACGCTCAATGACTTGGCGCAGGCCGGCTTGGTCATCAAGCATGGCCAGAAATACCATCTGACCGAACTCGGCGCCGCTCGCGTGCGAGCTCAGAGCTAAAGAACGGGAGAGACAGTGGACGAGGAAGCAAGCATCATCCTGGGGGATGCCATCGCCTTTTGTCAGCGCGACGGCCAAGATGCACGCCTCATCAACATGCTGGGGCAATCGCGCGCCATAAGCCTGACCGAAGATACGCTCACGATCGAGGCCCCCTCGCGCTTTGCCATCGCGCAGCTCAAAAAGCATCAGCCGACTATTGAGGCCTATCTGGAAGAAATCGCCTTTGCACCGATTGCGCTCGACATCGTGGCACCGCAAGGCGCCGCGACGGAATCCGCTGCCGCGACGGCGGCCGCCGCGGCTCCCGCTGCTTCCCCGGCGGTGTCGGCCTCCGCAGGCGACGTGCCGACAATCGAGCACCAGCACAGCGATGTTTCCCGTGAAACCATGGCACCGTTGCCGACCGCGGCGGCGACGCCAGCGAACGCACCCGTCACGCACATGCCAATCGCTCACGACGCAGCGGCGAGCGCGGATTCGGGCATTGCAATCAAGAACACACTCTCGGCCGATGATTTTCGTCGCATGATGAACCAGATGAAGGGCGGAGCGCCGGCTAAATCCACGCAAGCTGCGGCCCCCGCTTCACCCGTGCCAGCACCGACCGTGCCGGCCGAGCAGAATACGGATGGAGCCCCGCTCGCCGCGAACTCAAAATTTACCTTTGAGAACTTTGTCTACGGCCCCGAGAACAGCCATGCCTATCGCTCGGCACTCAAGTTTGCCGCCCTCGCGGACGAGCGCGGCACATGCACATCGCTGTTCATCTACGGCAAATCGGGCCTGGGCAAGACGCACCTACTGCTTGCCATCAAAAACGAGCTCGCCGAGAAGTCGCCCGAGATCAAGGTCAAGTATGCCAACTCCCAGGCATATCTGGACGACCTGATGACCGAGTTCGACCGCCAAAAGAAGAGCAACGCCCCCATCATGCAGGCGTACCACGGCGTGGACGTGCTCATCATCGATGACATCCAAAACATCATCGGCAAGCGCGCGAGCGTGGACTACTTTTTCCAGCTCATGGACGAGTTCATCCGCAACAACAAGAAGGTCGTCATCGCGGCAGACCGTGCCCCCAAAGACCTGAGCATGGACGAGCGTCTGACCAGCCGCTTCAACGCCGGCATGCTCTGCCTAGTCGCAGAGCCCAGCTACGAGATGAAATACAAGATCTTGCAGCGCTATTACGAGAACACCATCGTCGCCGCTCCCGAGGCAGGCGACGACTCGCTGCTGGCGGCCTATGGGGGCGACGGCGGACACCTGACCGACGAGCACTTTAAACACATGGCCGAGGTCTCGGGCACCAACATCCGCGAACTCGAGAGCTTTTGCGAGCGCTGCGCCGGCGAGGCGGGCGACCGCGAGCGCGAGGGCGGGGAGCTCACCTTTGACGATATCGACGCCATCGCCAGCCAGTACTTCGACACATCGGCCAAAAAGATCAACGTGCAAACGGTTCAGTCCGTCATTGAAGAGCAGTACGGCGTGACGCACGAGGAGCTCATCGGCCCGCGACGCAACGCCAATATCGCCAAGGCACGCCACATTGCCATCTATCTGGCCATCGAGATGTGCGAGATGACGACCACGGCGGTGGGCGCCGAATTTGGCAACCGCAACCACTCGACCGTCAGCACGAGTTACAAAAAGGTTCAGAAGATGATCCAGGAAGACCGCACCGTCACCGAAGATCTCAAATCGTTGCGCGATAAAATTACACTGCGCTCGTAGGGAAATAGAGACACCTGTTGAAAACTTGTCAAAACCACGGGCATAAGGTGTCTAAAACCCAACCCGCGGTGATGAAAAGTTTTGCGCAGGTTTTGAACGTGGAAAACCACCCCTGTTGCACACAGGTTGCTGTCGATTCTCTTTCTGGGTCTGACCTGCGTCTTTGGGAGTAATCAACAGTTTCGTCAGTGCTATTACTATTATTAAGATATTTATATCTATAGAAAGGTATTAAAAGATGAAGTTCACCGTCAGCCAGAGCTCGCTTACACAAGCCATCGGCGTCGTTATGAAGGGTGTCGCTTCGGCATCCACCCTTCCCATCCTGTCGGGCGTGCTCGTCAAGGCGCAAGACGGCATCTTGGAATTCCAGACCTCTAACTACACCATCTCGATCCGTCATCGCATCGCGGCGCATGTCGAAGAAGAGGGCGAGATGGTTATCCCCTGTAAGATGCTCTCCAATATCACCAAGACTCTCCCCGATGCCCCGGTCACCTTTGAGCTGTCCGAGCGCCAGGTGCTGATTGGTTGCGAGAAGAGCTCTTTCCGCCTGAACACGCTCGATGCCAATGACTTCCCCGAGTTTCCGGCCTATGCCATCGAGAGTGCCGTGGAGCTGCCGACCGATATCTTGTCCGAGATGGTCGGCCGCGTGTGGCGCGTTACCTCGACCGACAAGGCCCGCCCCATCCTGGGCGGCGTGCACATGAAGGTCGAGAACAACACCGTGCGCCTGGTGGCGACCGATTCTTTCCGCTTGGCCGTGTGCGATACGCAGGTCGAGACCTCGACCCTCGAGGGTTCCTTTGAGCTCAACGTTCCGGCCGACGCCTTTAACGACGCGCTGAACATCATGGCCAGCCAGGCGACCATCATGATCGGAGCTACCGACACCCAGGTCGTCTTTGAGGCCGGCAACACCACCTACGTGTCGCGCCGCATCGAGGGCGTGTACCCCAACTACAAGCAGCTCATCCCCGATTCGTGCGTGACGAGCGTCAAGATCGACGTCGCCGCCTTTAACGCCGCCCTCAAGCGCGTGGCCGTTATCGCGAGCGCCAACCCCGCCGTCAAGTTCGAGATCGATGTCGAGAACGGGCAGATGGGACTGTCCTCCATTTCCAATGACCAGGACCTTGCGCAGGAGACAATCGATGTCGAGGCCGAGGGCGAGTCGGGCACCATCGCCTTCAACTACCACTACATCTTCGGGTGCCTCAATGCCCTGTCCAAGGAGAAGGAGATCACGCTGGAGCTCAAGAGCTACTCGCAGGCGGGCATCTTCAAGTCCTACGACAAGATCAACTACCTGTACCTGGTCATGCCGGTCCGCATCTAGCAACCGCCCTATGACCATGTTCGCCCGCGGTCTTTCCGTCGCGCACTACCGCAGCTTCGATAGCTATCGCCTTGCCCTAGACGAGGGCGTGACGATACTTGCGGGACCCAACGCGGCGGGAAAGACCAATCTCATAGAGGCGCTGCAGCTGCTGACGAGCGGCGCCTCGTTTAGGCATCCGACCGCAGCCGAGCTCGTCCATGACGGCGTGGGCTCGTGCAAGGTCGAGCTGAGGCTCGAGGGCGACGGCCGCGTGCTTGATATGGGGTTGAGCGCGGAGGACGGTAAGCGCTCGTTTAGCCGCAACGGCAAGAGATGTTCTGCCGCCGGTGTGCGCGGGGTTCTGCCGAGCGTGCTGTTTTGCCCCGACCATCTGGACATGGTTAAGCGAGGCGCCCGTGTGCGCCGCGCCGCCCTCGATGACTTTGGCATGCAACTGAGCGCACGCTATGCCGATCTTGCGAGCACCTATGGGCGCTGCGTGACCCAGCGTAACGCCTTGCTCAAGGAGACCTGGTGCTGCCGCGAGATGCTCGGCGCGTGGAACGATTCGATTGCCCGCGCGGGCTCGGCCCTGCTCGTGCACCGGTTGGCCCTACTCGACCGGCTGGCGGGCCATGTGCACACTGCCTACGGTCAAGTGGCGTCCGGCGAGGCTGCCAGCGTGACCTATACGTCCACGCTGGGGGATTTGCCCCAGGTCGAGGATCGCGAAGAGCTGAAGGGCTGGGCGTACGAGCGCATGCTGGCTGCCCTTGATGAGCGCGCCGACGAGGAAATTCGCCGCGGCGTGACGTTGGTGGGACCGCATCGCGATGAGATTGAGTTTACCGTGGCGGGTCGCTCCGCCCGTTCATTTGCCAGCCAAGGTCAACAGCGAACGTTGGTTCTGGCCTGGAAGGTGGCGGAGGTGGCCGTGGCTCGCGATGTCCTGGGCACCGCCCCACTGCTGCTTTTAGACGACGTGATGAGCGAGCTCGACGGCGAGCGTCGCGGCGCTTTTCTGCGGCTGATCGGCGATGATATCCAGACGGTCATAACCACGACCAACCTGGGGTACTTTACCGATGACCTGCTTGATCGAGCCAAGGTGGTGAGCATGGGTGAGACGTGCTAATTACGAGCGCGAGAGCGAGACAGTCGCCTTCAGTGGGTTTTTGAACGCAGAGCGCCAGCGCATCCTGGCGGCTGCAACACCTGAGCGCCGTGCGCAGATGGAGGCTGCCGAGGAGTCGCGCGCGATCTATCGCGCGTGGAACGCGGTGTGCTCGGGCACGCGCGAGGGGCGGCATGTGACGGGTCTGCGCTACCTGCCCGAGTCCAATGAGCTGCTGGTATATCTCGACTCGCCCTCGTGGACGCAGGAAATGACGCTGTTGCGCGAGATCATCCGCGCGCGTATGGAGCGCGCCGGTGCGCATGTGGACGGCCTGGTGTTCAAAACCACCGCGCCCGGTCACACGCCACCCGCCGCCAAGGAGCGCCTGCGCCCGGCGACGACCGAGCGCCCGCCGGCCCCGCACGCCGACCTCAGTGAGGCCGAGCGCACCGAGATCGAGCGCCAAGTGGCACCCATCGAGGACCAAAAACTGCGCGAGGCCCTCGAGAACGCCATGAGAGCCAGTGCCGAGTGGGCCAAGGGCGTGCAAAGCAAAAAAGAGCCTTAAATCGCATCTGGTGGCCTTGTAGAGCCAAATACCCTCGTTCCCGAGGGTATTTTTTTACGATAAACTAGTAAGGCTGTACACATTTTCTTGACTGAAGGAGGACGTGTGGCAAACGAAAACGATTACGATGGCGGCGAGATTAAGATTCTCGAAGGTCTCGAGGCCGTTCGTAAGCGCCCGGGCATGTATATCGGCTCGACGAGCGCCAGCGGTCTGCATCACCTGGTGTGGGAGATCGTTGACAACTCCGTCGACGAGGCCATGGCCGGTTTCTGCACCGAGATCCAGGTGACGGTCCACGCCGACAACTCCATCACGGTCGTCGACAACGGGCGCGGCATCCCCGTCGACGAGCACCCTGTTAAAAAGATCCCGACGCTCGAGGTCGTCATGACGATTTTGCACGCCGGCGGTAAGTTCGATAACTCGGCCTATAAGGTCTCGGGCGGCCTGCACGGCGTTGGCATCTCCGTCGTCAACGCACTGTCCAAGCGCGTGGTCGTTCAGGTTCGTCGCGACGGCAACACCTACGAGATGGAGTTCTCGCGCGGCAAGACCGTCAAGAAGATGGAGGTCGTGGGCACCTCGGATTCGACGGGCACCACCGTCACCTTCTGGCCCGACGACGAGATCTTCGAGACCTGCATTTACGATTTCGATACGCTGCACAACCGTCTGCAGGAGACGGCGTTCCTCAATAAGAACCTCAAAATCGTGCTGACCGACGAGCGCGAAGCGACTCCCCACGTGGAGGAGTTTTGCTACGAGGGCGGCATCATCGACTTCGTCAAGTTCCTCAACGAGGGCAAGGACGTCCCCGAGGCCTTTAAGGAGCCCATCTACATCGAGGGCAAATCGGACCCGGACGCGCCTGTGGCCAAGATGGGCGAGGTCGAGGTTTCCCTGCAGTGGAATAGCGGCTACGGCGAGAACGTCATGTCGTTTGCCAACGACATCTACACCCCCGAAGGCGGCATGCACCTTGAGGGCTTCCGCACCGCGCTCACCCGCGTGATCAACGATTACGCGCGCAAGCAGAACCTGCTCAAGGAAAAAGACGCCAATCTGACCGGCGACGATGTGCGCGAGGGCCTTTCGGCCGTTATCTCGGTCAAGCTGCCCGATCCGCAGTTTGAGGGCCAGACCAAGGCAAAGCTCGGCAGCTCCTATATGCGCGCGCTCACGCTCAAGATTGTGACCGACGGCCTCGCCGATTACTTGGAGGAGCATCCCAAGCCCGCCCGCGAGATCGTCAAGAAGGCGCAACAGGCCTGCAAGGCGCGCAACGCCGCTCGCAAGGCGCGCGAGGCGACCCGTCGCAAGAGCCTGCTCGAGACGGCGTCCCTGCCCGGTAAGCTCGCCGACTGTTCGGTGCGCGATGCCGAGCTGACCGAGCTCTTCATCGTAGAGGGCGACTCGGCAGGCGGTTCGGCCAAGGACGGCCGTCGCCGAGACATCCAGGCGATTCTGCCCCTGCGCGGCAAGATTTTGAACGTCGAACGCGTTGGTGACCATCGCGCGTTCTCGAGTGACACCATCCAGTCGCTGATTACCGCGATCGGCTGCGGTGTCACGACGAGTGCCGGCGACGGCGGCGACTTCGATATCACCAAGGCGCGCTACCACAAGATCATCATCATGACCGATGCAGACGTCGACGGTGCGCATATCCGCATCCTGCTGCTGACGTTCTTCTACAAGTACATGCGTCCGCTGATCGATGCCGGCTACGTCTATGTTGCCTGCCCGCCCATCTTTGGCATTAAGGTGCGCAACAAGATCCACTACGTGTATCCCAACGGCCGCCAGCCCGAAGACGAGATCCTGCGCGACACCATCCAGAGTCTGGGCCTGAACCCCGACGATAACGACGAGGACGGCAAGGCCAAGGACGGCAAGATCACCAAAAAGCGCAAGGGCTATACCGTCCAGCGCTACAAGGGCCTGGGCGAGATGGACCCCAAGCAGCTTGCCTCGACGACGATGGACCCCAAGACCCGCATCCTGCAGCGTGTGTCGATCGAGGACGCCGTGGTGGCGGACCGCGCCGTGCGCGAGCTGATGGGTTCCGAGGTCGGCTATCGCCGCGAGTACATTGAAAAACACGCACATGATGCACGATTCCTTGATGCTTAAGAGGAGGTAACGTGGCAGACGATATCAACAATAGCGAGGGTATGGACGAGGCCGGCGATGCCGGTATGCCCGATGATCTGAAGCGCCTGCTTGCCCGTGCTGAGCAGGGCGAGGACGGCGACCCGGACGCCTATAACCCCGATGCCGATGATGATGAGGAAGAAGACGACGACGGTGAGCTCGAGGAGAGCTTTGGCGAAGTCGACCGTGGCGCCTCGGCCGGCGAGGATATCAACGGCGGCCAGCTCCAGATTTCGGAGTTCGGTCGCGAGATGAAGCAGTCGTTTATCGAGTATTCGATGTCGGTTATCACGGCGCGCGCCCTGCCGGACGTGCGCGACGGCTTAAAGCCGGTGCACCGCCGCATCCTGTATGCGATGAACGAGAGCGGCATCTACCCCAACCGCCCACATAAGAAGTCGGCCTGGACGGTCGGCGAAGTTATCGGTAAGTACCACCCGCATGGCGACTCCGCGGTCTACGAGGCCATGGTCCGCCTGGCGCAGTGGTTCTCCATGCGCACGCCGCTCATCGACGGTCATGGCAACTTCGGTAACATCGACGGCGACGGCGCGGCAGCCATGCGTTACACCGAGAGCCGCCTGGCAAAGCCCGCCATGGAACTGCTGCGTGACTTGCAGAAGGATACCGTCGACTGGCAGCCCAACTACGACGAATCGCTTGCCGAGCCCGTGGCGCTGCCTGCGCGCTTCCCCAACCTGCTGGTCAACGGCAGCCAGGGCATCGCCGTCGGCATGGCCACCAACATCGCCCCGCATAACCTCACCGAGGCGATCGAGGCCACCTGCTACCTGATCGACAACCCCGACGCCACCGTCGACGAGCTCATGCAGATCATGCCCGGTCCGGACTTCCCCACCGGCGCCATCATCATGGGCAGCGCCGGCATCAAACAGAGCTACGAGACCGGACGCGGCTCCATTACCGTGCGTGCCAAGGCACATGTGGAGTCCACCAAGACCGGCCGCAGCCGCTTGGTCTTTACCGAGATTCCCTACATGGTCAACAAGGGCACCCTGCAGGAGAAGATCGCCCAGCTCGTCAACGACAAGCGCATCGAGGGCATATCGGATATGCGCGATGAGTCCAACCAGAAGGGCATCCGTCTGGTTATCGAGCTCAAGAAGGGCGTCATTCCGCAGGTCGTGCTCAACAACCTGTATAAGTACACCTCGCTGCAGACGACCTTTGGCGCCAACAACCTGGCACTCGTCAACGGCGTTCCCAAATGTCTGAGCCTGCGCGAGATGCTGCAGCACTACATCGACCACCAGGTCGACGTCGTCACTCGCCGCACCCGCTTCGACCTTAAGAAGGCCCAGGCCCGCGCGCATATCCTTGAGGGCTACTTGATGGCCCTTGACCATATCGATGAGGTCATTAGCATTATCCGCTCCTCGCAGACCGACTCCGAGGCCAGCAGCCGCTTGATCGAGCGCTTTGGCTTTACGCCTGAGCAGACCACGGCCATCCTCGAGATGAAGCTGCGCCGCCTGACCGGCCTGGAGCGCGACAAGATCCAAGAAGAGTTGGACGGCCTGCGCCGCGCCATCGCCTACTACGAGGACCTACTGGCGCATGAGGAGAAGATCCTGGGCGTCATCAAGGAAGAGATGCGCGAGATCTCCAAGAAGTTCGGTGACAAGCGCCGCACCGAGATCAGCCAGGTTGAGAAGGACCTGGATGTCGAGGACCTCATCGCCGACGAGGATATGGTCGTGACCATCACCCACACCGGCTACGTTAAGCGTATCCCGGTGGCTGCCTACCGTGCCCAGAAGCGCGGTGGCAAGGGCGTGTCGGGCGTCAACCTCAAAGAGGACGATGTTATCGACGAGATGTTCATCGCGTCCACGCACGAGTACGTGCTGTTCTTCTCGAGTAAGGGCAAGGTCTATCGCCTGAAGGTGCACGAGCTGCCGGTGGGTACGCGCCAGGCGCGCGGTACCGCGATCGTCAACCTGCTTCCCTTCGAGGAGGGCGAGAAGATCGCGAGCGTCATCAGCTGCCGCGAGTTCCCGGCCGACGAGTACCTGATGTTTGCCACCAAGAGCGGCATGGTCAAGAAGACCGTGATGAGCGCATATGATCGCAGCCGTCGCGACGGCCTGATCGCTATCAACCTGCGTGACGACGACGCGCTGCTGAACGTGCGCCGCGTGCGCGAGGGCGACAAGATTATCCTAGCCACCACCGCGGGCAAGGCGATCATGTTCTCCGAGGAGCAGGTGCGCGCCACCGGCCGCGATACCAGCGGCGTTCGCGGTATCGGTCTGAAGGACGGCGTGAGCGTTCTGGGCATGGAAGTCACTAACGGCAACGGCGATCTGTTCGTCATTACCGAGCGCGGCTACGGCAAGCGCACGCCGGTCGCGGACTATCCGGAGCAGAATCGCGGCGGCCAGGGCGTCTACACCATCCAAATGACCGAGCGTAAGGGTAACCTCGCGGCCATGAAGACGGTGGGCCCGCAGCACGAGCTATTCATCGTGACGGAGGGCGCGACGGTCATTCGCGTCAAGACCGACGAGATCAGCCAGACCGGCCGCGCCACCCAGGGCGTCAAGATGATGACCGTCGACGACAACGACCGCATCTGCGCTGTCGCCCGTATGACGGCAGCCAAGGAAAAACCCGAAGGCGAGGGCGCCGAGGCCGCAGCCGACACCGAAGAGGCTCCAGTCGACCTAGGCGACGGCAACGACATGCCAGAAGATCTCCTCGACGAGTAAGAGGCCCTAGCTGGTAGAAAATATCAGACACCATATATCGGCGGTCGGCGCACTGCGCGCCGACCGCTTTTTTGAAAACCTTGGGACCCCATGGTCGCTGGGCTGGCGAGATGGTTTTGGTTTGTCGCGAGTTCCGCACGCAAAGAAGGCCACTTAATGTGGCCTTCGTCTTGCGCAGGACTGTCCGAGCAGCAAACCAAAACCATCTCGCCAGCCCAGCGACCACCCCTCCCAAAGATTTTCAAAAAAGTTGTTGACGCGCGCGTAACGACTCGTCTAATATATCCCTTGCGCGATGGACCTGTAGCTCAGTTGGTTAGAGCGTCCGGCTGATAACCGGGAGGTCACAAGTTCGAATCTTGTCAGGTCCACCATCAAAACTGTGAAGAGCCCTGAGGCGTTGCCTCGGGGCTTTTTTCTTGTCTGCGATAAATCTCATTTTGGTTTTGTGTGCTGTGCGAAAGATTGGGTAGTATAGCTATTCAATGCGGTGGAGCTGCCGCGTGTTAACCGCTACGTACCGGAGGTGTTCCATGGTTCGTGTCGACATAGAGACCATCGTCATGGCCGCCGGTCCCGTGCCATCGCTTATCGTGCTTCGCGAGCGCTGCAGCAAATCGGACTCGCCCGCACCGTTGCGTTCTCTTTCCATTCAGACTGGTTCGTTTGAGGCCGCGGCCATCAGCCGTGGCATCGATAGCGGCCGCGCCGAGCGCCCGATTACCCATGACCTGTTGCTCGATACTGTTGGCGCCCTGGGCGCCAAGCTCGAGCGCATCGAGATCGTTCGCGCCGAGCCGCCGGTGTTCTACGCGACGATCGTCGTACTGGCCGATGGTGACGAGCGCAAGATCGATGCCCGTCCCAGTGATGCCATTGCCCTCGCCGTGCGCAGCAATGCCCCCATGTTTGTGGAGGACGACATCATGAATCGCCTGGGCACCGTTTCTGCCCATGCCGAGGAAGTCGACGACGAGCAAGAGTTCGAGAAGTTCGACGAGTTCGTCCATACGCTTTCCCCCGATGATTTCTAAATGCGGGGCGGCCAGGTTGCGGAGCGTTCGCTGATGGCCGGCGGCATGTCTGCCGAGGCGGCGGCTATCGCGCGTGAAGCCCAGATGCGCTCGGAGGCATCCGAGGCGGCTCGAATTGCCTATGTGACGCAGGCCCGCACGCTTCGCGAACGCCGTGGTTCGTTTATCAAGATGGTTGTCATCTCCGCCCTTGTCGCGGCAATCTGCTCGCGCCTTCGTGGTACAGTTGGTGCGCTTGGGTTTTCGATCTCTACGGGCCTCGTGATCTGGGGTGTGGTCGACGCGGTAATGCTGACCAGTCAGATCAAGGTGCTCGACAAGCGCGCGATGGATATGATGCGCGCCCGCGACGCTGCCGCCAAGATCGCTGCCGAGGCACAAGAACTGTAACGACGCCGGACTCGATGGGAAGGTCTAAAGATGGCACAGGATATGCAGGACGCCGGTAACGTCTCCGCCGAGCTCGACGCCATGGTGTGCGATCTGATCGGCGCGTTCTTGGACGACCTTGCCGCCGGTGAAAACCCTGGCGTGGTCGTGGCAATTGAGGACGCCGCTTCCAACCGTTATCTGGCGGCGCTCGACGAGGACGGCGAAGAGGCGTGCCTGGAGGCGGCCACCAACTTTATCTCCGAGCACAAGATGGGCCTTAAGGACGAGGGTCTGGGCCGTATCGCCCGCTATGCCATCGGCTATACCGGCTGCGTCGAGATTGACGGCGGCTACCATGACGCCCTGCTCGTGAGCTTCTTCGAAACCACGCTCGAGAGCGGTTTTTCGGCATATGTGCTGTATGAGGGCATGGGCGCCGGCGATGGTTTTATGTGGAGCGACCCTGAACCTGCAGGTGAGGAAACCCCTCTCATCTAAAATCGCTAAAATAAACGAGTTTTCGGTAAAAGGCTCAATATTCCCGCCGAGCGTTGCATTGCTGGGTGGGTCGCATACGCGTGCCGGTTGTATATAGATAGAAGATAGGGGAACTACATGCGCGTAGACAATCTGAGGAACATCGCCATCATCGCCCACGTCGACCACGGCAAGACGACGATGGTCGACAAGCTCCTGCGTGCCACGGACGCCTTCCGTGCCAACCAGCAGGTCGAGGACCGCGTCCTGGACTCTAACGACCAGGAGCGCGAGCGCGGCATCACGATTCTCGCTAAGAACATCTCTATCGAGTACAAGGACGTTAAGATCAACGTCATCGACACCCCGGGCCACGCCGACTTCGGCGGCGAGGTCGAGCGCGTGCTGCGTATGGCCGACGGCGCCCTGCTGCTGGTCGACGCCTTTGAGGGCCCCATGCCCCAGACCCGCTTCGTGCTGCGTCACGCTATCGACACCGGCCTTAAGATCATGATCGTCATCAACAAGATCGATCGTCCGGGCACCAACCCCGAGAAGGCCTACAACGACTGCCTGGACCTCATGGCCGACCTGGGCGCCACCGACGACCAGCTTGAGTTCGCTATGGAGCACGTGGTCTACGCCAGCGCCATGAATGGCTTTGCCCGCCTTGACCCCAACGACGGCAATATGGACATGTACCCGCTGCTCGACATGATCATCGACGATATGCCCGCGCCCGAGGTTGACGAGAACGCCCCGCTGGCCATGCAATGCGTGACCATCGACCACTCCAACTTCGTTGGTCGTATCGGCATCGGTCGCGTGTACTCCGGCACCATCCATCAGGGCGACCAGATTCTGGTTGTGAAGAACGACGGCTCCAGCGCCACCGCCACCGTCAAGCAGCTCTTTACCTTCGACTACCTGGGCCGTACCGAGTGCCAGGAAGTCGGCGCCGGCGATATCGCTGCTGTCGTGGGTATTGACCGCACCGATATCGGCGATGTTTACACCGACCCCGAGAACCCCGTCGAGCTCGAGCCCATCGAGATCGACCCGCCGACCCTGTCCATCGTCTTTGAGGCCTCGACCTCCCCGCTCGTCGGTCGCGACGGCGACATCGTGGGCGCCCGTCAGCTCAAGGAGCGCCTGTTCAACGAGGCCGAGAACAACGTGACCATGAAGATCGAGGAGCTCGAGGACAAGAGCGGCGTCGAGGTCTCGGGCCGCGGCATCCTGCACCTGTCCGTCCTGATGGAGTCCATGCGCCGCGAGGGTTTTGAGTTCCAGGTCGGCCGTCCCCGCGTTCTGTTTAAGAAGGACGAGAACGGCAACAAGATGGAGCCTGTCGAACAGGCCGTCGTCGAGTGCCCGGACGAGTACTCGGGCAAGGTCGTTGAGGTCTTCGGCACCTCCGGCGGCATCATGACGAGCATGGATACCTCGGGCATCGTGACGCACCTCGAGTTTAAGATCCCGACCCGCGGCATCATGGGTCTTAAGAACCGCATCATGAACGTTACCCACGGCGAGGGCGTGTTCTACCACACCTTCCTGGAGTATGGTCCTTATGCCGGCGAGATCGGCAACCGCCAGAACGGCGCCATGATTTCCATGACCACCGAGAAGGCCGTTGCCTACGCTCTGGGTACGCTGCAGGAGCGTGGCCAGCTGTTTGTTGAGCCGGGCACCGAGTGCTACGAGGGCATGATCGTGGGCGAGCGCAGCAAAGCTGGCGACATGGTCGTCAATATCGCCCGCACCAAGAACCTGGGCAACCAGCGTTCCTCGACCTCCGATATTTCCGTCCAGCTGGTGCCGCCGCGCACCTTCTCGCTGGAGGAGGCGCTGGAGTACATCGCCGACGACGAGCTGGTCGAGATCACTCCCAAGAACATTCGCCTGCGCAAGCGTCTGCTCAACGCCACCGACCGCAAGAAGGCCGCCGTCCGCGCCGGCCAGGTCAACAAATAAGCGCTGGGGCTTATAACCGCCAATAAGAAAGGGCGTCGACCGCAATGGTCGGCGCCCTTTTTGTGCATAGGGACTGAGCTGGTCTGCACCACAACAAAGGTGCCTGGTCCCTTTGTGGTGGTTGGCGGCTAAGCGGTGGGGAGTCCTGGCGTGTTAGCCGGCTGCTGCGGCTTGACGCGGGCGTTGCGCCAGATGATCTGGATAACGTAGCCGAGCATAAAGACAAAGGCTACGCCGCTGATGAAGTCACCTACGAGGGGAAGCCCCGTGAGGGCGCCTGCGATTACGCCGCCCACGGCTGCCATGGCGTAGCGGTTTTGGTTGTGTCCGACCATGCGGGAGATCGCGCACCCCGCAAAGGCACTCGACACCAACGCGATGCCGATAACGCCGCACAAGAGGGCTCCGGCAAGCGACAGACCAGCGATAGAGATAATTAGCAGTAGGACGGCGGGGACGATAGCAATCGTGCCCAGAAGACCGCTCACCCACAGGGGTATGGGGCGCTGGTGGAGCATGCCGGCGGCGCTGGCGGTCGCGCGCGGAAAGACGAGCTCGAGCAGCAGAGCGACAAAGCAGGTCGAGAGTGCCGCGGCGACGATACCGCCGATGACATCGTTAACGGTGGAAGTATCCTCGTTCTCGGTGCGGTCGATCTTGAGCGCGCCTACCTCGGCTCCTGCGGCACGCTCGGGGTCCTCGGAGACGTGCGCGTTCACGGTGCCGGTGATGTGGGCGTTCTTGCCCAGGATGAGCTTGTCGGCCCAAACCTCGACATCGCCCTCGACGGTGCCATCGATGGTCACCGTGTCGCCCGCAAGCGCTGCCGACTTGGTAGAGCCGCGCAGGGCAACCGTCTCGCCTATCGCGTAAAAACAGTTGGCGGTGCTGTCGGAATTGAGCACAACGTGCTGACCGACGACCGTGACGCTGCCATCAACCGTGGTCTTGGCGATATCGATAGTGCGTGCCGCCAAGCGGACGGCGCCGCCCACCGTGCAGTCGCGGATGGAGAGGCTCTCGCCTGCTGCAATTATGTCGCGGCCGATGGACGCATCGTCCAAGTTGAGGGCCTGACCTGCCCAGTACAGGTCGCCCTCGACGCCGGACGGATTAGAGTCGTTGTCGGTTGCAAGTACGTTGCCCGCCGTGTCCGTGCCGGCAAATGACGCCGTGGGAAGAGCGGTGAGCGCGAGCGCGATGAGCGCGAATGCCATAAGCAGGCAGCGACGCATCTTGTGTGACGGCGCCGCCGCGGTTTGATTGAAAGCCATGGTTGATCCTTTTGTTAGGTGTTCGGCATATACCTAACAGGGTACCCAACGCGCGGGCTCTCTAAAAGAACCTCTCGGTTGCATTTCGAAGGATGGGCCCGCGCCACCTATTTCTTGCGGTGCAAAAAGCGTGCGATGTCTTCCTCGGTGGGGCTTTTGATGTCAAAGCGCAGCGAGAGCCAGCGCAGCCCCATGGTCACGACAACGCATACGACCAGCGCGGCGACATTGCTCATGATGCCGCTCATAACGAGACACACATAGCTTGTCGATCCGGCGATGGCGGCGATGGCATAAAAGTTAGTACGTTGGAAAATGCCCGGAACCACGCCCATAAAGCCGTCGCGCAACATGCCGCCGCCCACCGCGGTAAAAAAGCCCATCATGATGCACACCGCCGGTGCAAAGCCGTAGACCAGCGCCTTGTCCGCTCCGGTGGCGGCATAGATGCCGACCGAGATGATGTCGAGCAGGGGAATGAGTTTTTCGGGTTTGTCGACGATTGCCGGGAAAATGTAGATGATGGCTGCCGTGGCGATGGAAAGCGGCAGTGCCATCGGCTGGTTGAGGATGTAGACGTTGCCCACCTGCAGCGTCATATCGCGCAAGAGACCGCCGCCCAGACCGCAGACCACCGCGAGCGCGACCGCGCCCACCAGGTCGAGCTTGTGCTCGCGCGCAACCAGTACACCCGAGATCGATGCAGCGACAACAGCGAACATCTCGAGCCAAAACGGAATAGCGACCATGGCATCCGATGCATGTGAGGTAATGGTCATAGCGGCGACGACGGGCAAGATGGGGTCCTTTGGGTTACGGATTTTGACAATGCCCGTACATAGTACATGTTCGGCGCCGATTGCGACCCTATTGCTCGGCAAACGGTCGGGACTGGGTACGGTCATAGGTTCCATGTTTGGGGATCCGGGTTGATGCCGAACGCGATGGGGGCGTGGCTGAATAGGAGGGATGTCCAAATTTTGAGCTTTGCTCAAAATTTATCCGGTCGGCTTACGCCGACCGCGCTGCGCTAAAAACGCGCCACGGGCGCGTTTTCTTTACGCTTCGCGCCCTGGCGGGTTCGAATCCCTCCTCCTGCGCGTAATTAAAATGTGCCCAAAAAGAAAAAAGCCCCATTGCTGGGGCTCATACCATCTAATGGCGGAGGAGGAGGGATTCGAACCCTCGTGACCTTATACAGGCCAAACGGTTTTCGAGACCGCCGCATTCAACCACTCTGCCACCCCTCCGCGTGGGGTAAAAACAAAGCAGGCTCGAAGGCCTGCTTTGGAATTAACTGGCGGAGAGTCAGGGATTTGAACCCTGGAGACGCTTTTGACGCCTACACGATTTCCAATCGTGCTCCTTCGGCCACTCGGACAACTCTCCGTTAAATGCGAAAGTCAGTATACACGAGGAATCGCAAAGTGCAAACAGAAAAGTTGGCATTTTTTAAAACGCTTGGCTGCGCTTGTTGTTGCAGTGGGGTTTGAGGTGCCAAAAAACGGCTTCCGACCAGCGTGGTTGATTAACTCAATTGTTCAAAAGGGGTATTCATAAGCGACTTGGCAATGAATTTAAAAATCTTTGGGTGGTGCTGTGGACCACTGGTATGCATTTTGCGACCACGGCCTTGTGCCCGTTGACCTGCGGCTTGGCTCAGCTTGTCCCCGCGGCGTCGTATCTTGTCCACAAATCCGTCAAGCTCTTGGTCGGCATTTGGTTGGAATGCGCATGAAACGTTGTGCGAGCATTGGCATATGTGGAGGTCATGAGGTTGTAGCTGCATATTCTTGCGGCCTGGGAGGTTGAAAGATATTATTACCAAGTCTTTTCCTGCTTCAGGCGCACCTTCACGACCTGAAGCCACATTTGCCCAGAGGAGGTGACAATATGAAGGCTTATGAACTGCTGTTCTTTGTTGACCCGTCGCTCGACCCCGAGACTCGTCTCGCTGTTATGAAGCGTATCGATACCACGATCGCTGAGGGCGCTGGCAAGGTTGACTCCGTTGACGAGTGGGGCAAGCGCAAGCTCGCCTACGAGATCAACGACCTCACCGATGGTGACTACACCCTCATCAACTTCCACGCAGATCCTACCCAGATCGCCGAGCTTGATCGCGTCCTGCGCATCACCGACGCTGTGGTCCGCCACATGATCGTCCGTCGCGACGACCAGGAGTAAGACTGTCGTTTTGGACTGGGCTTGTGCCCCAAGAGGAAGTAGTGAGTTATGAGCATCAATCGAGTGAACATCACCGGTAACCTCACCCGCGATCCCGAGCTGCGCGCCACCGCCGGCGGAACCCAGGTTCTGTCCTTTGGCGTCGCCGTGAACGATCGTCGCCGCAACGCGCAGACTGGCGAGTGGGAGGACTATCCCAACTTTGTCGACTGCACTATGTTCGGCACCCGCGCCGAGGCCGTGAGCCGTTTCCTGGCAAAGGGAAACAAGGTCGCGATCGAGGGCAAGCTGCGCTACAGCTCTTGGGAGCGCGACGGCCAGCGCCGGAGCAAGCTTGAGGTCATCGTCGATGAGATCGAGTTTATGAGCTCCCGTGGTGGCCAGGGTGGCTACGACCAGGGCGGTTACGCCCCCGCAGCTCCCGCGCCCGCAGCACGTCCTGCCGCGCCGGTGGCTACGCCGCCCGCGGTCGACGTCTACGATGAGGACATCCCGTTCTAAGGGTTGTTCACCTATTTTTGAGTGAGAGGCGGCTTCGGTTCGCCGAAGTTGCCAAATGAAAGGTATTTTGACATGGCTAATGATTTTTCTGCACGTCAGCCGCGTCGTAAGTACTGCCAGTTCTGCAAGGAGAACACTGAGTTCATCGACTATAAGGACACTCAGCTTCTCCGTAAGTACATGACCGATCGTGGCAAGATTAAGCCCCGTCGCGTCACTGGCGCTTGCACGCAGCATCAGCATGACATCGCCAACGCCATCAAGCGCGCCCGCGAGATGGCTCTCCTGCCGTACACCGTCCCCGTGGTTTCCTCTCGTGGCAACCGCGACCGCGGCTAAGAAGGGAGACGCATCATGAAGGTTATTCTTCTCGATGAGATCAAGGGCAAGGGCGGCGAGGGTGACGTCGTAGAGGTCGCTCAGGGTTACGCTGAGAACTTCCTGTTCCCCAAGAAGCTCGCTGTTGCCGCCACCAAGGGCAACCTCAAGCAGCTTGACGAGCGTCGCAACAACATCGCCAAGCGCGAGGCCGTCCGTCTGGCTACCGCCAACGAGACCAAGGCTGCCTTCGAGGGCAAGACGGTCACCGTTGACGTCAAGGTCGGCGACGAGGGCATCCTCTTTGGCTCCGTTACCGCCGCTATGATCGCTGACGCCATCAAGGCTCAGCTCGGTATGGACATCGACCGCAAGCGCGTCGAGCTCGGTAAGCCCATCAAGGTTGCCGGTGCCCACACCGTTGCCATCTCGCTGTACCGCGAGATCAAGGCCGAGGTTGTCGTTCTCGTCGGCGTTACCGCCGAGGAGCTCGCTGCCGAGGCTGAGGTCGAGGAGGCCGCTGAGGTCGCCGAGGCCGAGACCGCCGAGGTCGAGACTGAGGCTGCTGCCGAGTAGCATTTGCTGCAACGCAACAATCTTGTTCTAAGAAGGGCGCTCTGGGAAACCAGGGCGCCCTTTTGTTTTTTGCGCTGAGTGAGTGTCATGGTGAACGTTGCGTCGAAGTCCTGTGTACAGGACCGTTCATCCGTTTGGTTCGGTGATGATTGGCCGCGTGCGGCGCGTTTTGGGACCGTGGCTGATACTATGGATGCTCGCAAGCGATATGAATGAGGATGCTCATGGCATATGACGATAGGGAGACCGGGCTGACGGTTGAGGACCGCGGCTCAAAGTTGGGTCTTCCCCAAAACCAAGATGCAGAGGCCAATGTACTGGCCGCTATGCTGCTATCGCCCGAGGTGGTCGAAGAGGCCCAGGTCGAGCTGCAGCCCGATGACTTCTACCGGCCCATTCATAAGACCATCTATACCGCGATGGTCGATATGTACAACAGCCGCATTCCCATCGACTCCATCTCGCTGATCGATTACCTGCGAAGCATCAACAAGCTCGATGCCGTGGGCGGCGAAGCGTACATTTTGGAGTTGATGGGTCAGACCCTGTCGCTCGTCAACTGGCAGCACCATGCCGCCATCGTTCGCCGCGATTCGATGCTGCGTGAGCTGATCGGCGCCACCAACGAGATCAACGCGCTGGCATATAACGCCCCCACCGACACCAAAGAGGTCGTGGAGCTAGCCGAGAGCAAGCTGCTCAAGGTTACGGCGCGCGAGGTCAAGTCGAGCTACAAGACGCTGACCGAGTTTATGGTCGAGGCCTATAATGAGGCCGAGGAAGTGTGCCAGGCCGGTGGCCAGGCTGCGGGCGTGCCCACGGGCTTCCCGTCGCTCGACCGCATGCTCATGGGCTTCCGCGAGGGTCAGCTCATCATCATCGGCGCCCGTCCTGCTGTAGGTAAGACGTCGTTCGCTCTGAACCTGGCGCTCAACGCTGCCGCTGCTGGTTATACCGTCGGCTTCTTCTCGCTGGAGATGTCGGGTAAGGAAATTGCCCAGCGTCTGATTTGCGCCTATGCCATGATCTCGATCAGTGACTTCCGCATGGGTCGCATTAGCCCCGAGCAGTGGGCCAATATCAACGAGGCCACGCAGACCTTGTCCAAGCTCGATATTCTGATTGACGATACGCCCGGCACCACAGTGACCGAGATTCGCGCCAAGAGCCGCCGCATGCTCCATAACAAGGAGAAGGCAATCATCATCCTGGACTACCTGCAGCTGGTGAGTCCTCCGCCGGGACGCCGCTCCGAGAGCCGTACCGTCGAGGTTTCGGAGATGTCGCGTGGTCTGAAGATCATGGCCAAGGAGCTCAAGATTCCGCTCATCGCGCTGTCGCAGCTCTCGCGTCAGGTCGAATCCCGTACCGGCAAGCGCCCACAGCTTTCCGACCTTCGTGAATCGGGCTCTATCGAGCAGGACGCCGATATCGTTATGTTCTTGGACCGCTCCGCCGACGAGGCCGAAGCCTCGCGCGACGATCGACCCGACGAGGGCGTTACGCGTATCGTCGTGGCCAAGAACCGTTCGGGCCCGATCGGCGACGTCGACCTGATGTTCCTGCCGGCATCCACCAAGTTCTATGAGCTTGATGGGGCACATGCCGAGGAGTAGGACAGGCACCCGTTGCACGGGTATACTGGGAATGTTTTGTGCTTCTGCGTGCCGGCGTGGCGCGTAGACAGTCCATGAATGTAAGGAGTAAACATGCCGTCAACCGTTTTGGTCGGTGCCCAGTGGGGCGATGAGGGCAAGGGTAAGATTTGCGACCTGGTCGCCGGCGACTTCGATGCCGTCGTGCGCTACTCGGGCGGCAACAACGCCGGTCACACCATCGTCGTCAACGGCAAGAAGTACGGCCTGCACCAGGTGCCCTCCGGCATCATGTATTCCGACCATATGTCGGTGATCGGTAACGGCTGCGTCGTCAACCCCAAGGTTGTCCTTGAGGAGATCGACATGTTCGAGGCCGACGGTATCACCACCAAGAACCTCAAGATCAGTGGCAACGCGCACATCATCATGCCGTACCACATCGATCTGGATGGTGCTTTTGAGCAGAAGCTCGGCAAGAAGAACATTGGTACCACCAAGCGCGGCATCGGTCCGTGCTACCAGGACAAGATGGCCCGCATCGGCCTGCGCATGCAGGACATGCTGGACGAGGCGCTGTTCCGCGACAAGCTGGAGACCGCTCTTGCCCGCGTGAATCCCGAGCTGGAGCTCATCTACCACCTGCCCACCTACACCGTGGACCAGATTTGCGACGAGTACCTGCCGATGGCCGAGCGCCTGCGTCCCTACATCACCGAGACGAGTCTGCTGCTCAACAACATGATCGATGAGGGCAAGAACCTGCTGTTTGAGGGCGCCCAGGCGACGCTGCTCGACATCGACCACGGCACCTATCCGTACGTGACGTCTTCCAACTGCACCGCCGGCGGCGCCATCACCGGCTCCGGCGTGGGCATGAAGAACGTCGACCGCGTGCTGGGCGTCATGAAGGCCTATATCACCCGCGTCGGTTCGGGCCCCATGCCCACCGAGCTTTCCTATGAGTCCGAGGCTGGCCACACGCTGACCGAGGAGGGCTATGAGTACGGCGTGACCACCGGTCGCCGTCGTCGTTGCGGCTGGTTTGACGGCCCTATCGCCAACTACGCCTCGCGCGTCAACGGCCTCACCGATATCGCCATGACCAAGCTCGACGTGCTTTCGGCTTTCGACACCATCAAGGTGTGCGTGGCCTACGACGTCGATGGCGAGCGCTATACCAGCGTGCCCGAGCATCAGGTTCGCTTTGAGCACGCCAAGCCCATCTACGAGGAGCTTCCTGGTTGGAAGTGCGATATCACCGGCTGCCGCAGCTTTGAGGAGCTGCCGCAGGAGGCTCAGGACTACGTGGCGTTTATCGAGGATCTGGCACACACCCGCGTGACGTTCATTGGCGTTGGCGCTGGTCGCGAGCAGATCATCAACCGATTCTGGAAGTAATCGGGACTATTTGGTTATTGCGATATACCCCTTTGCAGCCCGGACGGGCGGCCGAGGGGTATATTTGCTTGCAAAGGGCTCGCGCGGAGCGGGCCGTTCATCCATAGAGGAGGCACCCTTGAAGGCGGACACTCAAACCATCGACATCCTGTTGTTGGGCAGCGGCGGCCGCGAGCATGCTTTGGCAGCTAAGCTCGCAGCATCACCGCGCGCCGGCAAGCTCTACATCGCGCCGGGTAACGGCGGCACTGCGAGCTGCGGCGAGAACGTTGTTCTCGACGACTGCGATCCTGCGGCCGTGGCGGCGTTTGCGCAGAGCCACGGATGCGGACTCGTGGTGATTGGCCCCGAGGCTCCGCTCGTGGCGGGCGTGGCCGACGCCGTGCGCGCGGCGGGTATTCCCTGCTTTGGCCCGGGTGCCGAGGGCGCCCAGATGGAGGGCTCCAAGCTGTTCTCCAAGCAGCTCATGGAGCGTGCCGATATCCCGACGGCAGCCTACGGCTCGTTTACCGACGAGGCTTCGGCTCTTGCCTATGTGCGTGAGCAGGGCGCTCCGCTGGTCGTCAAGGCTGACGGCCTGGCCGCAGGCAAGGGCGTTATCGTGGCGACTGAGCTCGAGCAGGCCGAAGAGGCCGTGCGCGAGTGTTTTGGCGGCACCTTTGGCGATGCCGGCAATACCGTGGTCATCGAGGAGATGCTCGTTGGTCCTGAGTGCTCGCTGCTGGCCTTTACCGACGGCAAGACCGTGCGCCCCATGGCCACTTCGCAGGACCACAAGCGTGCGCTCGAGGGCGACAAGGGTCCCAACACCGGTGGCATGGGCGTTTACAGCCCGGTGCCCATCGTGACTGACGAGGAGCACGCCACGATGGTGGCGGTCATGGAGCAGACCGTGGCCGAGCTCGCTGCCGAGGGCATCGACTACCGCGGCTGCCTGTATGGCGGCTTTATGCTCACCCCCGCCGGCCCCAAGGTGCTGGAGTTCAACGCCCGCTTTGGCGACCCCGAGACGCAGGTCGTGCTGCCGCGCCTCAAGAACGACCTGGTCGAGGTTATGCTCGCCTGCGCCAACTGCGAGCTTGATCAGATTGAGCTCGACTGGCGTGACGAGTGGGCCGTGGCTGTTGTTCTGACGAGCGCGGGCTATCCCGGCAGCTACGAGAAGGGCAAAGTCATCACCGGCATCGCCGACGCCGAGGCCATGGAGAACGTGACCGTGTACCATGCCGGCACCGCCGTGGTGGACGGCCGGCTCGTGACCAACGGCGGCCGTGTGCTTGCCGTGACCGCGCTGGGCGATACGTTTGAGAACGCCCGCAACCTTGCCTACGAGGCCTGCGAGAAGATTGATTTTGAGGGCAAGACCCTGCGTCACGACATCGGCCTGCGCGCGCTGCGCGGCCGCGACGCCTGGGATGCCTAAAATCCGAGAGGAATGAGACGGATGGACGAGAAGAACGAAGAGCTCGTGGACGCGCAGATCGTCGAAGAGGACAGCCGCATGTATGGGCACGCCGAGGGCGAGCCTGGTGGCGAGGTCGCTGACGAGCCGGCGCTGGTGCTGGGCGACGACGACCCGCACGATGCCGAGCTGCACGAGAAGATTCTTTCGGAGGAGTGCGCCTGGAAGGGCAAGATCCTTGACGTCCACCGTCTTGAAGTTGAGCTGCCCAACGGTCACCGCAGCGCCCGCGATATCGTTCGCCATCCGGGCGCGGCGGCCGTTGTGGCGCTTACCGAGAGCGGCAAGATCGTACTGGTGCGTCAGTACCGCACCGCCATCGACCGCGTGACGGTCGAGATTCCCGCCGGCAAGCTCGATCCAGGCGAGGACCCGCTCGATTGCGCCAAGCGCGAACTGCATGAGGAGACGGGCTTTAGGGCCGGTCGCATTCGCTTTTTGACGTCGATTGTCACGTCCTGCGGTTTTTGCGATGAGATCATCCACATCTACTTGGCTACCAAGCTCGAGTTTGATGCGCCCAACCCCGATGATGACGAGTTTGTCAACGTGGACCTGGTGCCGCTGCACGAGCTGATCGATGCCGTGCTCGACGGCAAGATCGAAGACGCCAAGACCGTCGTGGGTGCGCTTGCCTGCGACAGCATCGCGCACCGACTAGGCGGGGCCGATCTTTAACGAGCGGGGATGATCCCGCAGATTTGTGTAAGTCAGCGAAAGTGCTCCATTTGAGACAAAGTGGCCTAAAAGAGGAGGGAAGCGTATGGATATACGCGACCGACGATTGAAGGCCAGATTGTTCAAATGGGGCGCTTGCAGCGTCGAGACGAAACGCGGTTTGGTAAAACCGCGTAAGGTGATTATGCTGAAGCGTTTTCTTTCGTATTACAAGCCCCAGATGGGGCTTTTTGTTGCTGATACTGTTTGTGCTCTGGTGCTTGCCGCCATTGACCTGGCGTTCCCCATTATCCTGCGCAATTTGACCGGTGGGCTGTTTACTCAGGGTCAGACTGCCATTATGCAGGCGCTCGGCATGATCGCGGTGGGCTTGGTGTTGATGTATGCCGTCCGCTGCGCCTGCCGCTACTTTGTGAGCTATTGGGGTCACGTGATGGGCGCGCGCATGGAGTCCAAGATGCGCGAGGACCTGTTCGACCAGTATGAGCGCTTTAGCTTTGCGTACTTCGACCGCAACAGCTCGGGCGACATGATGAGCCGCGTGGTCAACGACCTGTTCGATATCTGCGAGGCGGCGCACCACGTGCCCGAGTGGATCATCATCTGCGGCATCGAGATTATCGGATCGTTTGTGATTCTCTTTACCATCGCCCCGGTGCTGGCGCTCGCCATGGCCGTGGTGACGGCGGCGTTTGCGGTCATCATGTTTTGGCAGAACATGCGCATGCGCGAGGTCTTTAGCGACAACCGCAAAAAAATCAGCGGCATCAATGCGCAGCTGCAGGATTCGCTGGCGGGCATGCGCGTGGTCAAGAGCTTTGCCAATGAGGAGACCGAACGCTTCAAGTTCCGCGCCTCCAACAATCGCTATCTTTCGTCCAAGGAGAACATGTATCACGCCATGGGCGTCTATACCGCGACGTATGGCCTGCTCTCGGGTGTGCTCTATGTGATCGTGGTGCTGCTGGGCGGCTGGCTGGTCGCCCAGGGACAGCTGCAGGCGGTCGATATGGCGACCTTCGCGCTCTACATTTCGCTGTTCTGCACGCCGCTCGAGACACTCGTCAATTCGGCCGAAACGTATCAGAAGGCTATCGCCGGCTTTAGGCGTATGGACGAGGTGCTCTCGACCGCGCCGGATATCCAGGACAAGCCGGGCGCCACGGATCTGCAGGTGACTGCCGGCGCCGTGGAGTATCACGACGTGTGCTTTAACTACGAGGATGTTGAGCTGGGCGAGGGCGATGCCGACGAGCGTCCCGTTATCGACCATATGGACCTGTCCATCAAGCCCGGGCAGACCATCGCTTTGGTTGGCCCTTCGGGCGGTGGCAAGTCCACGACCTGTTCGCTGCTGCCGCGCTTTTATGACGTGGCTGCCGGATCCATTAGCATCGACGGCCAAGACGTGCGCGATGTGACGCAGCAGAGCCTGCGCCGTGCCATCGGCCTGGTGCAGCAGGATGTCTATCTGTTTGACGGTACGATTGGCGAGAACATCGCCTACGGCAAGCCGGGCGCTACGGCGGAAGAGATCGCCGAGGCCGCCCGTCGCGCCAACATCGATGCCTTTATCGAGTCGCTTCCACAGGGCTACGACACCGTGGTGGGCGAGCGTGGCAGCCGTCTTTCGGGCGGACAGAAGCAGCGTGTTGCCATCGCGCGCGTGTTTCTCAAGAACCCCAAGATCCTGATCTTGGACGAGGCGACGAGTGCTTTGGATAACGAGAGCGAGGAGGCGGTCCAGGAGTCGCTCGAAGAGCTGGCACGCGGCCGTACCACAATCATCATCGCCCACCGTCTTTCGACCATTAAGCATGCTGACGAGATTGCGACTGTTGAGCATGGTCGCGTTGTGGAACGTGGCACGCATGAACAGCTTCTCGCCCGTGGCGGCACCTATGCCCGTTACTATCGAATGCAGTTCGAAGGTGCGCGTGCGCACGAGCTCGACTGATTGATATGACAGGAAGTTTATGGCTGACAAGAACCCTTTGACTCCGGAAGAAGTGACGGAGTTATTCTCCGAAATCGATGCATCCGGTGTCTTGGATCCCACGCTTGCCAAAAAGCGAACTGAGCGCATGCGTGAGAAGGAGGCCGCGGCCAAGCGCGGTGACAAAGCGGCGCTAGCGCAGCTGCGCAGCGAGGACCGCGCGAGCCAGGCAAAACATATCGACCCGCTGTCCGAGGACGATCCTTCGGGCTCGCAGGTGAGCCATACCATTACGAAGACCGCGATGGCCGTGGTCATCGGTATTTTGGTGCTGATCGTGGGCATGCAGATCGGCTACGGCGTGATGCGCCGTCTGAATACCGTCAACCTGTCCGAGAGCGTTTCGGTTGATACCGTTTCGACGGCGCTGAAGGGCGGCCTTGAGTGGGGCAACGGCTTTACGCAGTTCCCGCTCGACTTTACCGTCGATGAAGCCGATGAACGCACGGGCACGGTCGAGGTGACGGTGTTGGACACGTCTTCTGCCAACGAGCTCGAGCTGTTGTCCAACGGGCAGATTCAGGCCGCGGCGCTTGCGACCAACGCGCTGCTCAACGATAAGATCGACCGCGTGGTGTATAACGTTCACGCCTATATCGACGAGGATAGCAACATTCAGCACGATTCCTTCTTTGGCATGTTCCCCGCGCGGGGCCACCAGAGCGCCATTTTGACGTTCGTGTGGACCAAGAGCTCATCCAACGCCACGAGTATCGACTGGAAGATGCGCATCGTGAGTATGGATGACACCATCGCCGAGCGCATTCAGAAGCAGGTGAACTCGGTGTCGTCGTTGATTGAGGATCCGGTGGTGAGCCAGACCAAGATTGACGAGGAAAAGACCGAGCGTGACCTGGAGCATCGTCTGCATGGCCGCGAGATTTTCCGCGGCGGCAAGCCCGATCGCACACCGTCCGAACTGCTGGAACAGGACAAGAAAAAGTAAGACGCCATCATCCCGCGTGAGCCACAAGCCCCGCGGGATGATTTTTTAATCCCCGTCCCAGAGAAATCATTATGCATAGAAAGTCATAATTATCATTTCGTAAACATTTCGATGAAATTAACGCCATGAGGCATGCTTGCGGTTACAATACCGCGAGGCCTAACTACACACCTTTAAGCCGGTCCTGTGAGACCGGGAAGGAGAATTATGGCGAACAACCATACCGCGGGCGCTGCCGCCCGCACCTTCGCGCCCAGCGAGCTTTGCCAGCGTATGCTGGCCAAAACCAGCAAGGGCACCTGCGGTCCCTGCATCCTGTATCTTGAGGATGGGACCATTTTTTATGGACGTGCATGCGGCGCCGAGGGCACCGCGACCGGCGAAGTCTGCTTCAACACCTCGCTTGAGGGCTACTTTGAGGTCATGACCGACCCGAGCTATGCCGGCCAAATCGTAACCATGACCTATCCGCAGATCGGTAACTACGGCATCGACGAGACCGACGTCCAGTCGGCCTTCCCCGGTGATACCGCCCGCCCCGCGAGCGCTCCGGCTATGCGCGGCATGATCGTCCGCGACATGTGCGTCACGCCTTCCAACTGGCGCTCGGCCGTCAGCGTGCCGGAGTACCTGCGTGCCCACGGCATCGTCGCTATCGAGGGCGTCGACACCCGCGCTCTTGTGCGCCACCTGCGCGACAACGGCTCCAAGATGGGTATTATCTCGACGGAAATCTTTGACATCGCCGAGCTTGCCGAGCGTCTGGCCGCAGCGCCGACGCTGGTGGGCGAGAACCTGGTCAAGACCGTGAGCTGCCCTGAGCCCCACGAGTTTGCAGCTGCCGACCTGCCCGCTACGCATGACTTTGCGCTTGCCCCTGCCGCCCCCGCCCGCCACAACGTGGTCGCCTACGACTGCGGCGTCAAGCGCGGCATTCTGGAGGGCCTCGTCCGCGCCGGCTGCGACCTTACTGTCGTGCCGTGGGATACGCCCGCGAGTGAGGTGCTCGACATGAATCCCGACGGCGTCTTTTTATCCAACGGCCCCGGCGACCCCGATGCCGTGGTGGAGACCTATGAGCAGGTGCAGCAGCTGATCGGCAAGGTGCCGGTCTTTGGCATTTGCCTCGGTCACCAGATGATCAGCTTGGCGTGTGGCGCCCAAATGGAAAAGCTTAAATTCGGTCACCGTGGCGGTAACCAGCCGGTTATGAACCTGGTGAGCCGTCGCGTGGAGATCACCGCGCAAAACCACGGCTTTGGCCTGCTGTTCCCAAGTCTGGGCAAACTAATCCCGGAGCTTTCCGGCGGCGAGACCGAGCATGAGGCCGACGGCGACCTACGCGCCTGGGTGCGTCGCGGCATCGCGCCGGTCGTGATGAACGAGCGCTTCGGCCGCATTCGCCTGACGCACGTGAACCTCAACGACGGCACCGCCGAGGGCATCCAGCTGCTCGATGCCCCGTGCTTCTCGGTCCAGTACCACCCCGAGGCCTCGCCCGGCCCCACCGATGCCCACTATCTCTTTACCGCCTTTACGCGACTCATGGACGGCGAGGAGAACTACCTGGACATCGACACCGCGAAGGACCGCCTTGCCGGCTGGAATTTTGCCGAGACCGCCGCGACCGAGACCGAGGAGAACTAACATGCCGAAACGTACTGACATCAAGCGCATCCTCGTCATTGGTTCGGGTCCCATCGTTATTGGCCAGGCCTGTGAGTTCGACTACTCCGGCGCCCAGGCCTGCAAGGTGCTCAAGGAGGATGGCTTTGAGGTCATCCTGGTCAACTCCAACCCGGCGACCATCATGACCGACCCGGGTCTTGCCGACCGAACCTATGTCGAGCCCATCACCGCCGAGTTTATCGAGCGCGTAATCAAGAAAGAGCGCCCGGACGCGCTGCTGCCCACGCTGGGCGGCCAGACCGGTCTGAACGCCGCCGTCGAGCTGGCGAAAGACGGCACGCTCGACAAGTATGGCGTCGAGATGATCGGCTGCGACCTGGCCGCTATCGAGCGCGGCGAGGACCGCAAGCTCTTTAACGAGGCCATGGCCGAGATTGGCCTGGAGGTCGCGCGCTCGGGCTATGCCTACAGCGTGGCCGACGCCGAGGCTATCGCCGAGCGCGTGGGCTATCCCTGCGTACTGCGCCCGAGCTTTACCCTCGGCGGCGCCGGCGGCGGCATCGCTCACACCCACGAGGAGCTCGTCTCCATCGTGAGCCAGGGCTTGGAGCTTTCGCCCGCCCACGAGGTGCTGGTCGAGGAATCCATCGAGGGCTGGAAAGAGTATGAGATGGAGGTCATGCGTGACCACGCCGGCAACGGCATCATCGTGTGCTCCATCGAGAATCTCGACCCCATGGGCGTGCATACCGGCGACTCCATCACCGTGGCGCCGGCGCAGACGCTCTCCGACCTTGAGTATCAGCGCATGCGCGTGGCCTCGCTCGCCATTCTGGAGAAGATCGGCGTCGAGACCGGTGGCTCCAACGTGCAGTTTGCCGTGAACCCCAACACCGGTCGCTTGATCGTCATCGAGATGAACCCGCGCGTGAGCCGTTCGTCCGCGCTGGCCTCCAAGGCCACGGGTTTTCCCATCGCTAAGGCCGCCGCGCGCCTGGCTGTGGGCTATACGCTCGACGAAATCGTCAACGACATCACCAAGGCCACGCCCGCCTGCTTTGAGCCCACGATCGACTACTGCGTCGTTAAGGTGCCGCGCTTTGCCTTCGAGAAGTTCAAGGGTACCGACCCCACGCTCACCACGCGCATGAAGGCCGTAGGCGAGATCATGGCGATCGGCCGCACCTTTGAGGAGGCCTTCGGCAAGGCCATGCGCTCGCTGGAGGACGGCCATCAGGGCATTTGCGCCGGTGGCAAGGAGGGTGCCGACAAGCTGAGCGACGACGAGCTCGCCCAGGCTGTGGCCACCCCGACCGAGCACCGCATTTTCTTTGTGGTCGAAGCCCTGCGCCGCGGCTGGGACATCGCGCGTATCCACGCTATTTGCGGTATCGATCCGTGGTACCTCAACCGTATCAACGACATGGTGCAGGTTCAGGAGAGCATCCGCGGCCTGCGTGTGGAGGATATCGACGCCGACGCGATGCGCCTGCTCAAGCAGTACGGCACGAGCGACGCCGAGATTGCCGCGCTGACCGGCTCCGATGAGCGCTTTGTGCGCGCCTACCGCAAGGGTCTGGGTGTGGTTCCCAGCATGAAGACGGTCGACACCTGCGCGGCCGAGTTCTCGAGTGCCACGGAGTACCACTACAAGACCTACGAGAACATCCACCGCACGAGCCCGGACGCCAAGAAGTGCGTTGCCCCCGACGAGACCACGCTGGCGGACAAGCCCAAGGCGATGATCCTGGGCGCCGGCCCCAACCGCATTGGTCAGGGTATCGAGTTCGATTACTGCTGCGTGCACGCGAGCTACGCGCTGGCGGCCCGCGGCTTTGAGACCATCATGGTCAACTGCAACCCCGAGACCGTCTCGACTGACTACGATACCTCGGACCGCTTGTACTTTGAGCCGCTCACCTACGAGGACGTTATGGACGTCATCGATGTTGAGCGTCCCGACGGCGTCGTGGTGACGCTCGGCGGCCAGACCCCGCTTAAGCTGGCGCGCATGCTCGAGGAGAGTGGCGTGAACATTATGGGCACCAAGCCCGACGCCATCGACTTTGCCGAGGACCGCGAGCGCTTCGCCGCCCTGCTCGACAAGCTGGGCATTATGTATCCGCCGGCGGGCCAGGCCACCTCGTTTGAGGAGGCCGAGGCCGTGGCCGCGCACATCGGCTACCCGCTGCTGGTGCGTCCGAGCTACGTGCTGGGCGGCCGCGGCATGATGATCGCCTACGATGCCGAGCATCTGCGCGATTACATGGCCGAGGCTGCGCGCATTAGCCCCGACTACCCGGTGTATCTGGACCGCTTCCTGGAGGGTGCGATCGAGTCCGACGTCGACGCCTTGTGCGACGGCGAAGAGGTCTACATCGGCGGCATTCTGGAGCATATCGAGGAGGCCGGTATTCACTCCGGCGACTCTGCGACCTGCATCCCGCCGTTCAGCTTTAGCGAGAGCCTGCAGGCGAAGCTCCGCGAGACCACGCGCCGCATCGCGATGGCGCTGGGAGTCCGCGGCCTGGTCAACGTGCAGTACGCCATCAAGGGCGAGACCGTCTACGTGATCGAGGCCAACCCGCGCGCGAGCCGCACCGTGCCGTTTATCTCCAAGGCCACCGGCGTGCCGCTGGCCAAGTGCGCGGCGCGTATCATGGCAGGCGATTCCATCGCGAGCCTGGGCCTGCCGAGCGACGAGCGTCAGCTCGATTGGTTCTGCATGAAGGAAGCCGTTATGCCCTGGGGTCGTTTCCCCGGTGCCGACGTTATCCTGGGGCCCGAGATGAAGTCGACGGGCGAGGTCATGGGTATCGCCAAGAGCTATCCCGAGGCATACGCCAAGACGCAGCTGGCGATCGACTACAAGCTGCCCGATCCGAGCTGCGGCAAGGTGTTCATCAGCGTATGCGACCGCGACAAGCGTCATATCCTTTCGGTCGCGCGTATCCTGCGCTACCTGGGCTTTGACATCTGCTCCACCGAGGGTACGGCGCGCGTGCTGCGCGGCGGCAACGTGACGTGCGAAGTCGTGGAGAAGATCAGCGGCCCGCACGACGGCGAGCGTCCCAACATCGGCGACCTCATCGCCGATGGCAAGATTGCGGTAATCATCAACACGCCGTACGGTCCGGGCTCGCGTGGCGATGGCTACCTGCTACGTACCGAGGCCGTGCGTCGCGGCGTGACCTGCGTGACGGCGATGTCTGCCGCCAACACCTACGTGAGCGCCATCGAGGCGGTGCGCGAGGACCAGCAGGGTCACGGCAGCGCCAACGACATGGGCATGGACGTCATCGCCCTGCAGGACCTGCCGCAGCACACGGTGTAGACTGACCTGTCTGGCCGGGGCGGGGGGCCGAGTTTCCCCCTTCGCTCCGGCTGCAAGCAGAGTCGCTCAGTGGGAAACTCGGCCCCCCGCCCCGGCCTGCGGTGACTTGGTTGCACCGTGTGCTGCCGAAGGGGCTTTGTGCGTCCGGTGGCAATCAGGGTTCCGGCAACGGTGGGCAGACATCCGGCGGTTCGAACGATGGCGCCCAGGCGGGAAAGCCCGCTGGTGACAAGGCTCAGGGTGGCAAGTCCGCTAACTCACTTGCGAGCACCGGTGATCAAACGGTGGCGACCGTCGCCGCGATCGGCGGCCTGGGTGCCGCGATCGCCGCAATCGGAGTCTTTCTTGCTCGTTTCCGCCGCAAGGAAGACTAGCGCGAGCGATTGACAATCGCACACGTTTCTCAAGAGGGCCGCGGTAACCGTCGCGGCCCTCACTTTACCGGAGCGGTCTGAGGACTCGCGTCTTTCGCTTCGGACTGCTGCGCAGGGTCAATCAGGCGGAGATCTCACCCGTGTCGGGTTTGCGATAGCTTGGCGAACATAATTACGCGAAATCTAGGATTTCTCAAAAACGCGAAGTAGATGATATATTGTACTTCGCGTTTTTCAGTTAATCTTAATTTTGCGAAGTGGATTGCCATGAGACTTATTAATCGCCCGTTCTACATGAGCAAGCTTTCCAAGGTGGCAGGTACGCCTGATATCAAGGTGATCACCGGAATCAGGCGATGCGGAAAATCGAAATTGCTTGAGGCGTTTGCCAGCCAACTTCATTCAAACGACCCCTCGGCCAACGTCATACACGTCAACTTCAATCTACTTGAGTTCGAGCCGTTGGCGGAATACCATGCGCTGCATACATATGTGGAAAAGCACTATATTGAGGGTTGCCAGAATATCGTCATGATCGACGAGGTCCAGATGTGTGAAGGGTTCGAGCGGGCTATCAACAGTCTTCATGCGTCAGAGAAATATGACATTTACATCACGGGGTCGAACGCCTTTCTTCTCTCAAGCGACCTCTCGACGTTGTTCACGGGAAGAACGGTGGAGATCGAGGTCTTTCCGTTTTCACTTGCGGAGTTCTCGGCGTATCACGAGATCACTTCTCCAGCCGAGGCCCTTGCTCGCTATGTCCGCGAGGGAGGAATGCCGGGTTCCTATATCTACCAGGACGAAAGGATGCGTTTCTCATACATCTCGGATGTGCTTGAAACTCTTATCCTGCGCGACATCAGACAAAAATATCGTATACGTAATGCGGAGCAGCTTAAACGTTCCTGCGAGTTCCTGATGGATAACGTCGGAAACATCTCTTCTCTCAAGGGGATGGCGGCCGAGCTTTCACGAGCGAACCTTAAGATAAGCGACAAGACGCTGGCTGTGTATATCGACTACCTGTGTAATGCGTTTGCGTTCTACCGGTTTCGTCGCTTTGACGTCTCAGGAAAGAAATACCTGTCGACGGGAGATAAATACTATCTGGCCGACCATTCGTTTCGCTACGCCGCGCTTGGCACGAAAAAGCTCGACTTTGGCCATGTTTACGAGAATATGGTGGCAATCGAGCTTATGCGCCGCGGATGGGAAGTCTACGTGGGCGTTCTCTACCAAAAGGAAGTAGACTTTGTCGCCATCAGGCGTGACCGCCGTGTCTATATCCAGGTGAGTGACGACATTTCCCAAGAAGCGACGCTTGAGCGTGAGCTTGATCCGCTGCGACGGATTCGAGACGCCTATCCCAAGTGCGTCATCGCCCGAACAGGGCACGAAACGACTGATTGGGATGGCATCAAGGTCGTCGACCTGGCACGATGGCTTATGGGTGAATCAGGCGAGCTGGCCGTCTAGCACGCGATGGCGCGGGCTGAAACGAACGAGCGATGATTTCGTCCCGCGAGGAGGCCAATACGGCCCTCTTCGAGGGACGGAATCCTCGCTCGATCTCTTGGCGGGACATTTTGCTCTGTCGATGATCAACGGTTGGTGGAAAGCGATGCCTCGTCCGTGTCACTATTCCGTGATTGCTGGTATTTTCTGCATGCTAAAATGAATGCATAAAAGACTTTATATTTGGAGGTCTCGATGCCTGCTTTAAAGATGCTCGACAATCTTGTTCCCATCAGCGATTTCAGTCACGGTAAGGGTCCCGCTGCGTTTTCGAGAGTGAGCAACGACAACCCGGTTGTAGTTTTGAAACACAACAAGCCGGCGTTCGTTATCGTGACGCCCGATGAATACCGAGAGGCTAAGCAGGCGGAGGAGGACCTCGCCTTGTTGACGTTGGCCCTTAAGAGGACGGCTGCGACAAGCGATGATGAACTCGTTTCCCTATCTGATGTTATGGCAGAGTTGGGTGTGGGCCAGGACGAACTCGATCAGATGGATGAGGTCGAGTTTGAATGAGCGGGTACGAAGTCGCTTTCTACCCGGATGCTCTCAAGGATCTCAAACGTCTCGATGGTTCCCAGCGAAAACACGTGTTTAAGGCTATAGAAAGAATCAGAACGAACCCATTGCCGCAGAACGAAGGCGGATTCGGCAAGCCTCTTGGAAACAAGGCGGGCACGGATTTGACTGGCTTCATGAAAATCAAGCTCAGGGGAAGTGGCATTCGGATTGTGTACCGCCTCATTAAAATCAAAGGAAAAATGGCCATCGTAGTGGTAGGCGCTCGTGAAGACATGGAAGCGTACCGAACCGCCCAAAGGCGTGCGATTGATTTCGAGAAGTGGGCGGAAGAGGCTCTCTAACTTCATGGGTGAAAACAGGAATGCAGCGATGTGCTTCAGGTGTGCGAGTTTTGAAAGGCTCTGGTGATTCGGAGGTTCGCCAGAGCCTTTTTCTATCTGTGGACATTCCTCTTGGACAGTTAGTTCAGATACGTATTTTTCAGAGGACGTGTGGAGGCCAATTTGGGCACAATTGAGCTATTTTTGATAGTCTGGACCGACAAAGACGCGCGGGCAATAGCGAGAAAGACCTATTATTAGGTCTAAAGCGACTTAAAACCAGTTTGTTAGCGCCAATTAGCACCGCCAAAATATACGTATCTGAACTAACTGTCCACCACCCTCCAACAACCTCCTATTCCAAATCAAATCAGCCATTGTGCGTCATGGTAATTCCCGGTGGATCGCGGGATGGCGGCTGCGACTTTTCCTCAGGATAATTCGCGAAGCCCGGTTTCCGAGGGAAAGGTATTGGTTATGTAATACCAGTTAAACAGTAAAAATATGCTTAAGTGGTATCTGGCTGGAGAACCAATTGGTATCGTGTTTTAGACCCACCTCGCCATCTACGTTCGTTTTTATACCGCTGGGAGAATTCTAAATTTGGTTGCGCAACTGCTCCCGTATGCTGATTCAACCTAATAGGTGGCTATCTGGTTACTACCAGTTGACCCCTTGGTAACGGGTGGGCCAATTGTACGGAATGTACCGAACACCCCCCCGTTTGATGCGTTCGCCCATGCTGCAGGGCGCGCGTCCGCGACACTTCCGCATGTCGGAGGGAAGGAGTCCAGGTGCGTAGGAATTCCATTTTCACGAAACGGTGGGTGAAGGGAAGCGCGGTTCTCGTCGCAACAGCGGCGACTCTCGTGTTCGCCAGCCCCCAGCAGGCGATTGCCACGCCGCTCAAGGGCGTCGACTCGGCGACCGTTTCCCAGTCAGCCTCGAACGTCGTCGACATCGATTTCGCCGACGGCATTAAGGGGCGTATCACATTTCTAGAGGACGGCATTTTCCGTTACAACGTCGACCCCAAAGGCGAGTTTTCCGAGTACGCCACGCCGCGTAGCAAGTCCCACACGGCTAAGATTCAGGCCCAGCCCGACACCTCGGACACCTACAGCAAGCCGAGCGCAACGGTTGTCGACAAAGGCGACGCTATCGAGATCACCGGCGGCAAGGCGACCGTGGTTCTGGACAAGGCGACCGGCAAGATGAGCATTAAATCGGGCGACCGCGTCGTGGTCTCCGAGTCCGCATCCCTCGACCTTGATAAGAAGGGTACTGTCCAGACACTCGCCAAGGAGAAGTCCGAGAACTTCTTTGGCGGTGGCACCCAGAATGGGCGCTTCCTGCACACCAACCAGACCATCGCCATCTCCAACACTAATAACTGGACCGACGGCGGCGTCGCCTCGCCCAACCCGTTCTACTGGACGAGCGACGGCTACGGCGTGCTTCGCAACACCTTTGCCGAGGGTTCTTACGACTTTGGCTCTACGGACTCCTCGACGGTCACGACCTCGCACAGCGAGAATGAGTTCGATGCCTATTACTTCGTGGCAACCGAAACGGGCGCCTCGAACGTGGCGACCGAGATGCTGCAGGACTACTACAAGGTGACCGGCAATCCGGTACTGCTGCCCGAGTACGGTTTCTACCTGGGTCACCTTAATGCCTACAACCGTGATGGCTGGTCAACGACCTCGGGTCAGAAGAAGTGGGAGACCAAGGGCAGCAAGCCTTCGAGTGAGAAGGGCAACGTTAAATACGAGTCCGGCATGTCGACGGGCTACAAGCTCGACGGCACGCTTGCCGCCGAGACGCTCAACGGAGAGGGCCCCACGGTCGATACCGAGAACATGAAGGCGACCGATTTCGACCGCCAGTTCTCCGCCCAGCAGGTTATCGATGACTACGAGGACAACGACATGCCGCTCGGCTGGTTCCTGCCGAACGACGGATACGGTGCCGGCTATGGCCAGAACGGTTATTACAAGACCGGCGGCGTCAACTCCGACGGAACGAGTTCAGCCGAGCGCCTCAACGCCGTGCGTGCCAACGTCGACAACCTTAAGAAGTTTACCGAGTATGCTAACTCCAAGGGTGTGAGCACGGGTCTGTGGACCCAGTCTAACCTGGAGCCTGACAGCAACTCCGAGACCCCGTGGCATTTGCTTCGCGATTTCGACGCCGAGGTCAAGACGGGCGGCATTACCACCCTCAAGACCGACGTCGCTTGGGTGGGCTCTGGCTACTCCTTTGGCCTCAACGGCATCAAGACGGCCTACGATACGGTGACGACCGGTGCCAACAAGCGCCCCAACATCATCACGCTTGACGGTTGGGCCGGCACGCAGCGCTTTGGTGGCATCTGGACCGGCGATCAGTACGGCGGCAACTGGGAGTACATCCGCTTCCACATCCCCACGTATATCGGTCAGAGCCTCTCGGGCAACCCCAACATCGGCTCCGATATGGACGGCATCTTTGGTGGCGACCCCATCATCTCCGCGCGCGACTACCAGTGGAAGACGTTCACGCCCTCTATGCTCGATATGGACGGCTGGGGCACCTACCGCAAGTCGCCCATGACGCACGGCGATCCCTACACGGGCATTTCGCGCTTTTACCTCAAGCTCAAGGCGCAACTCATGCCCTATATCTACACGAGCGCGGCCTCGGCGGCCAACATCGACACGGGCAACGGCGATACCGGCCTGCCCATGATCCGCGCCATGCTGCTCTCCGACAACTCCGAGTACGCCGCAAGCACCTCGACGCAGTATCAGTACATGTTTGGTGAGAACTTCCTGGTGGCACCGGTGTATCAGGATACCCAGGCAGATGAGAACGGCAATGACGTTCGCAATGGTATCTACCTTCCCAACTACGGCACCGACGAGAATCCCACCATCTGGATTGACTACTTCTCGGGTAAGCAGTACCGCGGCGGCCAGGTCCTCAACAACTACGATGCGCCGCTTTGGAAGCTGCCGCTGTTTGTGAAGGCCAACGCCATCGTGCCGATGTATGCCGAGAACAACAACCCCGAGGCCGTGAGCGACACCAACACCAAGGGTACCGACCGCAGCCAGCGTATCGTCGAGTTCTTCGCCACCGAGGGTGACGGCACCTTTACGCAGTACGAGGACGACGGCTCTTCCATCCAGAACAACACGACCGAGGACGATGCCTACGGCACGATCGACAATATCTCCTACGGCGAGCATGTGAGTACCGTCTACAGCTCCAAGGCCACGGGCGGCACCGCGACCTTTACCGCCGAAGCCTCGCAGGGTGGCTACAACGGCTACGACTCCAACCGCACCACGACCTTCGTGGCCAACGTGTCCGCCAAGCCCACGAGCGTCGTCGCCAAGAACGGTGGCTCCGCGCTCAACGTGGTTGAGGTCAACTCGCAGGAGGCCTTTGACGCCGCGAACCCCGAGGCCGGCCAGGCGGTCTACTT
The DNA here is from genome assembly GCA_902494605.1 of uncultured Collinsella sp. Taxonomy (GTDB): domain Bacteria; phylum Actinomycetota; class Coriobacteriia; order Coriobacteriales; family Coriobacteriaceae; genus Collinsella. The sequence continues at coordinate 44,990 of CABUUG010000001.1, forward strand.
CTACAACGAGACCCCCAACCTCAACCACTACGGCAGCGATGCAGACAGCACCGAGGCCGAGCAGGGCGAGAGCTTCAACAACACCAAGATCACCACGAACCCCAAGGTCTACGTCAAGTTCGCGAAGACCGATGTCGCTGCAGCGGCGCAGACGCTCGAACTCGGCGGCTTCGTGAACGCCGATGCCACGCTGGCCGTCGACCGCCTCAACGAGAACCTCTCCGCACCCGCGAACCTTGCCGCTCCCGAGGATGCCACCACCCCCACGAGCATCAAGCTCACCTGGGGAAAGGTCGATGGTGCTACCTCCTACGACCTTAAGGTAGACGGTACCGTGTTCGCCGTGGGCGATGCGGCGGAGTTTACGCATGCCGACCTTGCCTACAACAGCAAGCATACCTACCAGATTCGTTCGCGCAACGCCGATGGCTACTCCGCCTGGAGTGACGTGCTCGAGGCGAGCTCCGCGCTCGACCCGTGGCGCAACGTCCCCACAGCTGAGAAGATCACTTGGGAGGGCTCGCTCTATGGCAGCCACAAGGCCGATCTCGCCTTCGACCATGAGTTCCAGTCGGGCGACGGCGGTTTCCACTCCGGTGGCAACGATCTGGGCAAGGCCCTGACGGTCGATTACGGCAAGGCCTACAAGCTTGACAAGCTCGAGTACTATCCGCGTGACGACGCCGGCAATGGCACCGTGACCAAGATGCGCATCGAGACGAGCCTCGACGGCACGCATTGGACCACCCAGGAAGTCGATTGGGAGCGCTCCGCCGCCTGTAAGACGGTGGCGTTCGACGGCGCCGTGGCCGCACGCTACGTGCGTATGACGCCGCTCGCCTCGGTCGGCAATTTCTTCTCCGCGTCCGAGATCGCCATCTACAAGACCGACGGCACGGATGGCTTCGCCGTGGGCTCCAACCTCAACAAGGCAACGATCTCCGATGGCGACTACTCCAACATGAAGAACTATCTGGGTCTCGAGAACCGTGGGTCCGATGCCTCGACGTTCAACTCGCAGATCCGCGACCACTTTGCTGACCTCAACAATAACGGCGTCTACGACGTCTACGATTACTCGTTCACCATGGCGGGGCTCGACGGCGGCACCAAGCAGAAGGGCAAGGTCGCTGGTACCCTTGCGGTGATTCCGAGCAAGACTGAGGTCGAGGCCGGCGATGAGATCACCGTCGATGTCTATGCGGCCGACGCCAAGAACGTCAACGCCCTGGGCGCGCTCGTCAACTTTAAGAGTGACCAGTTTGAGTTTGTGTCCGAGAGCATCTCACAGGATGGTTCGACCGCCGGCATGGAGAACCTGTCGCGCGAGAAGATCCAGTTTGAGGACGGCACGCAGACCATCAACCTCGCTTTTGCCAACCGCGGAGATGGCAAGCTCTACAACGGCACCGGCGCGGTGGCGAGCTTCAAGCTCAAGGCCAAGACCGCCGGCAAGGTTGAACTGCCCTCGACATCTTGGCTCATTGGCCCGGCGTGCGACGCACTTGAGTTTGCGAGCGATGGCACGGTGACGATGCCGGACGTTCCGCAGCCCGCGGTCGCCGAGTACGGCCGCGACGCCTTCGACATCACGATGACCAACGACGAGCTCACTACCGATGACGGCACCAACGTCGAGAAGCTTATTCAGCAGAAGAGCTATAACGCGCTGTTCGATAATAACGAGGGCGACAACGGCTTTGAGTTCCTGTGGGACTGGAGCGGCAACTGGGACAGTGAGGGCAAGCTTCCGAGTTACGTGAAGCTTCCCACCACGATGACATTTGCCTTTAAGACGCCATCGAAGCTCGATGCCGTCGAGGTTGTCAACCGCAACGGCGGTAACGGCACCGTGCAGAAGATCAAGGCCGTCGTGACGTTCGAGGATGGCTCGACCCAGGAGTTCGCGGGCGGGGAGTACGATTCCTTCCAGGCTCGCTACGCCTTTGGTCTCTCTGCCGAGAACAAGGGCAAGAAGGCGACCAAGGTCGAGATCACGCCGCTTGAGGCATCGGGTGACCAGATGCTCACGCTGCGCGAGATCAACTTCAACTACACGCAGGGTGTCGAGGCCATCGAGGGCGTCGAGCTGGGCAAGAACCAGACCGAGTTCTTTGAAGGTGATGTTACGCTCGTCGACGCCAAGGCCACGCCTGAGAGCGCCGGCTACCCCTACGTGACGGTCGAGAGTTCCGACCCCTCTGTGGTGAGCGTCTCCGCTGTCCAGGCCGGCGATAGCGTGAACTACTACCTGCGTGCCAACAAGGCGGGCAAGGCAACGATCACGGTGGCATCGGTACTCGATCCCTCCAAGACCGCATCCTATGAGGCCGAGGTCAAGGCTGGTGTCGACACCTCTGCACTCATGGCAGCGCTTTCCAAGGCCGCGGGCTACAGCGAGTCCGTCTACACCAAGGATTCTTATGCAGCTCTCACCGCTGCGGTCGAGGCGGCTCAGAAGCTCCTCGACGGCGGCCAGGGCAGCTATAACAAGAAGGATGTCGCAGACGCCACGGCCAAGATCGAGAAGGCAATCGACGGCCTCAAGATGCGCCCCGTCGATGAGAAGAGCCTCATCAACACGCCCGAGAACCGCGAGAACGTCAAGGTGACCGGCTTCTCGAGCGAGGCCGACTACGAGGGCAGCAACGCCGTCAACGCTCTTGACGGCGACGAACAGACGCTCTGGCACAGCGACTATGCCTATAATGCCGGTATGCCCCAGCACCTGACCGTCGACCTGGGCCGCGACTACGATCTCACCGACGTCACGTTCCTGCCGCGCCAGGACGGCGGCACGAACGGCGATATCTTTGAGGCCGAGGTGCTGGTCTCCGATACCGCCGACGGTTATGAGATGGGCACCGCCACGTCGATGGGTACGTTTACCTTCGACAACGACGGCCGCGTGCTCACCGACCGTGGCGACTGGAAGCAGATGAGTTTTGGTGCCGCGCGCGGTCGCTACGTGACCGTCAAGGTGCTCCACGCCGGCGGTGGCAGCGTTGACGCCTACTGCAGCATGGCGGAGCTCAAGTTCTACGGTACGGCCGTTCCCGATCCGGTGGCGAAGGACGACCTCACTGCCGCGATTGAAAAGGTTGATGCCGAGGTTGCAGCCGGCGACCTTAAGGCCAGCGACTACACCGAGGCTTCCTGGACCGTGTTCCAGAACGCCTTGGCGAGCGCCCGCGCCATCTTGAGCGACGAGAACGCCACGCAGGACGAGGTCGACCAGGCACTCAAGGCACTCGAGAGTGCTCGCAACGCGCTCGAGAAGACCCCGGTGACCCCGGTCGAGAACCCGACCAAGAAACAGCTCAAGGCCCTGGTCAAGCAGGCGAAGGAGACTGACACCAAGGGAAAGACGGCCGAGTCCGTCAAGGCCCTGACGGACGCCATTACCTACGCCGAGGATGTCTTGGGTGATGAGAATGCTTCCGACACCCAGCTCCAGGCGGCCTATGACCAGCTCAAGCTGGCCATCGAGGGCCTCAAGGATGCCGACTCCGGCAACCAGGGCGGCTCGGGCAACACCGGAGGTTCGGGCAACCAGGGTTCCGGCAACGGCTCGAACGGTGGCGGCCAGACGAGCAAGCCCGCAGGCGACAAGGCCCAGGGCGGCAAGAAGAACGGTTCGGCGATCCCCAACACTGGCGACCAAACGGTGACGACTGTCGCGACCGTCGGTGGCCTTGGAGCCATCATCGCCGCGATCGGTGCCTTCTTCCACCGTCGCAATAAGGCTGAGTAGTCCCAGCGATAACTAAGCAAACGTGCCCGCCGCTCCACCAAGGACGGCGGGCATTGCTTTTTTATTTCAGCCAACGTACGTCATAGCAATCCCCGGTAGGTCGAGGGTGCTCTGCGGCGGCCCGGTGTTTTCATCTGAACGACTTTGCGCAGCAACCGGAGTGAAGATGAAAACACCGGGACGCCGCAGAGCACCCACAGACCGCAGGGACGGGAGCAGCTATACTACTCTCAGTAGTTAAGGGGCGCGGATCCGCCGCGTCGCCGTTCTCAACAGGAGGTCTTTGTTTATGGCAGATCAAAAGCCGGTTGTCGGGATCATCATGGGTTCCAAGTCCGATCTGGGCGTTATGGAAGGTTGCACCGCCGAGCTCGAGGCGCTGGGCGTGCCCTATGAGCTTGTCATTGCGAGCGCACACCGCACACCGGCGAAGGTCCACGAGTGGGCTTCGACTGCCGCCGATCGCGGTATCAAAGTGATTATCGCCGCCGCCGGCAAGGCTGCTCACCTGGGCGGTGTCGTGGCTGCGTTTACGCCGCTGCCGGTCATCGGCGTGCCTATGAAGACGAGCGATCTGGGTGGTATGGACTCGCTGCTGTCGATGGTGCAGATGCCTTCGGGCGTGCCCGTGGCCTGCGTTGCCATCAACGGCGCCAAGAACGCCGCCATCTACGCCACGCAGATTCTGGGCGCATGCGACCCCGAGTACCGCAAGGTTATCGAGAAGATGAAGCAGGAGATGGCCGACGCCTAGACGTTCCGCCGTTTCGCCGCAGTATAAGGAGAGCCATGTCCGACTATCAGGGAAAACGATTCAAGGCTTCTCAGATTCCCGATCCGTCGAAGCCGGGTGCTGCCCATGCGGTACAGCAGGGTCGGACATCCTCTCCTCAGCAGCAGCGCGCGTCGCGTCCCGTGACACCGGCGACGCATCGTCGACATGACGCGCCGGCCGCATATCGTCCTTCGTCTTATAGCACCGCTAAGAAACCGCCCCGGTCTTCATCGCATGCCGTGCCGTCGGATTACACCGAGCCGCCGCGCAAAAAGCGCCGCTCCATTATTCCCATTCTGCTCATCATCATCGGCATCGGCCTGATTGTTGCCGCCGCTGCCATCTTTATCAATGCGCAGATCGGTTACAAGCAGGCGAGCGAGTCGTACCAAAAGATCGAAAAGCAATATGCGCCCGCTAAGGACGCCAGCGGCGTGCCGATTATCGATTTCAATGCTCTTGCCCAGACAAATCCCGAGGTCGTCGGTTGGATTTACGCACCGGGCACCAACATTAACTATCCCGTAGTGCAGGCTACTGATAATTCCAAGTACCTCAACACGTTGTTCGATGGCACGTCCAACGCATCGGGAGCCATCTTCTTGGATTACGAGGACACTGCGCCCGGCATGGTGGATCAGCAGACTACGATCTACGGACACCATATGAACGACGGGTCGATGTTCAACGTGATTTCGGACACTACTGATCAGGCGACGTTCGACAGCATTGAGTTTGTGTATTACATCACACGGGATGCTACGTATAAGCTGCGACCACTGGCGACCAAAGTTGTCGAGGACACGTATGCCAAGGCGCGCACGCGCAATTTTGAGGGCGACGACGGGCTCAAGAACTACCTGTCCGAGATGCTCGACGGTGCCTCTGCCGTGGCGAGCGATGCCACTGATCGTGCTGCTTCGGCAACCAAGGTCGTAACGCTTGTGACCTGTCGTTCGTTATCGCTGAGCAACACGCGTGCCGTCATGGTGCTCACGCCGGTCGAGGAATAAGTTGTTCGAGAGTAGCTAAAAAAGCCCCGTTCCAAATTGGCTACTCGACGACGGTAAGGGAGAAATGATGCTCGAGAATGGCAAAACGATGCCTTCGATTGATGCTTGGCTGCGCGAGGCCAAGGCCGATTCGTCGGCACCTGCGTGCGGTATGTATCTGACACATAACGGTGTGGTGCGCGCGACGCCCAAGGCCGAGGCGCGCGGTGTCGAGACCGATGGCGTGGCGCCGGGCCACAAGGTGGGCAGCATGGTGTTCGGCTACGACGCCAGCAAGGTACAGGCCGCCATCGAGGCGACGCGCGCGATGCCGGGTATCGGCTATGTGCGCGTGTGGCTGGCAAGCGGCGAGCTTGCCGTAGGTGACGACATCATGCTCGTGCTCATCGGCGGGGACATTCGCCCGCACGTGGTCGATGCGCTGCAGGCGCTCGTTGGCACCATCAAGAATGAATGCGTGAGTGAGGTCGAGCGCGAGGCGTAGAGGCTTGCGTCGATAGAAGGCTCGTTTATAAAAATGCCCGCCGGTACGTGTGATACCGGCGGGCATTTTGCGTTTTGGGCGCGGTGGGCGCTACACGCGCGTCGCATCCTTGGGGCTCATGGTCATGCTCTGGAAGCGGTTTTCCATAAAGTCATTATCGAAGTACTTGCCGTAGAACTGCGCAACGGGAATATCCGGTTCCGTGCCGTTGACGCGCTGATACCAATAATCGAGCGACTGCAGCGTCATAACGCCATCGACCAGCATAATGATGGTGAAGATGACGGTAGCCGAGTAGCGGCTCTTCCACGGAATCATGTTGATGAGCTTGAGCAGCCTCGGCAGCAGCAGCTTGATCCAGATGAGGCCACCCAGGCCCCACAGACAGGCGAAGCCCGTGCAGGTGCGTCCGCCCGTGAGGACCACGAGCGGGTCGGGCATACCGAACAGCGTTATGTGCGAGTAGCTCCACGAGACCACGCCAAACGCGGTCTGCATAAACCAGCCCACGAACACCTCAAAGCTGGCGCCGAGCAGGGCGCTCACCAGGAAAATGATGATGGGGTTCTTTTTATAGAAGCGGTTGAGCACCATGGTCATGAGCACGGCACCAAAGCCGTAGATGGGGCTGAAGGGGCCAAACAGCATACCGGCGCGGTCCTGGTAGACACCCGGATCGTTGACGGTCATATGCCAGATATCCTCCAGGACCAGGCCGAGCACGCAGCAGACAAAGAATACCCAGAACAGGTTGAAGTAGTTGAGCTTGATGTAGCCCTCGCCGGTTTCATCGCGCCCGAGCATGCCCTCGGCGGCGGCGTCGCGGTCGAGCATCTCCTGCAGGCGGCGCTGCAGCTCGCGCTCCTGGCGCAGTGTGGGGTCGACGGTGGCCGAAAGCGCGACGAGGATGCCGAGCTGGATGGCAGGGCGCAGCAAGAAGGGCCCGATGCCCTGGAGCATCACGTCAACCAAAAGCTCGACGACGGTAAACGCGATAAGGATATAGGACAGACGGGCGGCATTGCGGCGCTGGTTCTTGATGAGGTCCAGGCCAAAGATGATCAAGATGACGGCACTGGCAGCCGAGAGCATGATGCCGGCGACAATCAGTCCGACCGCGACGAGCGTGTTGTCGCCGAGCTTGGCGGCGGCGTTGCCGTTGATGAGTGCGGTGATGACCTGCCACATAAAGGCGCCGACCGACGGGAGCGTGCCCACGCCGGACAGGATGCACAGGACGGCGTATACCTTAATGATGAGGGGGATCTTCTTGACCTCCGTGGCGCTGGGGACGCTGGGGTCGAGTTCGTTTCGATCCATACATAACCTTTCTCGTTTTGCTGTAGGTACAAGGATACGCCGCCGACCTGCCAAAAGACAGGACGAACGTCCCAATTGCAACAATGTAAGTCCTAACGGCGGGCGAGACACGTCGCAACGGAAGTATGCGGGATCGTCGGCCCCGAGGCGGTTGCCCAATAAAATGTTTGGCTGCAAAACGGATTATAAGCTCGGTGGGCTTTTAAAAAGCGCTGTTCATGCGCGGGAGTGCTTGTCTTGCCGTGCGTATAATAGGGCAGGTAACGCCAAATAACGAGGCTCTGAGGGGATGCCATGTCTCAAGAAACCATCCGCGCGGCCGAGCGTGCCGCGGGACAGGTGAACACCATGTCGACGTATGATCCGGACTCCGACCAGCTGCATGAGGAATGTGGCATTTTCGGCGTATGGGCGCCCGATCGCGACGTGGCTCGACTGACGTACTTTGGCCTGCGTGCACTGCAGCACCGTGGCCAAGAATCGGCGGGAATCGCTGTTGGTGACGGCGGTACGGTTATGGTCCGCAAGGATCTGGGCCTGCTCGACCGCGTGTTCTCCAATGCCGACCTGTCGACGCTCTCCGGTCAGCTGGCCGTGGGCCATGTGCGCTATGGCACCGCCGGCGCCAAGAGCTGGGAAGCCTCTCAGCCGCACCTCTCTACCATCAATAGCGTCATTATCGCGCTTGCTCACAACGGCACTCTGGTCAACACCGACGAGCTGCGCCGCCAGCTGATCGAGCTGGGTGTGCCGTTCCTCTCCAATTCGGATTCCGAGGTCGCGACCAAGCTTATCGGCTACTTTACCCAGCGTACGGGCCACCTGCGCGAGGGCATTCGTAAGACCATGGAGCTTGTGCGCGGCGGCTACGCCATGACGCTCATTAACGAGCAAGCGCTCTACGCATTCCGCGATCCGCACGGCATTCGCCCGCTCGTGCTGGGCAAGCTGGTGGACGAGGGTCTGGACCAGGCCGATGCCGCATCCGTTTCGCAGCTGCCGTCGCAGGACGGCGCCGCGACGGTCGACGCCACCACCCATGTCACCCGCGCCGGCGGCTGGGTCGTTGCCTCCGAGACCTGCGCACTCGACATCGTGGGTGCCGAGTACGTCCGTGACGTCCGTCCCGGCGAGATCTTGCGCATCAGCGCCGAGGGTCTGGTATCCGAGCAGGGCGTGCCTGCAGCCGAAGAGCCCGCCAACTGCATCTTTGAGCAGGTCTACTTTGCCCGCCCCGACTCCATCATGAACGGCAAGAGCGTCTATGCCTGCCGTTACGACATGGGTCGTCAGCTGGCACACGAGGAGCCCGTCGAGGCCGACCTGGTCATCGGCGTGCCCGACTCCGGCCTGCCGCCCGCGGAGGGGTATTCGCACGAGAGCGGTATTCCCTTTGGCGAGGGCCTCATCAAGAACCGCTACGTGGGCCGTACGTTTATCGAGCCCACGCAGGAGCTGCGCGCCATGGGCGTGCGCATGAAACTCAACCCGCTGCGCGACAACATCGAGGGCAAGCGCCTGGTCGTCATCGACGACTCCATCGTGCGCGGCACCACCATGGTGCAGCTCGTCAAGATGCTGCGCAATGCCGGCGCCAAGGAGATTCATATCCGCATCAACTCGCCCGAGGTCATCTGGCCGTGTTTCTACGGTATCGATACCGACGTGCAGTCGCAGCTTATCAGCGCCAACAAGACGGTCGACGAGATTTGCGAGTATATCGGCGCCGATTCGCTGGCCTTCCTTTCGGTCGAGGGCCTGCTGAAGGTCATGCCCAAGGGCGGCTACTGCGATGCGTGCTTTACCGGCCGCTACCCCGTGGCGATTCCCGAGAGCTTTGGCCGCGACAAGTTCATGGAGGGCTTTAAGCCCCGCAACCTGGATAAGCCGCTGCACTTTGATGACGACGCCGTGGTCGAGAAATACGACGACCGCAGCTGGGAAGAGAAGCACGGTGAGGCCTAAAACCTGCCATGTGGGGACAGGTTTATTTTGGTAGGTTTTACCTGCTGTTTTGTTGATATGACGGCGCGTGCTGTTATGGCGCGCGCCGAAATGAACGCAACTATGAGCACCGTTTGGCGTCCGGGCGGCGGACGGTAGTGGGAGAGGAAGGCTCAGATGAGCGACAGCAAACATGTGACGTATGAGGACGCCGGCGTCGATACCGCCGAGGGCGGCCGCGCCGTCGACGCGATTAAGCAGATGGTCAAGGACACTAACCGCCCCGAGGTTATCGGCGGCATCGGTGGCTTTGGTGGCCTGTTCTCGGCCGCCGCACTTAAGGATATGGAAGACCCGATCCTGATCAGCGGCACCGACGGCGTGGGCACCAAGCTCGTGCTCGCCCAGATTATGGACCGTCACGAGACGGTGGGCCAGGACCTAGTTGCTATGTGCGTCAACGACATTCTGGCTTCGGGCGCCGAGCCGCTGTTCTTCCTGGACTATGTTGCCATCGGCCACATTGAGGCCGAGCACATGGCAAAGATCATCAAGGGCGTGGCCGATGGCTGCAAGCTCGCGGGCTGCGCGCTCGTGGGCGGTGAGATGGCCGAGCACCCCGGCGTCATGGCTCCGGCCGACTACGACCTTGCCGGCTTTACCGTGGGCGTCGTCGACCGTCCCAAGATGCTCGACCCCGCAAACGTCCGCCCCGGCGACGTGATCCTGGGCCTGCCTTCCACCGGCGTGCACTCCAACGGTTACTCGCTCGTGCGCAAGGTCATTGGCGTCGACGGCATTAAGCCGGGCACGCCCGAGGCCGCCGCTAAGGCCGAGGAGCTGAGCCGTCCGCTCGAGGAGCTCGGTGGCGCATCGCTGGCAGACGCCCTGTTGGCCCCCACGCGCATCTATGTCAAGCCGATTCTTGAGTTGCTCCGCGGCGGCGCCAACGTGCACGCCATCGCCCACATCACTGGCGGCGGTATTACCGAGAACCTCAACCGCGCGCTCGCCGACGACGTCGACGCCGTGGTCACCCGCAACGGTGCCGAGATGGGCTGGGACGTTCCGCCCGTCATCACCTACGTGTCGCGCCAGGCCGAGCTCGCGCCCAATGAGGCATGCAAGACTTTCAACATGGGCGTTGGCCTGTGCCTGATCGTCGCCCCCGAGGACGAGGTCGCGGTTACCGAGGCCCTGATCGCGCTGGGCGAGAAGCCGTTCCGCGTGGGCGAGTGCGTCGAGGGTTCCGGTAAGGTCGTGTACTCCGATGAGCGCTAACGAGCAGATGGCTGCTGCCGAGGGCCTGGGCTTTGTGCCCTACACCCGTCCGACCGGCACCGATACGGCCGAGCCGCTCAAGATCGGTGTGCTCATCAGCGGTTCGGGTACTAACCTGCAGGCGCTGATCGATCTGATCGCTGCCGGCAAGCTCAACGCTTCGATTGAGCTTGTGGTGTCGAGCCGTCCTTCGGCTAAGGGTTTGCAGCGCGCTGAGCGCGCGGGCATCCAGACGCTCACGCTGTCCAAGGATGTCTATGCCGACCCTATTGCCGCCGACGAGATCATCGCGCACGAGCTTCTCGAGCGCGGCTGCGAGTATGTGGTCATGGCCGGCTACATGCGCATGGTGCACACGCCTCTACTGGCGGCGTTTCCCAACCGCGTGGTCAACTTGCATCCGGCACTGCTGCCGAGCTTTACCGGTGCGCATGCGATTGACGATGCCTTTGCGCGCGGTGTCAAGGTGACCGGCGTGACCGTGCACTTTGCCAACGAGATCTACGACAACGGCCCCATCATCGCCCAGCGCGCGCTGGCTGTCGAGGAAGGTTGGGATGTCGACACGCTCGAGGAGCACATCCACGCGATTGAGCACGTGCTGTATCCCGAGGTCGTGCAAATGCTCGCCGACGGCCGCGTCCACGTGCTGGAGAGCGGCAAGGTCGCAATTGACGCGCCTCGCGGCTAGCGGCGCACAGTACAATTTAGCCGAGTAGTCAGGGTGGTCATTGGCGCCAAGGCGCGCGTGGCCACCTTTTGTTTTGGGTAGTCACCTGCGACGTTCTTTAACGACTAGTCATTTAAGAACGTCCCCGATGGCTAGGTGAGAGAGGTGAGCGCATGGCGGATAACGAAGCGCTGTTTACGCCTGAGCTGGTGTTTTTTGATTGGGAGTGTGCGACGCCGGATGAGGTGTTTGCGCGGCTCGAGGGCAAGCTTGCACCACGTGGCTACATTGCCGACGGTTGGCTCGACGCCGTTCTCACGCGCGAGGATGCCTATCCCACGGGCCTTGCCATGCCGGCGGCAAACATTGCCATTCCGCATACCGATCCGGGGTTTGTGACCAAGCCCTATATCGCGGTGGTGAAGCCCACCGCGCCCGTGACATTTAACGCTATGGCTGGCATGGGCGCTCCGGTGCCGGCGCAGATCGTCATTAATCTGGGCATCGCCGAGCCGGGCGGCCAGGTCGAGGCCCTGCAGGCGCTCATGAACATCTTTATGGACGCCGATGCCGCAGCCGACGTGCTCGGCCAGACCACGCCCCAGGGTATGGTCGACGCCATCCGCCGCCACTTCTAAGGTGGGGCTGAGTCGGCACTTGGGGACGTTCCTTTTCTGCCGGCACTTGGGGACTGTCCCTAACTGCCGGCAGAAAAGGAACGTCCCTAACTGCCGGCTGCCAGAGCTGTCCCCTTTGCACCAAAATGGTGCAGATTAATCTGTCCCCAATGCACCAAGCGTGCCGCGGGGGCTGCGTTGTGACACAATGGCGTTTGTTCGATTCGTTATGCGAAAGGCCAACTATGGCAAATAAGAAAAAGAACTCCGAGGCCGCGCCGACGCCCGAGCAGCAGGCCCGCGCTGCCTCCAGCTCTCGCAAGAAGCAGCGCAAGACGTACGTGTCTAAGACCGTCAAGATCGTCTTGGTGGTCATCGGCGTGCTGGCGATGCTGCTTTCCGTCTCGGCGATGGCGTGCTCCGGCCTTATGTCGCAGGCCGAGGACACCTCGGGCTACAAGCTGACCGGCGGTGTTGCTGCCACTATCAACGGCACCAACCTTACCGAGGACACCGTGACCAAGCAGATCATGAGCATGCGCACGTCCTACGGCTACACCAAGGATGAGGATTGGGCGCAGTATCTGGTTGACAACGACCTCACGCCCAAGAAGTACCGCAAGCAACTCATCGACTCCTACACGCAGCAGATTCTGCTTCAACAGGCACAGAAGGAGAACGGCGTGACGGTGTCTGACGAGGAGGTCGAGAAGGCTTGGAAGGACGCGTGCAAGAGCGCGGGCGGCGCCAAGGCCTTTAAGAAGACCCTCAAGACCTACGGCTATACCGAGGACACCTACAAGGACTCACTCAAGGAGAGTCTGGCGCAGCAGAAACTCAAGGATGCCGTCGCGCCCACGAGCAAGCCCAAGGACAGCGAGATTGTCGATTACATCAACGAAAACCTGTCCAGCTACAACGACGCCCGCCGCTCGTCGAACATCCTGATCAAGGTTGATTCTGACGCTTCCGACGAGGACAAGGCTGCCGCCAAGGCCAAGGCGCAGGAGTGCCTGGACAAGATCAACTCCGGTGAGCTGAGCTTTGAGGACGCCGTTGAGCAGTACTCCGAGGACACCGGTTCCAAGGAGAAGAAGGGCGATGTGGGCTGGGATAAGCTCACCACTTTCGTCGACAGCTACCAGACGGCGCTCGAGGGACTCAACAAGGGCGACGTGAGCGAAGTCGTCGAGTCGACCTATGGCTACCACATCATCAAGTGCACCGACTACTTCCATGTCGATAATCAGGTTGATGACATCAACCAGGTGCCCAAGGACATCAAAAAGTACGTCTCCAACGTGGTGAAGACGCAAGCGGCCAGCACCGCGTACAGCGAGTGGCTGGAGCAGTACAAGAAGGATGCCGACATCACCGTCAACCCCATGCCCAAGGACGTACCCTATAACGTGAGTCTGAAGGGCGTCACCAAGAGTTCGACCGACGATTCGTCGAAGACTGAGTAACCATGGGGCGGTGCTCGCGTGAGTGCCGCCCACGCTATTAGAGAGGATTTGCAGATGACCAACGAAGAGCTGCAGAAAGAAATGATCGCGGCCATGAAGGCCAAGGACAAGGTTCGCCTGTCCATCATTCGCCAGGTCAAGGCCGAGGTGAAGAATATCGAGGTTAACGAGCGCCGCGATGTGACCGAGGAAGACGTCAACAGCATGATCAAGCGTCTGATCAAGCAGACGAGCGAGACGCTGGAGATGTCCATCAAGGCCGGCACCGACCAGGAGCGTACCGACAACCTGACCGAGCAGGTCAAGATTCTGGAGAGCCTGCTGCCCGCGCAGGTTTCGGGTGAGGAGCTCGAGGCCCTGATCGAGCAGGTTATCGCCGAGCTGGGTGCCACGTCTAAGAAGCAGATGGGCCAGGTTATGGGTGCACTCGGCAAGGCCACCGGCGGCAACTTCGACAAGCCGGCCGCGGCAAAGATCGTCGGAGCCAAACTCGCGTAATTTGTTACGCGGTTTTACCAAACCGCGTAACGGCTCGACGCTGCAAACCCGTACACGCGGCAATCTGACGTTCAATTTCAAGGGCGCGACCATAAGGTCTGCGCCCTTTCATTTCACGTCACCTTGCTCGCGTGTACGGGTTTTCGCTGACTTATGCTCAACAAGGGCGGTTGTATTATTTTCGGGCCTGATGAAGGGCACCTCCCCTGGCTGGTCGTTGGGTGCTCATTGGGGACAGACTTAAATGAGTGCCCAATGAGTAGGTGCTCATTTAAGCCTGTCCCCAATGAGTGGGTTAAAGGTTGCGGGTTCTTTACGGGAATGTGGTGTGGGCTGCGGAAATGTGGTTCTTTCCGTACAATAGTTCAACTCGTGTAAACGCAGGGAAGGGACATTCATGGCAGACATGATCGAGATCAAGCATCTCAACAAGTACTTTGGCGACCTGCATGTGCTCAAAGATATCAATCTCACCGTCAAGCGCGGCGAGAAGCTCGTAATGATCGGGCCTTCCGGCTCGGGTAAGTCGACGCTCATCCGTTGCGTCGATTATCTGGAGGAGCCCACGTCGGGCGAGGTCGTCATCGACGGTACGCCGCTCACCAAAAAGAATCACCTGGAGATGGCTCGCAAGTACAGCTCCATGGTGTTTCAGCAGTTCAACCTGTATCCCAACATGACGGTGCTGGGCAACCTGACGCTCGCACCCATCAAGCTGCAAAAGAAGAGCAAGGAGGAGGCGACCGAGATCGCCATCGCCGCGCTCAAGCGCGTCGGCATGGCGCATAAGGCTGGCGAGTATCCGCAGAATCTCTCGGGCGGTCAGCAGCAGCGCATCGCCATCGCCCGTGCCCTGTGCACCAAGCAGCCTATCATCCTGTTTGACGAGCCGACCTCGGCGCTCGACCCCGAGATGGTCCAGGAGGTACTGGACGTTATGATTGAGCTCGCGCAGGAGGACATCACCATGATCTGCGTGACGCACGAGATGGGCTTTGCGCGCCAGGTGGCCGACCGCGTCATCTTTATGGAGGACGGCCGCATTCTGGAGGAGGGCACGCCCGAGCACTTCTTCGATAACCCCGAGAACCCGCGTTGCCGCGAGTTCCTGTCCAAGATTCTGCACTAGGCGCGGTGATGGACATGACGGATATGACGAGGGCGGCCGTGTCGCGCCGTCACTTTTTGCAGCTGGCTGGCGCCGGCATGCTCGCGCTGACGGGGACCGCGCTTACCGGTTGCGGCAACTCCACCAGCGGTGAGGGCTCCGACAAGGGGTCCAAGCTTGCGGCCATCAAGTCGCGTGGCCATCTGAATGCCGGCGTTAAGAAGGATGTTCCCGGCTACGGCTATTACGACACCGCCAAGGGCCGCTTTGAGGGCATGGAAGTCGATTTGTGCTACCAGATCGCCGCTGCCGTCTTTGGTGTGAGCTACAAGAAGGCTCGTGCCCAGGAGCTTGTCGAGTTTACCGACGTAACGCCCAAGACGCGCGGCCCACTGATCGATAACGGCCAACTCGACGTGGTCGCGGCGACCTACACCATCACCGACGAGCGCAAGAAGAGCTGGGATTTCTCGACGCCGTACCGCACCGACTACGTGGGACTCATGGTCAAGAAGCGTTCGGGCTTTACCTCGATTGAGGATCTGGACGGCAAGGTCATTGGCGTGAGCCAGGGTGCCACCACGCAGGGCCTGATCGAGCAGATGATCAAGGACAACGGCTTTAGCTGCAAGCCCGAGTTTAGGGCCTTTAGCGGCTATCCCATCATCAAGAGTTCGCTCGACGCCGGCAATATCGACGTCTTTGCCATGGACCGCTCCACGCTGGCCGGTTACATGAACGAGACCGTTGAGCTGCTGCAGCCCGAGGTCAAGTTTGGCGAGCAGGGCTACGGCGTGGCGACCAAGAAGGGCTGCGACCTTTCGGCTGTGGTCGATCAGGTGGTTTGCGATCGCCTGGCCGATGGCTGGCTCGACCAAGAGGTCAAGACCTGGGGTCTTGTATAGGCGCATCGTCCAAGGAAGGAATCAAATGCTCGAAGGATTATTTGACGCCGACCGTTGGTCGACGACATTTCAAAATATGGGGCCCTTCTGGGAGGGCTTTGGCGTGACGCTACAGGTGGTCGTTGCCGGTCTGCTGTTGTCGCTGGTGCTGGGCACGCTGCTGGGCGTGTTCTCTACCACTCGTTCGCGCGTGCTGCGCGCCATAAGCCGCGCGTACGTGGAGTTTTACCAGAACACCCCGTTGCCCGTACAGGTGCTCTTTATGTACATGGCCGGTCCGCAGTTTTTGCAGGCCATAACCGGTGCCGACCAGCCGGTGCGCATCGCTCCGTTCGTGCTGGGCTTCTTGGGCGTGGGCCTGTATCACGCGGCCTACATTTCGGAGGTCATCCGCACTGGTATCGAGGCGGTTCCGCGCGGTCAGATGGAGGCGGCCCAGAGCCAGGGCTTCACCCGTGCGCAGGCGTACTGGTACATCGTACTGCCCCAGACATTCAAGATCATTCTGCCGCCGCTGTGCAACCAGGCGCTCAACCTGGTCAAGAATACGTCGGTGCTGGCGCTTGTGGCCGGCGGCGACCTTATGTACCGTTCCGACAACTTTGTGAGTCTGTACGGCTACCTGCAGGGATACATCGTCTGCTGCCTTATGTACTTCATCATCTGCTTTCCGCTCGCCATGCTGGTGCAGTGGCTCGAGCGCCGCTCCAAGGAGCGTCCGCGCGGCGTGAGCCTGGCCGAGCTGGGGCTCGACAACGTAGAGGAGGCCTAGCGCATGGAAATCTTCAACGCGACCAACCTGCTCTACATTTGGGGCGGCTTTGTTAAGACAATCGAGATCTCGGCGCTGTCGATCTTTTTCTCGCTCATCTTTGGCACGGTGCTGGCGCTCGTTAAGAGCTATGCGCCCCGCCCGTTCCGTATTTTGGTGAGCGCCTATATCGAACTGTTCCGTTGCACGCCAAACCTGCTGTGGATCCTGTTTATCTACTTTACGGTGCAGGGTTTGGACATTGTGATTTCGACCATCGCCTTTACGCTGTTTACCAGCGCTGTTATGGCCGAGATTGTGCGCGGCGGCCTCAACTCGATTCCGCGCGGCCAGTTTGAGGCAGCGCAGAGCCAGGGCTTCGGCTTCTTTGCCACCATGCGCTACATCATTCTGCCGCAGACGTTTAAGACGATCATTCCGGCGCTGTTTAGCCAGTGCACGACCGTCATCAAGGACAGCTCGTATCTTTCGGGCATTAACGTGGCCGAGCTCATGTACACGGCAAACGTCGTGATGGCCCACGCGATCGACCTGTCGCAGGTGCTTATGCTCTACGGCCTGGTGTTTGCGATGTACTTTGTACTCAACTTTGGTATCTCGCTGCTGGTCCGCGCATATCAGAGGCGAATGGTGGCAGCGTAGAATGTGGCAAAGGGACAGCCCCTTTGTCACATAGAGAAAGGAATCGCGATGAGCGATCTGGAGAATAAGAAGAATCCTGTGGTCATTACCATCGCGCGCGACTTTGGCGCCGAGGGCCACGAGATTGGCCGCATGCTTGCCGACGAGTTGGGGATTCCGCTGTACGATAACGAGCTGCTGGTACGTGCGTCGCTGCGCGCGGGCGAGTCGCTCGATAAGATGGCCGCCTATGATGAGCGTCTGGCCGTGGAGAACATGGCGTTTCTGCCCGACCGCTACGATGCGCGTTCGTACTCGGATAAGTTGTTCCAAAAGATGAGCCAGGTGATTTTGGATCTGGGCGAGACCGAGAGCTGCATTATCGAAGGTCGTCTGTCCGATTACCTGTTGCGTAACAACCCCAACCACATTGCCGTGTTGGTGACCGCTCCCTTTGAGGACCGCGTCGAGATCGTGCGCAAAAAGCGCGGCCTCAACAAAAAGAAGGGCGCCAAGTTGGTTAAACAGCAGCAGAAGGCGCGCGAGGCGTTCTATAAGCGCTACAGTGCCGGTAAGTGGAAGATGACGAGCGGCAAGGACATCGTCGTCAACCGCGCCAAGCTGGGCCGCGAGGGTTGTAAAGACGTTATCGCCGCTGCCTACCGCTACAAGGTGGCACAGCTCGAAGGCTAGCTGACCAAAACCACCACAAAGGGGACAGACACCTTTGTGGTGGTTTTTGTTTTAGGCGGAGGGGAAGGCCTTGGTGAGACCGGCGCGCGTCTGCGTGTCGGTCTTTTGGTAGATAGAGCTCAGGTGGCGCTGTACCATGCGCATCGAGATGCCGAGCTCCTCGGCGATCTGCTTGAGCGGGCGTTCATCCTGGGTCACGGCTATGAGCACGTCGACTTCACGCGGGGTGAGAGCGTGGTTGGCGATGAAGGCCTGGCGCTGCTCCTCGATGGTGGGGGCGGCGAGTGCTTCTTCTGCCAGCTGCTCGCGCTCGCGCTCCTGCTCGGTTTGGGGCAGGCGGAACAGGCCCGCAGCTACAAACGCCACACTTGCCGCCACAAGCAGCATGAGCGCGCCGATCATGATGATGGCGACATTGCCCGAGGTCACAAGTGCCAGCGAGATGCCCGACGTAGTGAACGCGCACACGTTGTTGGCTGCGCGGCCCATGCCAGCCCACAGTGCGGGCGTATGCATGCGCGGTGCCAGCTGTGTAAAGGTGGCAGTAAAGAACGTGACAAAAAAGCCCGAGCTCAGGTAAAAGACGACAAGGCCCAGGTTGGGATCGGCGCCGGCTTCCACAGCCAAGATCGAGATGGTGGAAAGTACCGTGACGCCGAGCATGATGAGGCCCATGTAGCGACGCTCGGCAAGATCAAAGACGATACCGGCGACGAGACCGCTCGCCGCCAAAAAGAGGCGCGGCCAGGTCTGTACGGCGATGGTGCCGTGGGCGTTGGAGAACGTGACGACGTTATCGAGCGTCGAGAACAGGCAGGCGAGAATCATGACGAGCGCGATACTCCAGCACGCCTGCTTGGCGAGGGCGTGCGAGGGCTCGGCAAAGGGATTGATACGGGAGTTTGGGCTCTCAACGGTCTCTTGAGGAACAGCGCCGAGGGCGGAGATGGCGATAGTCGCTGCGCCAAGGACGATGAGCTCTGCGATACCGCCGCAATTGAGCAGGTTGATGGCGAACTGCATCAGGATGCCCGCGGCATAGGCTGCCCCCGCACCGGTGGCAAGCTTGGGGTCATCCTGGAATGCCAGCGAAAAGGCGTGGTGAGTGGCGGCGCCCAGCAGGCCGAGCCCGAGGAATGCGAGGCATCCCAGAATCTCGAGCGCAAGCGGGCTCGTGGGGGACTGAATCTGAGTCAACCCCAAGATGGCGATGGGGACGGCGGCACTGACAACTGCCTGAGGCTGGCCTTTGTGCTGCGCGTGCTCAAGCAGCGGAGCGTACCCGATAAAGCCGAGCACGCTCGCGCCCAGAATAAAGCCCTGTGCGAGCACAACGCGCTCGGCGCCGGCGAGTAGCCCGATATTGATATCGAAGCGAAACTCGGCGGCAAGGAAGGCGAAGGTGAAGAGCGCGAGTGCCAGAAGCGCGTTGATTTTAGGCTTGCTCAGGGTCAAGAACGGTCCTTTGGGTGGACGAATAATCGTGTCCTCGATTGTAGACCATGACGGTAGGGGGTGGCCTTTCGGGGGGCGCGCTTGGCAATTGCATGCTCGTTGCCTTTTGCGCTGGCAGGTGCGCCACATGAGAATTTGTGCCCCGGGATCCGGATATCTTCCCGTAACATGGTGTTACAGAAGCACCCCTTACGACAAGGAGGCTCACATGCGAAAGCAAATCCATGACAACCCAATCGACCACGGCCGCGCGTGCTCGCTCTCCCGCGGAACATGGCGCCGCGTGGGCGCAAAACTCGCCTGCGCGGGGGCCTGCGCGCTCATGGC
>CABUUG010000002.1 GCA_902494605.1 uncultured Collinsella sp.
CGGACATCGACTTCCTGTTCAGCGTCTACTCCGCCTCGCCGTCGCGCGAGGACGGAGGGCCGGAGTGGGGCGACAGGGCCGTGTGGGAGGACCTCCACCACAGGGACCCGTACCCGTTCAGGCTTGATAAATGGAAAGAAACGGATGATCTATCGGGACACCCATTTTGTCCTATAAGCCGCAGTTCTTAACCCTAAAACCAGAACAGGTCAGAAGCAAAATTAACTCCTGACCTGCGATTTTTCTGGTGCCCCCGGGCGGATTCGAACCGTCGACACCCGCTTTAGGAGAGCGGTGCTCTATCCCCTGAGCTACGGAGGCATGTTATACTAGTGTAGCAGATTTACTGCATCGCCATACGTCGCATGACTAGACTTCGAAGTTGCGGTGGAATAGTTCCTCTCTGAAGCATCTAAAGCCGTATTTAGAAACTATTTCACCGCAACTTATGAGGAGCTAGTTGCCTTTGTGGAAGAGGTTTTTGATGACGGAGGGGATGCTCTTGGCGCCCTTGGCCGTCACATCGATAAAGTCGGGCGAACGCACGAGCTTATTCTCGTCGATGTACTTGCGGACCGCGCGAAGCGTCTCTTTGTCGTCACGCGTCGAAAACGTAAAGTGACCGTTGTCCTTGGTGAAGATGGCAAAACGCGTGATCTTCTTGGTGCCGCGCAAAACCTCGGCGGCAATATAGTCGACCTCGTCCCACGGGATTTGAATATAATCCTCGGGATTGCGCTCGTTATAGTACTCAAACGCCTTATTGCCCACCATCACGTTACCGTGGCTGGTAAGCCCCATCAGGCAGGTTGCCGGCGTTGCCAGATCGACCGTGCTGTTCTGAGATTGCGCCATACGCGCCTCGCCCTCCAATAAAAACAATCGGACCGCATCCAGTGTACCCACCGGGTGCGGTCCGTTTCAATGGCTCAAAAGCCCTTACCTAGCAACTCTCGGTCTTAAGCCGAAGCGTGCTTACATGAAGCCGCAGAAGCGACCGATGATGCCGACGGCGAAGAGAGCCAGGATGATGACGATCGGGCTGACCTTCTTCTTGAGGAGCTTGCAGACCAGCAGGGTCAGGCACACGGCGGCAAGGCCGGGGATGAGCTGATCGAGGTTGGCCTGAAGCGTGGTGACCTTCATCTGATCAAGGGCGGTAGCACCGACGGAGTTGTACATCGTCAGCGCTTCCTTGATACCCTCGGAACCGGAGGGCAGGCTAGCCCAGTCGATAAAGGCGCCAGCAGACTGCTTGACCGTGGAGACGATCGGGGTGAAGGAAATGGACACCCAGCGCTCGACCAGGGCACCGATGATGAACATACCCAGGATGGAAGCGCCCTCGGTGACCTTGCCCATCAGACCACCGGAGAGGTCCTTGGCGATGGAGGAGCCGACCTTGTAGCCAAACTCCTGCGTGTACCACAGGAAAGCGTAACGGATGATGTTCCACGCGAAGAAGAACAGCAGCGGACCGACGATGCTGCCGGACATGGCCAGGGAAGCGCCCAGAGCGCCCAGAATCGGGCGAAGGGTGAACCAGAAGACGGGGTCACCGACGCCGGCGAGCGGGCCCATCATACCGACCTTGACGCCCTGGATGGCGACATCATCGATCGGAGCACCGTTGGCGCGCTCCTCCTCGAGGGCGAGGGTAACGCCAATGACGGGGGCGGAAACATAGGGGTGGGTGTTATAGAACTCCAGGTGGCGCTTAAGAGCGGCAATCTGGTCATCCTTGCTGGTGTAGAGCTTCTTGATCGCAGGGATCATTGCGAAGCACCAGCCGCCGTTCTGCATACGCTCGTAGTTCCACGAGCCCTGAAGGAACTGATGACGGAAGCAAACCTTCTTGCGGTCAGCCTTGGTGAGCTGAATCTTGTTCTCTGCCATATGTATCACTCCCCTCCTACTCGTAATCGTTCAGAATGTCGCCGAGCGGGTCGCCGGAGCCACCGCCCATGCCGCCACCCTGCTTGGCCAGATCCTTAAGGCCAAGGTAGATGAGGGCAAGGGAGATGCCAATGAGACCAAGGGCGATCAGCGTGAGCTGAGGGATGGCAGCAAGGACGAAGCCGAGGACGAAGAACGGCCAGGTCTCCTTGGTGGCCATCATGTTGATGACCATGGCGTAACCGACGGAAGCGACCATGCCGCCGCCGACAGCCATGCCGCCGGACAGCCAGTCGGGCATAGCGTTAAGCGCGTTGGTAACGGCCTCGGCCGGGATGACGCACAGAAGCACTGCCGGGATGGCGATACGAAGGCCCTGCATGAGGATGGCAGCATACTGCCAGCGCTCGATGCCGGAGAAGTCGCCCTTCTCGGCGCAACCGTCCATGGCGTGAGCGATAGCGGTAGCAATGGTACGGCAGATCATGGTCAGGAACAGACCAGCGACCGACAGCGGGACGGCGACGGCGATAGCGGTGGTAACGGCCTTGGCCGAATCGGTGGCGCCACCGTTGAGGGCGAGCACCATGATGATCGAAGAAGCGACCGAGGCCAGAGCGGCGTCAGGCGCGACAGCGGCGCCGACGTTAGCCCAGCCAAGGGCCATCATCTGGAGCGAACCGCCCAGGAGGATGCCCTCCTGAAGGTGACCGGTTACGAGACCGATAAGCGTGCATGCCACGAGCGGCTGATGGAACTGGAACTCATCCAGAATGCCTTCCATACCGGCAAGCAACGCGACAATCGCAACAAGCAGAATAGTGATTGCAGACATGTATCGGACCCTCCTTTACTATGCTTGAGCGGCCAGTTCGGCCTTAGCTTTCTTCAACATGGCGTCGAGATCCTCGGAGGAATCCGAAGGAACCTTGCGGACCTCGAACTTGACGCCCTTGGCCTTGAGGGCCTCGAGAGTCTTGACGTCGTCATCGCCCATAGCGACGGCGTTGGTGACGACGACCTTGCCCTTGGAGTGAGCCATGGAACCGATGTTGACTTCCTTGATGTCGACGCCGGCCTCGATGGCCTTGAGCAGATCCTGCGGGTTCTCAAAGAGCAGCATGGCCTTGGTGTCACCAAAGCGCGTGTCCTTGACGACCTCGGCCATCTTCTTGATGGGCACGACGTTGGCATGGACTCCCGGAGGGGCAGCCTGCTCGATCATGGTCTTGCGGAGCTCGTCGTGAGCAACGCCGTCGGAAACCACGATGATGCGGTTGGGGTTGATCTGCTTGGTCCACGTGGTGGCCACCTGACCATGCAGCAGACGGGTGTCGATACGGACGTGGGCAATCTTGATGTGCCCGTCGCCGATGACCGTTCCCGGAGGGATGGCGCCTGCAGGAGCAGCGGCGGCCGCAGCCGGCTTCTTCTCCTCGGGCTCCAGAGACTCGGGCTTGACGCGCACACCAGCCTTAGCCTCAGTCACGAGATGTTTTGCGATCGCATGTGCAGTGTTCTTTGCGTCAAAGCGCTGCGAATATGCCTCGATGAGCATAGGCAGGTTGACACCGGTGACGATAGCCCAGGAATCGTGGCCCTCGATGAGCCCGCTGATCTGGTTGAACGGCGTGCCGCCCCACAGATCAACGAGGAAGAGCACCTGCTCCTGGTCCTCGAAGGAAGCGACTGCTTCCTCGACCTTGGCACGGAAGTCGTCGGGGCCCATGCTCGGCTCGAGCGAGACCACGGCAACAGACGGCTGATCGCCAAAGACCATCGAGCCCGTCTGCTTGATTCCAGCTGCCAAGTCCCCGTGGCTAGCAAGAACAATACTTACCATCACATAACCTCCTTTTTGTCTACGTATTCCCTACACGACATGAAAGGAGTATAGCTGTTTGGTTTGTGGAATTATAGCTAAATCCGCAAAAGGTTGGATTATTTGTTTAAACGTCTAGGTTTGTTACAAGTTGATTACGTTGCTGGTTTTTCACTCATTACCCGCCAAGGCGCCGCTCATCAAGCCGCACATTTTACAGATACAAGCAGGCTGTTCATTAATATCGATTTTAGGCAAGTGCGAATGAGCTTGTACTGCCACTATTTTGTTTAAACAGACATAACTTGACTATTAGCGTGACTTATGCTCTAGCGCAAGTAGTCATTGGGGACGTTCTTGTTTGACTAGTCGTTTAAGAACGTCCCCAACGACCAAGTTAGGCGATGTGGAGGGGGTTGGCGGCATCGACGGCGTCGGGGGCGTCAGAAGGGCCGTCGGGGGCAGCGTCTGCCGGGTCCTCGTCGGGGGTCTCGATCTGCTTGATCATGACCTCCTGGCCC
This sequence comes from uncultured Collinsella sp., assembly GCA_902494605.1. Classification (GTDB taxonomy): domain Bacteria; phylum Actinomycetota; class Coriobacteriia; order Coriobacteriales; family Coriobacteriaceae; genus Collinsella. Next base: position 4,240 of record CABUUG010000002.1, read on the forward strand.
TGCAGCAGGTATGTTTCACCACTGCCGCAATGAGGGCAGGTCTTGCCGTGCTCGACTGTCGCGTAGTCGCGGCCGCACGCCTCGCAATGCGTCACGGCCTCGACAGGCTCCACAATAAGCTCCGCATCCTCGGTGATGGACTTTTTATCTGCCGCCCAGCGCCAAGCGTCGAGCAGCAAGTCGGGAACGACGCCCGAGACCTCGCCCAGCAGCAGCGTGACGCTCGAAACGCGACTCACGCCATTGGCGCGCGCCACGTTCTCAACATCGCGAATGATGTGATAAACGATTCCCAATTCGTGCAAGGTAGAAACCTTTCAACAACGGTTGATGCGATGCAAACTCAAAGCAAGGGGACGGCGAAATCTAGTCTGCGCCGTCCCCTTACCGGCCATGGTTACCTATTTACGACCGAACTTGATTTTGATTGCGCGTTTCAAAGCGTACTTACCCAGACTGGGGAGCTTTTGCTCGTATTTGACCATCGTGGAGCACTCGGGGCGGTCGCGATCCAGATGGATGGCGTCGAACGCGCACTTGGTGGTGCACAGGCCGCAGCCGATGCACTTGTTGGGGTCGATGATCGAGGCACCGCAACCCAAGCAGCGGGCGGTCTCGGCGCGCACCTGCTCTTCGGTAAAGGTCTCGACGTACTCGCTAAACGGCGCGGCCTTCTCGCGCTCGCGGTCCACGTGGGCAACCTCGCGGCTCGCGTTGTCGTAGCTCTCGATCACGACATCGTCGCGGTCGAGCGCGGTGTAGCGGCGCTGGTTGCGGCCGATGGTGAGCGTGGAGCCCGGCTGCACAAAGCGATGGATGGACACGGCGGCCTCGTGGCCGGCGGCGATGGCATCGATGGCAAAGCTCGGACCGGTGTAGACGTCGCCTCCCACAAAGATGTCGGGCTCAGCGGTCTGATAGGTCTGGGGATCGGCAAGGGCACCCTGGCCGCGGCCAAGCTCCACCTTGGAGCCAGCCAGCAGGTCGCCCCACACAATGGACTGGCCAATCGACATGACGACGCGGTCGGCATCGACACGGCGCAGATCGTTCTCGTCGTACTCGGGCGCAAAACGGCCCTCGTCGTCAAAGACACGCGTGCAGCGCTTGAAGGTGATACCGCACACACGGCCGGTCTCGTCCAGATGGACCTCCTTGGGACCCCAGCCGCAGCTGATGTGCGCGCCGTCCTCGATGGCCTCGCGACGCTCCTCCTCGCTCGCGGGCATCTGGGCCTCGCTCTCCAGGCAGAACATCTCAACATGCTCGGAGCCCAGACGGCAGGCGTTGCGGGCCACGTCGATAGCCACGTTGCCGCCGCCCACTACGATGGTGCGGCCGGGTAGCGCGTCGATCTTGCCGCTGTTGACCTCGCGCAAAAAGTCGACGGCCACGGTCACGTCCTCGGCATCCTCGCCCGGAATACCGGCGAGGCGGCCGCCCTGGCAGCCAATAGCCACGTAGAAGGCCTTAAAGCCCTGCTCGCGCAGCTCGTCGAGTGTCACATCGCGACCGACCTCCACGCCATAGCGGAACTCGGCGCCCATCAGGCGAATGACCTCGACCTCGGCCTCGATAACATCCTTCTGCAGCTTAAAGCTGGGAATGCCGTAGGTGAGCATGCCGCCCGGGCGCTCGTTCTTCTCGAATACGACGGGCTTGTAGCCCTTCTCAGCCAGATAGAAGGCGCAGGACAGACCGGCCGGGCCGGCACCGATGATGGCGATCTTCTGGTCGAAGCCGCCGGCACGCGTCGGGGTCACCACGGGCGGGACATAGCGGGTCGCGGCGTCCAGATCGCGCTGGGCGATAAACTTCTTGACCTCGTCGATAGCCACGGCCTCGTCCACGCGACCGCGGGTGCAGGCATCCTCGCAGCGGCGATTGCACACGCGGCCGCAGATAGCGGGCAGCGGGTTCTCGCGCTTGATGAGCGCCAGCGCCTCGTCATAGCGACCCTGCGCCGCGAGCTTTAAGTAGCCCTGAACGGCGACATGCGCGGGGCAGGCCGTCTTGCAGGGCGCGGTGCCGGACTCGTGCGTCTCGATACGGTTGTCGTTGCGGTAGTTGGGCGACCACTTGGTGTGATCCCACTTGGTGGCATCGGGCAGCTCCTGGCGCGGATATTCGGGTACCTGTCCGCCGGCCTTTTTGCTGCAGAGCTTCTGGCCCAGCTTAGCGGCACCGGCCGGACACACCTCAACGCAGCGACCGCAGGCCACGCACTTGTCCTTTTCGACCTTGGCGACATAGGCCGAGCGCGACAGGTTGGGCGTGTTGAACAGCTGCGAGGTGCGCAGGGCGTAGCACACGTTGACGTTGCAGTTGCAGATGGCGAAGATCTTGTTCTCGCCGTCGATGTTGGTGATCTGGTGCACAAAGCCGTTGTCCTCGGCCTGGCGCAGGATGTCGTAAACCTCGTCGCGGGTCACGTAATGGCCACGATCGGTCTCGACCACGTAGTCGGCCATATCGCCCACGGCGATGCACCAATCGGCCGGGTCGTCGGCGCAGCCCTCACCCATCACGCGACGGCTCGCGCGGCAGCTGCAGGTACTGGCGGCATACTTGCCCTCGTATTTGTCGAGCCAGTGCTCGATATGCTCAATAGGCACCGAGGTGCTCGCGGCGTCAATGGCCTTCTCGACCGGAATGACGTGCATGCCGATACCGGCGCCTCCGGGCGGCACCATCGGCGTGGCCTTGGACAGCGGGCCCTTGGATGCCTGTTCAAAGAACTTGGCGTAGACCGGGTGCTCCTCGAGCTGGCCCACGCGCATGTTGAGGAACTCGGCGGAACCCGGCACCAGCATGGGCAGGACCCACTGCTTGGCGCGCTCGGGATTTTCCCAGTTGTACTCGAGCAGACCCGTGTAGCTCATGTCGTCGAGCATCTTCTCGATATCGGCCTCGGGCATGCCGGTGAGCTTGACCATCTCGGACAGCGTGTAGGGACGGCGCATCTTCATCTTGCAGAGCACTTCGGCCTGCTCGTCGGTCGCGGCCTCGGCAAACGACCAGTACTCGTAGCCCAGCAGCTCGTCGCGATGCAGCAGACGGTTGGTGCAGTGCTCACACAGCTTGACGATGGCCTCGCGCGGATGCTCCGGCAGCGGCGGCACGAACTCCGAACCGATATCGGGCTCGGTGTAGCTAATTCCCGGTCCGTTGAGAATCATGGTTGTCCCTTCTCTTGCCACAGCCCGGCGAGACCGCAGCACCCCTCTTTTTTGCAGGCCGGGCATGCCCCCATGCCGTTCACCCGCCATTGTTGACATTGTGTCAAAAATAGTATTGACGAACCGTCAACAATATTCAAGACTGTTAGGCGAACGGTCAGGCAAAAGAGGATGAAAGGCGGCAAAACATGGGCAACAACGCAGCAGATACCTCTGTGGTCGATGCCGCCCCCGTATCCGATAGCGCGGCAAAGCGCTTGACGGGCGACGAACGCCGTCGCGAGATCCTCGCCGCCGTGCGCACCGTAAGCTCCGAGCTGGGCGTGTCCCACCTATCGGTATCGGCCGTAACCAAGCGAGCCGGCTGCACGCGCTCGCTGTTCTACCACTACTTCGCCGACATGGACGCCGCCGTCACCGCCGTCATGGACGAGGCAATCGACGGTTTTATCTCCGAGCTCGAGCAGTGGAATGCCAACCGCACCGTCGGCGATATCGAGGGCGCACTCGACACCGTCGCCCCGCTCTTTAAGCGCCTGGTCGCCAGCGGCCACGAGCTGCCGAGTACGCTCACCTCCAGCAGCGGCGCGCTCTACGGCGGCTTTCTGCACAACGTGGTCCAACGCGTGGCGCAGTATATCTGCGACACCACCGTGGTGGATTTTGTCGCCCATCATGAGCTACGCATCGACCATGTCTACGAGACGTTCTACACCCTCATCATGGGTCTTTTGATGTATATCCGCACGCACCCCGATGTGCCCGACGAGACGGTCAAGGAAATCATCGCCTCGACGCTCCACATCGAGGGCTACACCGCCAAGTATCCGGAGCGCAAGCCCCAGAACTGACGACATTTGGCCAAACTGCCCGCGATCAGAAGAGGGGCCGCGGGCGTGTGAAAGGAGAGCAGCATGCTGTTCGATGTTTGGGGTAGCGATACCCTTATCCACTGGGCCGGCTGGGCCATGGTCTTTATTGGCCTGATCGTGCTCAACGAGGTCGGCCGCCGCACCAAGCTGGGCGCGGCAATCATCTTTGGCGTGGCTCCGCTGGCCATGACCATCTACTGCGTCGCCATCGCCATCGGCGTCTCACAGGGCGCCGAGTGGGCGCTCACCAACCCCACCCATGTGTACCAGAACAGCTGGTTCCACTACGCCAAGGTGTACGCGGCGCTGGCCGGTTGCTGGGGCTTCATTGCCATTAAGTACCAGTGGGGCAAGATCGGCAAGGCGCATTGGTTCCGCGCGTGGCCGTTTGTGATCGTCGCCATCAACATCATGATCGCCGTCGTGTCCGACTTCGAGAGCGCCTATCACTTCTTTGTCCTGGGCCAGTCCACCTGGGTCACCTCCGAAGGTGCTACGCAGCTAGCCGGCTGGAACAACGTGTTCAACGGCATCGCCGGTATCATCAACATCTTCTGCATGACCGGTTGGTGGAGTGTCTACGCCTCCGAGGATCAGACCGACATGCTGTGGCCCGATATGACCTGGGTCTACATCATCGCCTACGATATCTGGAACTTCTGCTACACCTACAACTGCCTGCCCACCCACTCCTGGTTCTGCGGCTTTGCGCTGCTGCTGGCGCCCACCGTCGCCGCCTTTATCTGGAACAAGGGCGGTTGGATCCAGAACCGCGCCTTTACGCTGGCTATTTGGTGCATGTTTGCCCAGGTATTCCCCTACTTCCAGGAGGAGTCCATCTTTGTGACCCACTCCACGCTCGACCCCGGCGCCGCTACCGCGGTCTCGATCGCCGCACTGGTCGCCAACGTCGCCGCGATCATCTACATCGCCTACCGCGCCAAGAAGCTCGGCCGCAATCCCTACAAGCAGGATGTCTTTGAGGGCACCAGCGATTGGGAGAAGGCTACCGCTCGCCGCGCCAAGGTTGATTACGCGCACGCCGAGTAACATGTTGGTCGCTGTTGGCAGTTGGGCATAGGCCCGCCCGTCAGGATTTTCATCCAATGTCTCGCAGAGTCCCCGGAAAGCGTTTCGCTCGCTTTTCGGGGGCTTTTGTCGTTGCGTCTCTATTCATCTATTCAAAAACATACGCATATATAAAATCGGATTTCAAATCATGCGGCGGCTCTATGGGGTCCCGTTTTTGGGTACAGTGTTGTCCCGATATTGAGCTTGGGGGATATATGAAAGATGAGACGATGGGCCAAGAGGATGCGGCCCAAGATGCAGAAGCGTGTGCCGAGGCCCTGGAGAGCCTAGACCGGATTTCGCTTGACGATGTTGCGTTTGACGATTCGAGCGTTGATGTGCAGGATGAACCGGAAATCGAGGCACAGCCCGATGATCAGGGTGCAGGCGACGTTGAGCCCGCCGAAGATGAGGCAGGTCACGAAGACACCGAAAGCGAGGCCGACAACCAGCCCGAATCCGACACGGGCGAGGAAACCGTCTTGCTCGACAGCTTGCCGGCCGAGGATTCGCTGACCCGCGAGCTTCCTGGCCTGGGTTCCGCACCAGCCGTGGACGAGACCATCGCCATGGGCGATATTCCCCTGCCGTCCGTTCCCTCGGCACGCGAGGCCGAGGTTCGCCATCGCAAGATGTCGCCCAAGCGCCGCAATCTGATGGTCGCCGGTGTCGTGGCCGTCGCGCTCGTCGCCGGCGGTGCAGGCTATGCTGCCTGGAACGGATATCAGCAAGAGCAGGCTGCCGCTGTCGCCGCCAATGCCCACACGATGATGTCAGTGCAGATTGGCGTGCATGCCGCGGGCCTCGACTGTTCCACCGGCTCCAAGATTCCCGTACAGGTAAGCGGTCAGGACGCTGATGGCTCCTCCGTGAGCGAAACGCTCTATGTTGACGAGCACGGCCGCGGCATCAAACTGCTGCCCGGCGATTACACGCTCTCCATCGCCGCCTCCCCCATCGCGGCCGACGGCACCATCTATACCGTCCCGACCACCAAGACGCAGGTCACCGTTAAGAGCGATGGACAGGATTTAAGTGCCCAGGCCACCTTTAAGCTCAAGGTGCCTTCGGCCGACACGGTGACTGACGACCAGATCGATGCCGCCGCCAAGTATGCCGAAGAGGGCGGTGCGAGCTCCGCCGCGGCTGCCAAGGTGCTCCAGCAGGCAGCAACCGCGCGGCGCGACGCCGCCGTCAATGCCGTGAGCGCGCAAAAGGCACAGGCATCCCGTGATGCTGACGCTCGCCACAAGGCAACCGACCTCTACCAGCTCGATATTCCCGTCGAGTGGTACGGCAAGGTCGCAACTTGGCAAAACGGCAGCACGCTATGCATCTATCTGGGCGACGACGCCAATACGCCGCTCGTGACGCTCGTCGCCGTGCGCGATGGCGAGACCTTTACGCCCGATGACGGCGATACGGTTTTGGGCACGGTCAGCCTGGGCAACGGTTATACCGTCTATGCCAGCGGCCCCGTCTATCCGTACGTGGTGCCCCAGACTATCAACGGGCGCACCCAGAATCCCGTGTCGACCTACCCCATGGACACGGCCATTGAGCTTGTCGAGCTGACGACCGGCAACCGCTATACGTATAGCCAGATCAAGAACGACCTGATTGGCAAAGACGGCAACGCAGACGCCGCCACCAAACTCGAGACCGACTACCTCGCCCAGATTCTGATGCCGAGCATCAAAGCCCAGGACTAGCCGGCCCGAAGACAGCCGCCCAACGCAGTTGCGGTGAAATAGGGATTGTTTTTGCTGGTCAAACCGCAAAACAGTCCCTATTTCACCGCAACTTTTTGGTGGCCTTTTTGGTGGCACTCAGCGCCAGGGGTCGGCTTCGAACATTGGCTCGCGCTCGGGGCGGCGATCGCTGTAGGGATCGTAGCCGTCGTCGTCCTCGTTCTCGGCACGGATGTAGGGGTCGCGCGGCTTGGGTGCCGGCTTAGGCACAGGCTTGGGTGCGGCGGGTGCGGCATCGGTCGCCGGCGCACTTGTCTTGATCTCGTCTTTCATCTGCATAGCTCCTTGCATCGCATCCGTTCAACATTATCGATTGTCGCACGAAAAAGGGCGGCGGACCCAATCGGATCCGCCGCCCTTGGCGTTCGACTCAAAAGGCAGATTTTAAGGCATGGCCCAAAACCTACTCGGCGTCGGGGACCTCGTAGGTGGCCGCCGGCGTGTTGTCGCACACGACGGTAAAGCCGCCGTCCTTGTCGACATCGACCGTCACCTGATCGCCCTCACGCACCGTGCCATCGATGATAGCGGCGGCGATGGCATCCACGACCTCGCGCTGAACCAGACGCTTGAGCGGACGGGCGCCAAAGACCGGGTCCAAGCCGCCCACGGCGAGCATCTGCTTGGCCGCCGGGGTGATGGCAAGCGTCATGCGCTCCTTGGCCAGACGCGCGCGGACGTCGGCGAGCTGGATGTCGACGATCTTCTCGATCTGCGCCATGCCGAGCGGATGGAACACCACGATATCGTCGATACGGTTGAGAAACTCGGGGCGGAAGGTCTGAGCCATGGCCGCGTCGACCTGATGGCGCATCTCCTCCTCGTCCTTGCCGGACAGATCGGCGATGGCCTTGGAGCCCACGTTGGACGTCATGATGATAATCGTGTTCTTGAAGGATACCTGGCGACCCTGACCGTCGGTCAGACGGCCGTCGTCAAGCACCTGCAGCAGCACGTTGAAGACATCCGGGTGAGCCTTCTCCATCTCGTCGAGCAAGATCACGGAATACGGACGACGGCGCACGGCCTCGGTGAGCTGGCCGCCCTCGTCGTATCCCACGTATCCCGGGGGCGCACCGATCAGACGCTGGACGCTGAACTTCTCCATGTACTCGGACATGTCGATACGCACGAGCGCACGCTCGTCATCGAACAGGCACTCGGCCAGCGCCTTGGCGAGCTCGGTCTTACCCACGCCGGTGGGGCCCAGGAAGAAGAAGCTGCCAATGGGCTTGTCCGGATCGGAGAGGCCCGCACGGCTGCGACGCACGGCCGCGGCGACAGCGGAGACCGCCTCGTCCTGGCCGATGACACGCTTATGCAGCTCGCCCTCCAAGCCCTTCAGCTTGTCGAGCTCGCCCTGCATCATCTTGGAGACGGGCACGCCGGTCCAGGCGCTCACGACCTCGGCGATCTCGTCGGAGGTCACCTGCTCGTTGAGGCCCTCGCCGTCCTGCTGCTTTTGCGCCTCGAGCGCGGCCTCGGAATCCTGAATCTGCTGCTGCAGACCCGGGATCACGGAATAGCGCAGCTCGGACGCACGACCCAAATCGCCGTTGCGCGTCGCACGCTCCTCTTCGCTCTTGGCCTCGTCGAGCTGTCCCTTGAGCTCCTGCACGTGGTCGATGGCGTTCTTTTGGTTGAGCCAGCCGGCCTTTTGCACGTTGAGTTTTTCCTGGACCTCGGCGATTTCCTGGCGCAGAGCTTCCAGGCGCTCCTTGGAGGCGTCGTCGGTCTCCTTCATGAGCGCCTGCTCCTCGATCTGAAGCTGGGTGAGCTGACGCGTGGTGGCGTCGATCTCGACCGGCATGCTGTCGAGCTCCATGCGTAGGCGGCTTGCCGCCTCATCGACCAGGTCGATGGCCTTGTCGGGCAGGAAGCGGTCGGCGATGTAGCGATCGGAGAGGTCGGCAGCTGCCACGAGCGCGCTATCGGTGATATGCACGCCGTGGAAGATCTCGTACTTCTCTTTCAGGCCACGCAGGATCGAAATGGTGTCCTCGACGGTAGGCTCGCTCACCATCACGGTCTGGAAACGACGGGCGAGCGCCGCGTCCTTCTCGATGTACTTGCGGTATTCGTCGAGCGTGGTCGCGCCGATCGCGTGCAGGTCGCCACGGGCGAGCGCCGGCTTGAGGATGTTGCCGGCGTCCATGGAGCCCTCGGTGGCACCCGCGCCCACAATGGTGTGGAGCTCATCGATGAACAGGATGACCTTGCCCTCGGACTTCTGGACTTCCTTGAGTACGGCCTTCAAGCGGTCCTCGAACTCGCCACGGTACTTGGCGCCGGCGACCAGCGCGCTCATGTCGAGCTCGATGAGGTCGCGGTCGCGCAGGGTGCTCGGCACGTCGCCGGCCACGATACGCTGGGCGATGCCCTCGACGATGGCCGTCTTGCCGACGCCCGGCTCGCCGATGAGCACGGGGTTGTTCTTGGTGCGACGGGACAGGACCTGGATGGTACGGCGGATCTCGTCGGTACGGCCGATGACCGGGTCGAGCTTGCCGGCGCGGGCGAGGTCGCAGATGTTGCGGCCGTACTGCTCCAAGGCCTCAAACTGGGTTTTGTCTTCGGCAGACGTCACGCGGTCATCGCCACGCAGCTCCTCGTAGACCTGCTCGATGCGCTCCTTTGTGACGCCGGCGTCGCGCAGCACGCGGCCCGCCTCGCCCTTGTCCTCGGCAAGTGCCATCAGCAGATGCTCGGTCACCACAAAGCTGTCGCCCATCTTGGTGGCCTTCTTCTCGGCCTTTTCGATGACGCGAACGAGCTCGTTGGACAGGCCCATCTGCTGACCCTCGCCCGAAACCTTGGGCGCGTGGTCGATGGCATCCTGCGTGGAACGCGCGAGCTGGGCCGGGTCGGCACCGATGCGCTCGATGATCACGGAGATATTGCGCTCGCCGGCACCGAGTAAGGCGGACAGCAGGTGAATCGGCTCCACCGCGCCGGCCTGCGCGTCGGCAGCCGTGCTCATGGCGGTCTGCAGCGCCTCGCGCGACGTCATTGCTAGCTTATCGATTCTCATGGAATCACCTCTCTTGGGGCGGCCGCCCTACGGGGCGGCTTCACGTTGTTCGAGAAGTATTGTTGCCAGCTTTGTATGATCTTATACACAAATCTAAGTCTCTATATATAAGATTTTCTGAGTGATTGAGAGATAGGGGTAAAGATGTCGGCCCGCCGCCGCACAGGTGCGCTACCGTCTCAATCTGTAACATCTATCGACCGTTTCTGGCTCCAGATGTTACAAATCGAGACGAATTGTTCAGCGGCACCCGTTTGTCTCAATCTGTAACATCTACTCGGCAAATAGAGCTCTATCTGTTACAAATCGAGACAAACCGAGAACCACCACAAAGGGGACAGGCACCTTTGTGGTGGTTTTCGACGCTAACGGTCGACCATCTCGCGCCATGAGATTAAACTTGAATTGTTCTCTGAACATATCCATTTCTGCCTATCCTCAACAGATCTTTGTCTCAAGGAGCGCATATGAAGCCGCCTCATTCCACCGGTCGCAACGTCATCGCCATTCTCGCCATACCCATCGTGATGCTCTTCCTTATCGTCATCACGCCCTTTTCTTTTGGTATCGCCTCGCCCTTCGATCTTTGCGGGATGATCGACGCCGGCTCGCGTGCCACCTCGCTCTCCTTTGTCTGCCGTGGCGTGTTCTACGAATATGCAATTCCCACCGGACTTTGGCAGTCCAAGTTACCGTTGCTCGGTCAGATCGACGGATGCTCCCCCTATTTCTGCCTTGGACCTCAAGCGCTAAACTATCTAATCGACGACCAGCCACTCGACTCCATCGGCCTTGCCTACGACTACGCACCAAACACCGATGAGCGCCACATGAACCAAGTCCTCGACAAGATGCTTGGACAGTGCGGGCTCACCGAGGAGGCCGGTCGAACCATCTATAGCAACCAGAAATTAAAGCGAACAGAACTCCGCCGTGTCGGAAAAATCAAAGGGCGAAACAGGGCCGCCTACTGGGATGCCTGGGCAACACGCGACAAGGGCGAATTCGGACACAGCACCTATATGGTCACTGTCTACACCAAAGACGGAATTAAGGACAATGTTGACGATTTCGCGTCATCCAAACTCGGCATCCCCAAAACAACCAAGCCCGCCAGCCCAGATGAAATCCTGTAGAGACGCTCATTAACATACCGCTCAACAATCACAACAACATCGAGCTCGTTCCCCACCACCACAAAGGTGCCTGTCCCCTTTGTGGTGGTTTTCGACAAAAAGAAGCCACCCCGATAACAGAGGCGGCATCAAGCAAGCCTATTTATTAGCGTCCCTCAAGACCCAACGAGAACGCAGGAATGTAGCCCGGGGCTTACCCTTTCCCGAACGCGACCCTCGCGAAGCGCGTGAGCGGGCGGGAAAGGGTAAGCCCCAGGCGGACAATTAAGTGCGTTACTCGGCAGCGGCCTTGAACTTGTTGTAGTTGATCAGGCAGCCGGCCTTGACGATGGCGCGCTCCTCAGCCGTCATGTCGGCAATATAGAGCTCAATCTGCTCAACCGCACCGTCGGCGCGCACCACGTAGGCGGCGATGTCCTTCAGGTCGCCGTCGAGCGCGGCGCGGACACCCGGCACAAAGACGTAATCGCCCACCTCAAAGTTGGGCTCGGCCTCCATCTGGAAGGGCACCATGCCCCAGTTCATCACGTTGGAGCGATAGCGCTTGGTGGCGTACTCGTGGACGATGTTTGCCAGACCGCCAATTACGCGCTGGCAGCTCGCAGCCTGCTCGCGGGCAGAACCGTCACCGGGCTTCTTGGCATAGAGCATGGAGCCGTACTCGGTCGCCTTGGCATCTGCCGCGACGCCCGCGCCGGCCAGCGCCTCAAACACGCCCGCAAGCTCGGCATCGAGCGCCACCAGGTCGCCCGCGGCCTCGCCGGCAACGCGGCGCTTCTCCACGGCGTCGACCTCCTTGGAACGACCCACGTAGGCCGGGTCGCGACGGCTGAGCGTAAACTCGGCCAGGCCCAGCGGGTTGGAGCGGAAGGAGCTCGTCTCGCCCGAAGGAATGAGCTCGTCAGTCGTGGTGACCGGGTCCATGATCTTGGAGCAAACCTTGAGCAGAATGTCGTCGCCGAGGGGCTCCATCGCGGGCCACGGCTTGATGTTGGGGCCCTCGACCAGCTCGTCGGCGGGCTCAGCCTTGCCAAAGCCCCAGTACACGCGCTTTTTGTACGGCGCGTCGTCAAAGGTGTACTCGCAGGCCTCGTCCCAAGTCTCCTCGGGCAGGTCGGTCGCCGGCGTCAGGACGCCGCCGTTGGCAGCCGTCGCCGCAATGGAACGGGCATCCATCAGGGCCACGGCGCTCAGCTGGCCATTACCCGGCTTGGAACCCTCGCGGTTGGGGAAGTTGCGCGTGGTGTGGCGGATGGACAGGCCGTTGTTGGCAGGCGTGTCGCCGGCGCCGAAGCACGGGCCGCAGAATGCCGTGCGCACGATTGCGCCGGCCTCCATGAGGTCGTAGATGTAGCCGCGGCGTGTAAGCTCGAGCGCCACGGGCTGGCTCGTGGGATAGACCGACAGCGAGAACTCGCCGCAGCCGGTGTTGGCGCCCTTGAGCACGCGGGCAGCCTGGACCACGGAGTCGTAGTTGCCGCCCGAGCAGCCGGCGATAACGCCCTGTTGCACGTGCAGCTTGCCGTCGACGATCTTGTCGAGCAGGCTAAAGTGCGTCTTGCCCTCACCGATCTTGGCGGCCTCAAGCTCCACCTCGTGAAGGATGTCCTCGAGGTTTTCGTTGAGCTCGTCGATCTCAAAGCCGTTGGAGGGATGGAATGGCAGCGCGATCATGGGCTTGATGCTCGACAGGTCGACCTCGACGCAGCCGTCGTAGTAGGCGACATCGGCGGGCTTGAGCTCGCGGTAGTCGTCCCCGCGGCCGTGCATGGTCAAAAACGCGTGCGTGTCCTCGTCGGTGGCCCAGATGCTCGACAGGCAGGTGGTCTCGGTGGTCATAACGTCGACGCCGTTGCGGTAGTCGGTCGTCATGCTCGCGATGCCGGGGCCCACGAACTCCATGACCTTATTCTTGACGTAGCCCTTGGCAAAGACGGCCTTGATGATGGCGAGCGCCACATCGTGCGGACCGACGCCGGGGCGCGGGGCGCCCGTGAGGTAGATGGCGACAACGCCGGGATAGGCAACATCGTAGGTGTCACGCAGCAGCTGCTTTGCCAGCTCGCCGCCGCCCTCGCCCACGGCCATGGTGCCCAGGGCACCGTAGCGGGTGTGCGAGTCGGAGCCCAAGATCATCTTGCCGCAACCGGCGAAGTTCTCACGCATAAAGGAATGGATGACGGCGATGTGCGGCGGGACGAAGATGCCGCCGTACTTCTTGGCCGCTGAAAGGCCAAAGACGTGGTCGTCCTCGTTGATGGTGCCGCCCACGGCGCACAGCGAGTTATGGCAGTTGGTGAGCACGTAGGGCAGCGGGAACTGCTCCATGCCCGAGGCGCGCGCCGTCTGGATGATGCCGACAAAGGTGATGTCGTGGCTCGCCATGGCATCGAAGCGAATCTTGAGCGCCTCGGGGTCGCCGGACGTGTTGTGTGCTTGAAGGATCGAATACGCGATGGTGCCACGCTTGGCATCCTCGGGCGTCTGCGTAATACCGCGCTCGGCAGCCTCGGCCGCAGGCACAACCTCGCTGCCGCCGCGCAGGTAGATGCCGTCCTCGTACAGCTTAACCATACTGTCTCCCACTCTGCCCGAAAGGCTCGGGCGCATAGCATACATTCGTTCAATATCGTGCCATAGAACGGTTGCGAGTGGGTTGCGAATCTACACGTTCACTTTATCTCGGTAAAGTAAGGGACGAGCCCGGCGAGGGCCGGCAAAATGATCCCTTGGGGACGGAGGAAAACGGATCACTGGGTCAGGTCGACCCCCTCAGTGATCCGTTTTCCTCCGTCCCCAAGGGATCATGAAGTTGAATGCCAGATTGCCCGAATGCATCCCGCGTAACTACAAATCGGTTCCCGCGCCCAGCAGCTTGCGCATGACCTGTTCGGGGTTGACCGAGCCGTCGCGCGGGGCCAGGGCGGTGATCTTCTTCTGCATCTTGTACTCGTGCAGCTCGTCCTCGAGCTGGCGCACGCGAGCGCGGAGCTTTTCGTTCTCGCGCTCGCGCTCCTCGGCGCGCTCCTTCATATCAAGGATGCGCACCACGCCGGCAAGGTTGATGCCCTCGTCGGTCAGCTGGTTGATGAGCTCCAGGCGCTCGATATCGGCACGCGAATACAGACGCGTGTTGCCGCCCGAGCGCTGGGGGTTCACCAGGCCCTTGGACTCGTAGACGCGCAGAGTCTGCGGATGCATGCCGGTCAGCTCGGCCGCCACGCTGATCATGTACAGCGGTTTGTTCCTATTGTCCTCGGCCATGCTACCTGACCCCTTTCCGTCTCGTTATCGTCCATCATAAGCCCGCGGGCGCGGGCGTGCGCCACAACCGCCCTAGTACGTCGCCTTGTAACGGTTGACTTTCTCGCGGTAGTCGCGCGTGTCGGCCTCGCGCAGCTTGGTCATGGCATCGCGCTCGTCGTCGGACAGGTTCGTGGGGACCTGCACCTTGATCTCGACAAGCAGCGCGCCTGTGCGGCCACGGTGCTTAACATCGGGCGCGCCCATCTCCTTAAAGCGGAACTTTTTGCCCGTCTGGGTGCCCGCCGGTACCTTCAGACGAACCGTCGCCCCGCCGGGCGTGGGCACGTCCACCGTGCAGCCGAGCGCCGCCTCGTAGACCGAGACCGGTACCTCCATGGTCACGTCGGCGCCTTTGCGCTTAAACAGCGGGTGCTCCTCCACGTGCGTGGTCACGACCAGGTCGCCGCGCTCGCCGCCGGCAACGCCGTACTCGCCGCGACGCTTGTAGCGCAGCTTGCCGCCGTCGACCGCGCCCGCAGGCACCGAGACCGTAATGGTCTGCTGCTCGCCTGTTGAGGGAATGCGGTAGGTAACCTTGTGCGTCACGCCGCGGAACGCGTCCTCGGCCGTCACATCGACGGTCAGCGACAGGTCGCCGCCCTTGCGAGCACGGCTGCGGCCCGCTCCGGCATTACCCGCGGCCCCGGCAAAGCCCGAGCCCCAATCGCTGCCCCAGGCGCCGTTGCCGCTAAAGATGCTGTCGAAGATATCGCCCCAGCCGCTCGCGCCGGCACCGGCGCCGTAGCCACCGCTATACGCGCCGCCCGCGCCCGGCATGCCGCCAAACATGAGCATCTGGTCGTACTCTTTGCGCTTCTTCTCGTCCGAAAGCGTCTCGTAGGCCTCGCTAATCTCCTTGAACTTGGCCTCGTCGCCGCCGGCATCGGGGTGATATTTTTGCGCGAGCTTGCGAAACGCGCTCTTAATCTCTTTGTCGGAGGCGCTCTTGGATACGCCCAGGATGTCATAGAAGGTTTTGCCTGCAGCCATCGTAGCTCCTCTCCTGTTACGTCCGCCGTCCATGCAGACGACGGCTCATGCTTTCATATGGCACTAGGCCAGAAAGGGCCCCGGGTGTTGCCCCGGGGCCCTTCTCAATTACTCCTCGGTGCTCTCGGCCGTATCGGCCGCGGCATCCTCGGGCGCCGCTTCGGGCTCCGGTGCGGGGCGCTTCTCGCCACCGTAGGTCACCGTCACCATCGCGGAGCGCAGGATGCGATCCGCCATGCGGTAGCCCTTCTGGTACACGTCGTTGACGGTCTCGTCGTACTGCGATGCGTCCTCGACGCGACCCACAGCCTGATGCTCAAGCGGATCAAACGCCTCGCCCTTGGGGTCGATGGGCTCAACGCCCTCGTGCGCAAACACATCGAGCAGCTTGGCATGTACCGCGTCAACGCCATCGACGAACTGCTTAAAGTCGTCGGAAAGCTCTTGGCTGCGGGCATGGTCGATCGCGCGCTCGATATCGTCAATCACCGGCAACAGCGCGGTGACAAGCTTCTCGGTCGCGCGCTCGCGCTCGGCAAGGCGCTCGTTGGCGGTGCGGCGACGGAAGTTCTCCCAGTCGGCCTGCAGGCGGGCGGTGCGCTCGGTAGCGTCCTTCGCCTTGTCCTCGGCGGCCTTCTGAGCCTCTGCCGCAGCGTCGAGCTCATTGCGCACGTCGGCAAGCTCCTTTTGGGCCTGCTCGAACTTGAGCTTAAAGTCGTTGTCGGCGGCTTCCTCACCGGCGCGGATAGCAGCTTCCACCATCTCGTCCTCGGTCATCGTCGCCTCCTTGTTGGAATCCTCTACCTGGTTCTCGGCAGCCTCGGCGGCCGGGGCCTCATTGACCTCGGTATCGTCGACGGCCTCTACGGGAATCTTCACGTCCTTCTCCTCAGAGTCAACGGGGGCGGCGCCAGCGGCAGCCGCCTCCGTGCGAGCTTTACGGGCGGACATGATTACTTGTCCTCGTCGTCCACAACCTCGTAGTCGGCGTCGACAACGTCATCGTCGGCAGGCTGGGCACCGGCGGCACCGTCAGTCTGCTGCTGAGCGTCGGCGTAGACAACCTGGGCCAGCTCGTAGGCCACAGACTGCAGGGACTCGCCGGCAGCCTTGATGGCCTCGACGTCAGAGCCCTCGAGTGCCTTCTTGGCGTCGGCGATAGCGGCCTCGGCCTTGGACTTCACGTCGGCGGAAACCTTGTCGCCCAGCTCGTTGAGGGTCTGCTCGGTGGAGTAGCACAGACTGTCGGTCTGGTTGCGGACCTCGACCTCTTCCTTCTGCTTCTTGTCCTCCTCGGCATGAGCCTCGGCGTCTTTGACCATACGATCGACTTCGTCGTCGGACAGAGCAGTGGAGCCAGAAATGGTGATCTGCTGCTCCTTGCCGGTGCCCTTGTCCTTAGCGGAGACCTTGACGATGCCGTTGGCGTCGATGTCGAAGGTAACCTCGATCTGCGGCACGCCGCGGCGAGCAGCCGGGATGCCGGTCAGCTGGAACTTACCGAGCGACTTGTTGTCGCGGGCAAGCTCGCGCTCGCCCTGGAGCACGTTGATCTCGACGCTGGTCTGGTTGTCGGCAGCGGTGGAGTAAACCTCGGTCTTGGAGGTCGGGATCGTGGTGTTGCGGTCGATCATCTTGGTCATGATGCCGCCCATGGTCTCGACGCCCAGCGACAGCGGGGTAACGTCGAGCAGCAGGATGCCCTCGACGTCGCCGGTGAGCACGCCGCCCTGGACGGCAGCGCCGTCGGCAACGACCTCGTCGGGGTTCACGGACATGTTGGGCTGCTTGCCGGTCATGGTCTTGACGAGCTCCTGAACAGCGGGCATACGGGTGGAGCCGCCGACGAGGATGACCTCGGTCAAATCGGAGAGCTTAAGCTTGGCGTCGCGCAGGGCGTTGGTGACAGGCTGCTTGCAGCGCTCGAGCAGGTCGCGGGTGATCTTCTCGAACTCGGCGCGGGTCAGCGTGTAGTTGAGGTGCAGCGGGCCGGACTGGTTCATGGTAATGAACGGCAGGTTGATGGTGGTCTGCTGGGCGGCGGAGAGCTCCTTCTTGGCGTTCTCGGCGGCCTCCTTCAGACGCTGCAGGGCCATGGGGTCCTGACGCAGGTCGACACCGTTCTCCTGCTGGAACTTATCGGCCATCCAGTCGATGACGCGCTGATCCCAGTCGTCGCCGCCCAGGTGGTTGTCGCCCGAGGTGGACAGAACCTCAAACACGCCGTCGGCGAGGTCGAGGATGGAGACATCGAAGGTGCCGCCGCCCAGGTCGAAGACCAGGATGCGCTGGTCGGTGCCCTGCTTGTCCAGACCATAGGCAAGAGCAGCAGCGGTCGGCTCGTTGACGATACGCTTCACGTTGAGGCCGGCGATCTTACCGGCGTCCTTGGTGGCCTGACGCTGGGCGTCGTTGAAGTAGGCCGGGACGGTGATGACGGCGTCGGTGACGGTCTCGCCCAGATACTTCTCGGCGTCGGCCTTCATCTTCGCGAGCGTCATGGCGCTCACCTGCTCGGCGGTGTAGTCTTTGCCCTCGATGTCGACGACGGCACGGCCACCCTGGCCCTCCTTGACCTCATACGGCACGGTCTTAATCTCGGAGGTGCACTCGGAGTACTTGCGGCCCATGAAGCGCTTGATGGAGAACACGGTGTTCTTGGGGTTGGTGACAGCCTGGTTCTTAGCGGCCTTACCCACGACGCGGTCGCCGTCGGCACGGAAGCCGACAACGGACGGGGTGGTGCGGTCGCCCTCGGCGTTCACGATAATGGTCGGAGAACCGCCCTCGAGAACGGCCATAGCGGAGTTAGTAGTACCAAGGTCGATACCAAGAATCTTACTCATTAGAAATTCCCTCTCTCTTTTGCGTTCGCGCCGCCTCGACGGTCTGTCGCGCGGCGCTTCGGCTTGTCTTTCAGGATGTAGTGTATCCCCTTATGGACCGGAATATACAAAATCTAAGTCAATTCATATAAGATTTCTTATCTCTGAGAGTTTAGGTTCTTAAATGCGCAGGTAGATGCGCTGATTGAGTTCTCGGCAAATCTATTGAGATCTATGTAGAGTTGACTGAGGTGTGAGCCGGAGCCACATGGAGCGGTCTTGGGGCGACCCCGAGGAAAGCGCGACCCGTTTTGAGCGTCGATTCCGGGACACGCTTTCCAAAAGCTCGCTCAATCGCTCAATATTACGAGTCACCTTTAGCTAACATTTGCGCAGCTCAACGGCCTCACCTGCATGTTTTTTAGTAAGCCGTGGCATACTCGGCGAACGGTATGAAGATGCCGGTCAGAGGGTATTGCAAACGGTCGCTCCCGTGGTATGTTTTTGCCCGAATCAAACCGGCGCGCATCGTCTGTAGCGTCGGTCAACAGAGAGGAAACTACCATGGCTCATCCCGTAATTGATGCCGACGAGTGCATCGCTTGTGGCGTTTGCGTCGACTCCTGCCCCGCTGGCGTTCTGGAGCTCCAGGACGTCGCTACCGTCGCTGACGAGGACTCCTGCGTCGCCTGTGGCGCTTGCCAGGACGCTTGCCCCGCTGGCGCGATCACCGAGATCGTCGAGGAGTAACAACTCCCCACTTGCACACTCAAAAGTACACCGTGCACAAAAAAGGAGGCCTCCGCATCGCCGCGGAGGCCTCCTTTTTTGTACGGATAGCTAATTTAGCACCGTCGCAGGTTGAGCCCACGTCAGCGAAAACGTCCCTAAGCGAGCAAGGTGACGTGAAAGAGGAGGGAAGCGTACTTTGGTACGCGACCGACGATTGAACGTCAGATTGCCGCTTAGGGGCGTTTGCAGCGTCGGCTAAGAGAGATCGTCTTCGTAGGGCATCAGGTCTGCCAGATAGCCCTTCTCCTTGAGCATGGCCTCGATCTCGTCGAGGGTTTGCTCGTCCTCTGCCGCAATGCGATGGAAGTGATAGCCGCTCGTCACCGTTAGGAGCGGAAAACTCTTTCCGCTCTCGATATCGTGCAGGTAGCGCTCAACATCTCGACGATTGCGAATGTCCAGGTCGGCCGTGATCTTACCGTACACGCGGTGATTGACGATCACGTTGAGCACAGCGCCGCCGGCGTCGACGATACTCGTGAGCTCATCGCCTGCCTGCTCAACGCTGTGGCGAACCTTGACCAAGCGCGTGGGCACGGCGGGGCTGCTGGGGGCCTCCTGCAGCACATAACCACGGTTGGTGGCCACGACATCGTGCCCATCGGCACGCAGCAGGGCAATATCCTGAACTACGATCTGACGGCTCACGCCAACCTCGCGGGCAAGTGCGCTGCCCGAAACGGGCTCCTTGGCCACCTCGAGCACGTCCATGATGGCACGGCGACGCTCGCGGGCGTTCATTATTTACCGTCCAGCAGACGCAGGTGCTTGAGCGAGAGGTCGAGAATCGGCGCAGAGTGCGTCAGCGCCCCCGAGCTAATAAAGTCAACGCCCAGGTCGGCGAGCGCGCGGATATTGCTGGCGTCCACGTTGCCCGAGCACTCGGTCTTGGCGCGGCCGGCGATAAGCTCAATCGCGGCAGCCATGTCGTCGTGGGTCATGTTGTCGAACATGATGATATCGGCGCCGGCCTCCACGGCCTCGCGCACCATATCCAGGTTCTCGCACTCAATCTCGACCGTCGTGGTAAACGATGCATGGGCGCGCGCCATCTCGATCGCACGCGTCACGCCGCCGGCGGCATCGATGTGGTTGTCCTTGAGCATGACGGCCGTCGACAGGTTGTAACGGTGGTTGCTGCCACCGCCGATCTCGACCGCGGCCTTCTCGAAGACGCGCATGCCCGGCGTGGTCTTGCGCGTATCGACAAGCACGGTCTTAGTACCCTCGAGCACTGCAGCCATCTGGTGTGTATAGGTAGCGATGCCGCTCATGCGCTGCAGGTAGTTGAGCGCCACGCGCTCGCCCGAAAGCAGCACGCGCGCATCGCCGCGCACCTGGCCCACGCGGTCACCGGCGTGCACCTCGTCACCATCGGCAACATCAAACAGCACCGAGCTCTGCGAATCCAGCAGCTCAAAGGTGCGAGCGAACACATCCAGGCCGGCGATGATGCCATCGGCTTTGGCGATGAGCTCCACCGTGGCGGGACGCGCCGTAGGGCACACGCTCTCCGTGCTCACGTCCTCAAAGGTAATGTCCTCGCGTAGAGCCTGCAGAATCAGATCATCGACGACGAGCTTCATGGTAATGGGATTCATGGTCTACTCCTCCACGGCCTGCGTGCCGGCAGCACGGGCCAAATCATCGATTGCCAGGGTGTCGGCGCTCAGGGCACGATGACGGCCATCAAGCGCGGGATCGCCCGCCTGCTCTACGGCCAGCGACTTGCCGGTACGCATATACCACGCGGCGCGACGACCCCAGACCAGCGCCTCGAGCAGGCTGTTGGAAGCCAGGCGGTTCTTGCCGTGAACGCCGTTGCAGGCCGTCTCGCCCGCGGCGTAGAGCTCGGGCATCGAGGTGCGGCCGTCCTTGTCGACCCACACGCCGCCCATAAAGTAGTGCTGCGTCGGCGTAACGGGAATGGGCTCGTCCAAGATGTCGCGGCCGTCCTCCAGGCAGCGCGCGCGAATGTTGGCAAAGTGCCCGGTCACCACGTCGCGCTCGACGGGGGCAAAGCTCAGCCACTCGTGCTCGGTGCCGTCCTGCTTCATCTGCTCGCGGATGGCGGCGGCGACAACGTCGCGCGGCCGCAACTCGTCGGTAAAACGCTCGCCGGCGGCGTTGAGCAAAATCGCGCCCTCGCCGCGGCAGCTCTCGCTGATCAGGAACGTGCGACCCGGCTGCGGCGAGAACAGACCCGTGGGATGGATCTGCACGTAGTCCAGGTGCTCCATCTTAATGCCATGCTCCTGAGCGATGTAGCAGGCGTCGCCCGTGAGCTGCGGGTAGTTGGTCGAGTGGTCGTACACGCCGCCAATGCCACCCGTCGCCCACAGCGTGTGGCGGGCATGGATCTTAAACGGCTCGCCGGCATGCGCGCCCGCAGCGGCATTTACCAGCTCGTCGGCGGGACGAACCGAGTTGTCCTCGTCCACGGAAACGGCGACGACACCGGCACACACCGTGTCGCCGTCACGCTCGCCCGTCAGGATGTCGGTCATGGCCACGTGCTCCAAAATCTGCACGTTGTCCAGCTTGCGGACAGCCTGAAGCAGCTTAGTCGTGATCTCCTTGCCGGTGATATCGGCATGGAAGGCAATGCGCGGACGGCTGTGTGCACCCTCGCGGGTAAAGTCGAGGCTGCCGTCGGCCTTGCGCTCAAAGTCCACGCCCATCGCCAGCAGGTCGTTGATGACCGAGCGGCTCGAGCGGATCATGATGTCGACGCTCTCGCGGCGGTTCTCGTAATGGCCGGCGTGCATGGTGTCCTCAAAGAAGGCATCGTAGTCCGAGCCTTCGGGCAGCACGCAGATGCCGCCCTGCGCGAGCATCGAATCGCACTCGTCGACAGCGCCCTTGGAGAGCATGATCACGCGCGTGCTCGTCGGCAGATTGAGGGCCGCGTACAGGCCCGCCACGCCACAGCCGGCAATGACGACGTCGCACTCCATGTCGGGGTATTGTTTGGTTTCCACAGGAATCCTCTCCTTTGTAATGTGGCATAAGGGACTGTCCCTCATGTCACATCGTTCTAGCGCGCCGCGTACTCGAGCATGCGGTCGAGCGTGAGTTTGGCCTGGTCGGCAGCCTCGTCCGACACGCCGATCTGCACCTCGCCCTCGCCCGTCTCCAGGCAGCGCACGAGTTTTTCGAGCGTGATGAGATCCATGTTGACGCAGGTGGGCTGCACCGCAGGGAAGTAGAACTTCTTGCCGGTGCCCTGGCAGCGGCGCTCAAGTTCGTAGAGCACGCCGCGAACCGTCACGATGATGAACTCGCTGGCGTCCGACTCCTCGGCGTACTTGATGATGCCGGCAGTGGAGCCGATGTAGTCGGCCTCGGCAAGGACATCGGCCTTGCACTCGGGGTGCGCCAGCACGAGTGCGTCGGGGTGCGCTTCCTGCGCGTCAACGATCTGCTCGACGGTGATGATGTGGTGACGCGGGCAGTAGCCCTTGTTGAGGGTGACGTGCTTTTGCGGCACTTGCTCGGCTACGAAGCGGCCCAAGTTTTGATCGGGGATGAACAGGACGTGTTGCTGCGGTAGCTCGGACACGATCTTGACGGCGTTGGAGCTGGTGACGCACACGTCGCTCCAGCTCTTGATCTCGACCGTCGAGTTGACGTAGCAGACCACGGCAAGGTCGTCGCCGTACTCGGCGCGCGCCGCGTCGACCGTCTCGCGCTTGACCATGTGTGCCATAGGGCAGTCCGCGCCCGGCTCGGGCAGCAGCACGGTCTTGGTGGGGTTGAGCAGTTTGGCGCTCTCGCCCATAAACTCCACGCCGCACAGCACGATGGTCTGCTGCGGCAGGCTTTTGGCGAGCTTTGCCAGGTAGAAGCTGTCGCCGACGTAATCGGCCACAGCCTGGACCTCGGGTGCCACGTAATAGTGTGCCAGGATCACCGCGTCGCGTTTGGTTTTAAGTTGCTGAATGGCCTCGACGAGCTCTGCGGACACCAATGCCGCGCGCTCCGTTGCCGTCGTTGCCGATGCCAGGCCGGCCGCAATGTCGCGTGCAAGCTCCGATGCATCCATGTTCGCGCTCTGTGCCATCAAGGCCCCTCTCTTTTGGCGAATCTTGGGACTTTAGTATGACACCTAGGTTTACAGCTGACAAGACAGCTGTAAACCTAGGTGTAAAGTTGGAATAAAGATTCAATCTTGGGGCGGGTCCATTTTCGAGCTGGCAAGCTGAGGATAGTCGAGCTCTCGATAGCGTAGGAGGCATCTTTGGACGGCCGCCGCGCATGGTCGACGGCACGCCCGCCAGGCAATCGCTCGCCGGCGCCAATCCGCTACAGTGGAGCAGCCGCCGGGGTCAGCTGCTTGATATAGGCCCACATGCGCTGCTTGGCCGCTTTGTCGGTCAGCGCCGCCTCAAAGCCATCGAGCGCGAGCACGCGGCGGCCCTGCACATGGGCGATCAGACCGGGCTTGAGCATGGCGGTGTCGAAGTCATCAATCGCCACGAGCATGTCGGCGTAGGTTTCGCGCATGACATCGGCCGCGCTGTTATCGAGCAGCAGCACCGCCTCGGGGTCCAAGGCCTCAAGCGCCTCGCGGAACAGGTCGCACGGCAGGGCGTGGCCCACCGCCACAGCTCCGTCGCCTGCGCCGGCAACACTCGCCAGCACACAAAAATCTTCGGGCGCGTAACCGATTGCCCCGAGCGCCTTGCGCAATGCGGCACCATCCGCGCCGGCGGCAAGTTCGCCGCCCGAGCGCTCGGCATCATCCAAATCACCTTTGACCAGCACGATCGGCGAGCACGCGTTGCCCGCGATGCGCACGCCACGGGCCGCAAGCGATGCAAGCTCCTGCTCGGCCGCCTGGGCGATGGCTTCTTTTTTCTGGCTTTGTGACGTGGGCATGCGCTCTCCAATCGTTTGCGTGCCCACCATTATATAAAAGAGCCGCCCGTGAGTGGTTGCTTTGCGGGTCGTTGGGTATAAGCACGGTCGTACTGAGTTTTACGCGGCCGAGCCGCGTCGCATTATGGAGGTCACCATGGCTGACATTAAGCAGATTACCCCCGAGAACTTCGATTCCGTCGTTAACGGCAACCTTCCCGTACTGGTTGATTTTTGGGCGCCCTGGTGCGGGCCCTGCCGATCGCTCTCGCCCATCGTGGACGAGGTAGCCGACGAGTTGGCCGGCAAGCTTGCCGTTGCCAAGTGCAACGTCGATGACAATCAGGACCTGGCCATGAAGTTTGGCGTCATGAGCATCCCCACGCTGATTGTCTTTAAGAACGGTGAGGAGGTCGACCGCTCGGTCGGCGCGCTGCCCAAGGCAAGGCTGCAGGCACTGCTGGAGAAGCACCTGTAATACGCTGGTTACATTTTGGCGTCCTGCCGCCGTCCATGAGCGCTTTTGCACCGCTCGCCGGACTTCTGGGTGTACCGCGTGCGACCACGGATAGTATGGTAGATACAAACAGCCCCCAGTGAACGGGTGCGGGTCACACAGACTCGCACCCGTTTTCTTATGCGGTAGCGCCCCGCGCGGGCGTAGTAGAATCTGAACCACTGGATTGCCCCGAACATAAGGAGATCTCCCATGCATGACGTCGGAATGAACATGAGCCAGCTTGCCATGAGCGTCAAGCAGGTCGACGACACCATCGAGCTCGCCCACGAGTGGAGCCATCAGCTGCTGCATGCGACCGAGAATTTTGACATGGAGCGCATTGGCGCCAAGCTCGAAGCTGCCATGGCCGCACTGCACGAGGCGCATGACGCGCTCGAGGGCTACGAGGAAGCCATCGAGGCTGACCACAACTCTGTCGGCTCCGTAAAGCTGGTGTAGGGTGTCCGAACACGAACACGAGCACGGCTGCGGGCACGACCACCGCAACGGCACGGGCGACGAGGCGAGCTGCCGTTGCGGCGGCGGCTCCGAGCTGGTCCGTTTTTCGGTCACCGCGCCCGATGACCTGCTGCGCCGCTTTGACGAGCAAATCGCACGCCGCGGCGACGTGGCCAACCGCTCCGAGGCAGTGCGCGATTTGATTCGCGCCTCAATCGCCAAAGAGCAGATGCGCACGCCCGATGAGCACGTTATCGGATCGCTCACCATGATCTACGACCACCATACCGGCGACCTGACGCGCCGCCTGGACGAAGTGCAGCACGACTACACCGACGAGATCGTATCGACCATGCACGTGCATCTGGATCACCACAACTGTCTGGAGATTCTGGCGCTCAAGGGTCGCGGCGAGCGCGTCTACGAACTGGCCGACCGCCTGCTGGGCCTGCGCGGCGTTAAGCACGGCGAGCTCACCTGCGCCGCCACCAGGCAAAGTCTGGGGCTATAGCGGGATTTCCCGCAGCGCACCTGCCAAAAAGGGACAGGTTTGTTTTGGCAGGTTTAGAAGTTGTACCTACCAAAATAAACCTGTCCCTTTTTGGTCGGTTTTGATGAGGGGTGTCACATGCGGCATGTGCATATTCATGTGACGGGCATTGTGCAGGGCGTTGGCATGCGGCCATTTGTGTATCGCGAGGCTATGGCGCATGGCATTTGCGGCTGGGTACTCAATGCGGGCGACGGCGTGCACATCGAGGCGCATGCTTCGGTCGAGGCGCTCGACGGCTTTGTCGCCGCGCTGTCGGAGCACGCGCCTGCCGCGGCCCGCGTTGAGCATATCGCCGTTGCAGACCTGGAGCCCGACGCTTGGGATGCCGACGATGAGCAGGTCTTTCGTATCGTAGCGTCGCAGGATCAGACCGTGCACACGACGCTCATCTCCCCCGATATCGCCACCTGTGACGACTGCCTGCGCGAACTGTTCGACCCCGCCGCCCGCCGCTATCACTACCCCTTTATCAACTGCACTAACTGCGGCCCACGCTTTACCATCATCCGATCGCTGCCTTATGACCGAGCGGCCACGTCGATGGATTGTTTTCCCATGTGTCCCAAGTGCGCCGCGGAGTATGCCGACCCACTCGACCGGCGTTTTCACGCACAGCCCGATGCCTGCTTTGATTGCGGGCCGCATATTACCTGGCGCGAGGCAGAGGGCGACATGGAGCTCGAAGGCTCGGGGGCGACGCCAGCCGTCGGCAGCACGCGCGAAACCAGCGACGCCATTATTGACCGCTGTGTCGAGTTGCTGGCCAGCGGCGGTATTGTCGCCATCAAGGGCCTGGGCGGATTCCATCTGGCCTGCAACGCCGCCAACGAGCAGGCAGTGGTCGAGCTGCGCCGTCGCAAGCGCCGCAGCAACAAGCCGCTTGCCGTTATGGTGCGCAGCCTCGCCGATACTGAACGCCTGTACCATGTCGATGATGCCGAGCGCGGCTTGCTAACCGGTAGCATCCGCCCCATCGTGCTATTGCGCCGGCGTGCTGTTGGCGAGGGAGATTCCCCCGACGCCCTTACACTCGCGCCATCCGTCGCGCACGACCTTCCCGAGCTCGGCGTCATGCTCCCCTACACCCCGCTTCAGCATCTGTTGCTTGCCGCGGCAGAAGCCCGCGGTATGCACGCGCTCGTCATGACCAGCGGAAACCTGAGCGAAGAACCCATCGAGACCGACGATGACCTTGCCTGGGAACACCTCGTTGCCGCCGGCATCGCCGACGCGCTGCTCGGCAACGACCGCGCAATTCTGTCGCGCTACGACGACTCTGTGGTACGCGTGGTCGACGGCGCCGTTACGCCCGTTCGCCGCGCTCGCGGATATGCACCCCAGCCGCTGCCGTTGCCGGTGCTCAACGGTGCTCCGCCCTGCGTGCTCGCCTGCGGGCCACAACAAAAGGCAACGATTGCGCTCACGCGTGAAGGGACGAACGGCGAGGCAACCTGTTTTGTGTCGCAGCATATCGGCGATGTTGAAAACGGCGGGACCTTCGATGCCTGGAACGCCGCGCGCACGCGCTTGGAAGATCTCTTTGACTTGGCGCCCGCCGCCTTGGCCTGCGATCTACACCCCAGCTATCTATCGAGCCAGTGGGCGCGCGAGCAGGCGCGAAAATGCAATCTGCCGCTCGTTGAGGTGCAGCACCATCATGCGCATATCGCGAGCGTAATGGCCGAGGCTATCGTCGCGGACCAGCTTACAACCGACGCGCGCGTCCTTGGCATCGCCTTTGACGGCACCGGCGCCGGCACCGATGGGACCATTTGGGGCGGCGAGTTTCTTGTTGCAAGCCTTGGCGGCTTTGAGCGCGCCGCGTATTTGCGCACCTGGGCGCTCCCCGGCGGGGCGGCCTCCGTGCGCGACGCCCGCCGCAACGCCTTTGCCCTGCTCAGCGAGCTCGGCCTGCTTGAACACCCGGGGGCTGAGCGGCTCTTGGGCGACCTAGACGAGCAAACACGCAGCGTGACGGCAACGATGATCGAACGTGGCATCAACAGCCCGCGCACCAGCAGTATGGGTCGCTTGTTTGATGTCGCAGCCGCGATCCTGGGCATTTGCGGCCAAGCGACCTACGAGGGTGAACCCGCCATCGAGCTTGAGGCCGCCGCCTGGCGCGCGCTCGGCGGTAAGACCGTTCGTCTCGACGGCAATCATGCAGGCGTATTCACGTCTGCCGACGACTCCCCCATCTTGGACCCCCAACCGCTCATCGAAGCTCTTCTGAATGGAATCGAGGCAGGCGCGCCGGCCGACAAGCTCGCCCTCGGGTTTCACATCGCCATTACGCACGCTACGACCCACATCGCAAGCGAGATCTGCGCCCGTGAAGGCCTCGACACCGTCGCGCTCTCGGGCGGCGTGTTCATGAACCGACTTTTGCTCCAGCTCCTCACCCGTGAGCTCAAAAGCGTGGGTCTCACTGTCTTGGTTCCCCACTCCGTGCCCGTCAACGACGGCTGCATCGCCTACGGTCAGGCCGCCATCGCTCGCGCTCTCCTCGCGCAGACAGCATCGCGATAGGCGTTTTTCCAGCCTGCGCGCCACCGTCTCACAGGTGTAACGCATTTGCTCGTGACTCCCGCGAGCGCTACCATCAACCGATGGGTAATTAGGCGCCTATCCAGCGCAAAACGTATAAAGGGGAACATTATGTGCCTTGCCGTTCCCGGTAAAGTGGTCAAACGCGACGACGACCTTAAGGCGACCGTCGACATGATGGGCATCGAGCGCCCCGTTTCGCTGCGCCTCGTGCCGACGGCACAGGTAGGCGACTATATTCTCGTGCACGCCGGCTTTGGCATTCAGATTGTCGACGAGCAGGAGGCCCAAGAGACCCTCGAGCTCGTCAATACTATGACCGAGCTGGCCAAAGAGGACCAACTCGCCACCAACCCGGTCGAGGCATACTAGTGGCGGCGACGCGGCCGGCTCGCTCCGGTATCGACTTTTCGGTATTTCGCGATTCCAAGCTGGCCCGCGAGCTCATCGAACGCATCCGCGAACTCGTCGGCGACCGCACCATCAACCTTATGGAAGTCTGCGGTACGCATACCGTGAGCATTGGCCGCTATGGCTTTCGCTCCATTATGCCGACGGGACTCAAACTGCTGAGCGGCCCGGGGTGCCCCGTTTGCGTCACCGCCAACCGTGACATCGATCACGCAATCGCGCTTTCCAACATGGACGGCGCCATCATCACCACCTTTGGCGACATGATGCGCGTGCCCGGATCGTCCACCTCGCTTGCCGCGCAAAAGGCGGCGGGGCGCGACATCCGCATCGTTTACTCTCCGCTCGACGCACTCGACATTGCCGAGCAAAATCCCGAACGCCCGGTTATCTTTATGGGCGTCGGCTTTGAGACCACAACGCCCACCATTGCCGCCGCCATCCTGGAGGCCGACGCGCGCGGGCTCCAGAACTTCTCGGTCTACTGTGCTCACAAGACCACGCCGCCGGCTCTGCGCGCGATCTCCAACGACCCCGAGACGACCATCGACGGCTTTATCCTGCCTGGTCACGTCGCTACCATCACAGGCCTGGCACCCTTTGGGTTTTTGGTCGATGAGTTCGAGACCCCGGGCGTGGTCACCGGGTTTGAGCCGGTCGATATCTTGCAGGGCATCTGCATGCTGGTCCAGATGGTTGTCGAAGGCAGGCCGGCGATCGACAACGCCTACCGCCGCGGCGTCAATGCAGACGGCAATCCCGTAGCACGCCAGCTGGTCGAGCAGGTATTTGAGCCGTGCGACGCCACGTGGCGCGGGCTGGGACCGATTGCCAATTCGGGTCTTTCCATCCGACCCGAATTCGCGCGCTTTGATGCCGGCGCCCGCTTTGACGTGCCCATTGAACCGACGGTTGAGCCACGCGGATGCCGCTGCGGCGACGTGCTGCGCGGTGCCATCACGCCAAGCGACTGCCCGCTGTTCGGCCACGCATGTACGCCCGAACACCCCGTCGGCCCCTGCATGGTGAGCTCCGAAGGTAGCTGCGCGGCGTACTACCGCTACCGCGACTATTAGGTTCCGCCGTTCTAACGAATGGCGGACCGGTCGACGCTGCGCCTCACCCATATAATTCCACCCACGATTGGAGTTTTCGATATGTCCCGTACTGCCACCGATAGCACCGTCCTGCTGGGCCACGGCTCCGGCGGCCAGATGATGAAGCGCATTATCGATGAGGTCTTTCTGGATGCCTTTGGGTCGCCCGAGCTGCTTGCGGGCAACGATGCCGGTGTCGCCGCGCTGCCCGCAAACGGGCGAATCGCCATGTCGACCGACAGCTTTGTGGTAACGCCGCAGTTCTTCCCCGGCGGCAATATCGGCCGCCTCGCCGTATGCGGAACCGTCAACGACGTCGCGACCTCGGGCGCTAACGTGCGCTACCTCTCATGCGGCTTTATCCTCGAAGAGGGCTATCCCATGGACAAGCTGCGCCAAATTGTGCAGACCATGGCCGAAACGGCGCACGAGGCGGGCGTGTCCATAATCACCGGCGACACTAAGGTGGTCGAGCGCGGCGGTGCCGACGGCGTCTACATCAATACCGCCGGCGTGGGCGAGGTTCCCGCAGGCGTGACGCTCAGCGGTGCCAACTGCCGGCCCGGCGACGCCATCCTGGTGTCGGGTACGCTAGGCGACCACGGCATCGCCATCATGAGCCAACGCGAGGGCTTGGCGTTTTCGAGCGACATCGAAAGCGACGCTGCGCCGCTCAATCATCTGATTGCCGACGTGCTCGCCGCCGCCCCCGACACCCGCTGCTTCCGCGACCCCACACGCGGCGGCCTAGCATCCACGCTCAACGAGTTTGCCCAGGCCAGCAATGTTGCCATGGAGGTCGACGAGGATGCCGTGCCCGTGCGTCCCGACGTGCAGGCCGCCTGCGAGATGCTCGGCTACGATGTGCTGCAGGTGGCAAACGAGGGCAAGATGGTTGCCGTCGTGCCGGCCGAGCAAGCCGATGCGGCGCTGGCCGCCATGCGCGCCGCCCGCTACGGCGAGAACGCCGCGATTATCGGCCGCGTGCTGCCACTTGCCGAGGGCGCCCGCCCCGCCGTGCGCGTGCGCACCGGCTGGGGTTCGACCCGCATCCTCGACATGCTCGTAGGAGAGCAGCTGCCAAGGATTTGCTAGCGGCTGCTCTGCAAGCTGCCCAGCATCCGACCACAATCGGCCCGCCCATTTTCACTGGGACGTTGGCCCACTCAAACTGCGGGGAGATGGAAGGGCCCTCCTGCCGAGCTGATCGGCAGGAGGGCCCTTCGCTTTGCAAGACCATACTCCTTGCAGTATTTACCTGTCAGGCAGACGCTCGCTACGCCGCGCGACGCTTGGTGTAGAAAAACCAGCCGCCGACGGCCGCGATACCGACGATGCCCACGGCAACACCGGCGATGGCAAAGCCGTTCGAGCCCGCGTCCGCAGCCTTGTTGGCGGCGCCGGCGCTCAACGCGGCGGTCTTGCCGGACGTGCCCGACTTTTTGCCGCTCTTGTCTGTCTTGCCGGCGACGGAAGACTCCGTCGAATCCTTCTTGCCGGATTCGGCCTCGGCCTTGGAATCGCCAGCTGCCTTGGCGCCCTCGCTCGAGGAAGCACCGGCCATCTTGGCGGCCACAGGAGCCATTACGCCCGCAAAACCGGCGGTCCCGTTGCCGGCACCGCCGTCCGACCCGGCACCCGGCGTCAGGACGCCCGGCGCCACCGTGGGCTTCTGCGGGTCCTTGCTGCTCGAGCCCTTGCCCGCCGTCACGGCCGTCTTCCAGGCAATCGTCTCTCCCGAGGAGACACGATACGTCGTGAGCGCGCGGAGCGCCTGCTCGGTCGCCATGGCGTTGGCCGCGCCGCCCTTGCTGTGCGCATAGCCGTTGCCGCCGTCCACGCGGTACAGGTCCAGCGCGCAGACCACGTTGGTCACGGCATTTGCAAACCCGTTAACGGGGTTGGCCGGGTCACGGTCGAGCGAAAGCAGCGCGAGGATCACCTGGGCATTGGCCTCGGCAGAACCGAAATCACAGGTGCCCGCGCTCATCTTGCCCTTGAGGTAGGAGAGGCCGTTCTCGATGGCAGCATCGACCTTGGTGTCGCCCTCATAGGGCGCCACGGCCTGGATCGCCATGGCCGTCAGGTCCACGTCGCCCAGACGCGTACCCTCCACGGCGTCGTCGCTGCCGAGAAGCTCGCAGACGGCGTCCGCGAGGCTCGCGCGCGTCCAGGCAGAACCGGCGGGTACATCCGAGCCGCTCGCATTAAGCGCCATCAGCGCAAAGATCTTCTCGTTGGCGCGCGTCATATCGGTGCGGCTGCAGATGAGCTCGACCAGGTTGACGCCGTCATAGTCGGTGATGTCCTCGCCGATGGCGGAGAGGGCCAGCGCCACACGCTCGGTCTCAGTCAGAGCGCAGGTCGCACTCCCCCACTCGGCCTTGTGCTTGGCCAGCGAGGTGCGGTAGTTGTCGAGCAGCTTGGAATCGATCTTGCGGCCCGCCTTGGCAAAGTCGTAGATCTCCCACTCGTCGCCGTACTGGAAGGCGTCGGAGCTGCGGCGCACGTCGATGAACGCAGCGGCAGCATCGATGCCCGCCGAGGCGGACTCACTCGTGGCGGGGCTCGCGGCCACACCGGCCACGGTGATGGTAAGCGTCACGGGCTCGGCACCGGCGGTCGTGTCCACCGGCGTACCCGTCGCGACCACCGTGCCGGCCGAAAGCGCAGTCACCGTGTAGTCGCTCGAGGCCACGTACAGGCCGTCATCGGGAGCGCCGTCGACGTGCTTCCAGGCGCCCTTCTCGATGCGGTCGATGCCCACGATACCCGAGGCGTCCTTGCCGTCGAGCGTCTTGAACGTCCAGGTGAGGCCGGGCTCGGTCACGCTCCAGCCGTCCGCGTCGTTTTTACCGGTAAAGGTCAGGTCGAGCTTTTGCGCCGAGCCGGCCTTGAGGTAGAGGCTGTCCGTGCCGGCCGTCACGCTCGCAAGCGGATTTTGGTAAGCATAAGTCACGTCGCACGACGCGCTGATGACCTTGCCATCGGCGTCCGTGTCGGGCAGCGTCGCGGTAAACGTGGTGGTGCCAGCCTTGTACGCCGTGTAGCCGATCTCGCCCGCGGTGGCGTAGGCCGCCACGGCAGGATCGCTGCTCGTCACGGTAAAGTTGTCGCGGTTGGTGGCGTTGTCGGGCGCCACCACCGGGCGTGCGTGATCGGTCAAAAACGCGCCGCGCTCGGAGAGCGGGTTGCGGCCCTGCAGGTAGACGGTGGCGCCGTCCTCGTTATAGCCCATCGAGATGGACGTGGCGGCCACGGCTTCTGACATCAGCGTCACGCTCTTGGAGCCAGCGCCCGCAGATGCGACGTCGCGCGGGGTAACGGTGATCGTGGCACTGCCGGCATGCTTGAAGTAAAAGCAGGCCGAGTAGTCGTTGCTGTAGATGGTCGTAGGATCGCTCGAGGCAAAGTGGAAGCGGCTGAACGAAACGGGCACGTACTCGTCCTTATCGGCGTCGACGTAATGCACGCGCACCTCGAGGTTGCGCACCTCAGAGCCCTGGACGGTAGCCGCGCCATCGGTCACGTCGCTCACGGTGCCGTCGGAGGCACGATACCGCAGCTCAAAGTCATCGAACTGTTTGGCCTTGGCCTTGATCTTGATGGTGGCCACGGTCTGCTCGGAACCATTGGCCTTATGCTCGGTGGCGGTCACCGTGCCGGTGGCGTTGTCGTAGATGTAGAGCTCGCCCGTGGACTCGTTGATACCGATGTTTCCGCGGTTGGCATCGTCGGCGCCCCAGGTGACGGTGCTCGTGGCCGGCACGCCCTTAAGCGCAAAAACGCCAAGTTTGCGGTAGGCGTTCACAGCGTCGGGCGAAACCTCGAGCATATGGTCGGCAACCGCCTGGCTGGTGCCGTCGTTGGCCGTGAAGCTCACGGTGTAGGTGTCGTCGGGCGTGGTATCCTCGGGCGCCTGGTAGCTGTTGCCCGAGCCAAAGACCGGCGTGCCATTTTTATCGATACCCCAGCTGCTGCCGTTGGCGCCGCAGTTAGCGTTGATGAGGTCGGCGAAGGCGTCGGTGGCCATGTCGGCCGGGTCGACGGCATAGGCGTTGACGAGCGCCGAGGCGGGGGCGTCCATCTTGTTGGTGAGGAATGCGCCCCAGTAGGTGTTGACGAGCTGGCCCGCGTTGTAGGTCGCGAACAGCGCGCCCGCCGTGCCCTCGGAGGTCGACACGCAGTTGGACACGATGCCGCCGTCGAGCGTGCGCGCAAAGCCCGCAACGCCCTTGCCGGTCACGCTCGTGGAGCAGTTGAGCACGGCGCCCTGCACACTGTTGCCCAGGGGGCCGAACGCCTTGCCGTCCGTCGCTTGCTTCAGTTTGCCGGCAAACGAGATGTTCTGCACCACGCCCGTGGAGGCAACGCCGCCCATGAGCGACTTCACGCCACCGCCGTTGGCGAAGGTGATGGTGTGGCCCTGGCCGTCGAGTGTGCCCGCAAGTATGCCCATGGGAGCAAAGAAGTACTCGTCATCGATGGTAATGTCGTTGTCGAGAACGTAATAGGCGTCGGCGTCGGCGGGCTTGAACTTGTTTTCGAGGTCGCTCTGCGAGCTCAGGTGCACTACGTTCTGCGGCTGAGCCACGGGCTCGGTGGGCTTGGGCTTCTCGAGCGCGGCAATAGCATCGGTGAGTGTCTTGGTTGCGGCGTTGACCTCGGCCTGCTTGGCGTCATCGTTGGCGTAGACGTCTTGAGCGCTCACAAGGGCCTCAGCGAGCTTCGACCAGCTCTCGGCCGTGTAGTCGTTCTCGATCTTGGCGTTGGCATCGTCAATCGCAGCCTTGAGGGCATCCTTGTTCACGACGACCGCAGCGCCGCCCGAGATCAGCACAGGCAAACCGCCCTGCGCAGACCAGGTAAAGCCGGTGGCAGGGGCATCGGTGTTGAGCTTATCGACCGAGGCCTGGGTCTTGAGGTCGTCGACAGAGATTTTGCTGCCAAAGGAAGAATCGACCTTGTAGCCGCACGCCTGATCGCCCGCAGTGAACAGATTGTTGGTCACGGTGCCAGACTGATACCAGGCAACGAGGCCGTAACCGCCAAAGGGCATGCCGCTGAGGCTGCCGGCGTAATACGAGTTGAGCACCGAACCGCCATCGAGCTTGCCTACAAGACCGGCAGCGTCAGCGAAAGTCCAATTGTCGTCAGAGGGGCTTGCCGTCGACCAGCACATTTGCACGGTACCCGAGCATGTGGTGGCGATAGGACCGTCGGTGCCAGAAATCGTCATCGAACCCGTCACGCCCAGATTCTGTACCGTACCAGCCACGCTCTTCGCCAGCGCCTTGCCGTTGAGCACGATGCTGTGGCCCTGGCCATCGAGCGTACCGGCCACGGTCTCGATCTGTTGGCCAGCCTCAAGGCTGATATTCGCCGCGAGCTTCACGACAGCCCCGGCCTCGATGATGGTGGGCAGCTCATCGGCAAAAGAGACCATCACGGTCTCGCCGGCCTTGGCGACGCGCGCGCCGCGTGCCTGCTGAGCATCGGCATCCTCGTCGTCGATGTCCGCCGCGGCAGCAAGGCTCTCATCGGCAGACGGAGCGGCCTCGGAGCTCGCCTCGTCCGCCGATGCCTCGGCGCCTTCAGCACCCGTCTGCTCGTCCGCAGTGAAACTCGACTCGTCGGCATTCTCGGCAGTATCCGCCTGCTGCGAGGCCTGGGCCTGCGCCTGCACAGCGACCTCTGCCACGCCCTCGGCAAATGCCGACGTACCCGGCATCGACCAGACGAGCAGCGCCGAGAAAGCAGCGGCTCCCAGGCGCTTGAGCATAATGTTGTTTCGCGTCACCCATTCTCCTTCTTTCGCGAACCTGCAATAGAGCCATGGCGAAGAAGGCGGGACAGGCGATACCCCGGCAGCACAAAGGCGCACGTCAGCCACCCTATCGGCAGCAAAACGCACGCTCAGCAGCACCCCTTGTAGACCGGAATCCAGCGGCAAACAGAGAGGCCCTCGGTTTCGAGAAGAGCGCGGGCAGGTAATCTGACTCGCGGGCGCGCCCGCATACAGTAACCGCCTTGCTCGGGATTCTCACCCGATTCCCCTTTATGCGCTCGCGCGCACCCGTGCTCCGGCTTCTATTTTTAATCGGAGGAAGTGTACGTTACCGCAGGTAAATCGGTCAATGCGCTACACAAAAAACCGCCATACCCGAGCCATATGGCTCCCGGATGACCACCTATAGGCAACCCATATCGCCACTAGGCCGCTAACGAACCAAGCCCGCCCGCAAGATTGAGCGGGCCGAATGTCCCCCGTGGGGCTGAGGGGGCCAAATGTACCTGTTAGAAGCCATTTAAGCGTTTTAACAGGGACTTTTGGCCCCCTCAGTCCCACGGGGGCTTTTTGGCCCGCTCATTTTGCTTTAGCTCAAGCAAACGGTCCCGCACGATTACTCGTACGGGACCGTTTTTAGTTAGGGCTGTCGTCTATGTCCCGCTCCGGTTAATTCGCACGCTTGCGGATAAGCACGGCCCCCATAACGGCCAGAACTCCAGCCACCGTCAGAAGCGCCACGGTCACCACAGACGAATCACCGGTCTTGGCAAGCCCTCCCTTGGTCGCCTTCTTGGCGGTATCGGCCTTGACGTCCGTCTTCACATCCGTCTTCTGACCGGGCTTCTGCCCAGGCTCCTCCTGCGCAGCCTGCGTCACGGTCACCGTCGCTTCATCGGACGTGGAAACCAGCCCGGCAGCACTCGTCACCTCAACGCGATACACCTTTGAACCGACCTCGGTCGTCGCGGCGACGTACTCAGCCGCCGTCGCCCCGTCGATGGCAGAGAAGTTACCGTCCTCGCCCTTGACGAACCACTGGTAGGTAAGCTGGGCATCCGAGCCATCCACGCTGTCATCAACCGTCGCGGCAACGCTCAGCTTGGCCTCAGCGCCCTGAGTACACGTTACCGACTGCGGCTGAGCCGTGATGCTGGGAGCAACAAAAGCGGACGCGTACATAATCGGGGTCCGGGAGGTTCCATTCTCGGCGTCATAGTCGCTCGGCATAAACGCACTCGAGGTATCTCCCGCATTCACATAGGCGCGCATCTCATCGAGAAGCTTGGCCGCCTTGTTGTAGACCTGTTCGCTCACTGCGGCAAACGCCTTGTTGGCAAGGTCCGTGCGCTGATCGGCAGGGGTCGCCTGCATCAACCCGTCAACAACGTCCTGCTGGGCGATAACCTGCTTCTGAAGGACATCGAGGTAGGCGCGCACGTTCTCACCCATCGAGGCACGGTTGTTGTAGGCGAGCGTGTTGATGTCCATGAAGACGTAGTCGAGGTTCTTGCCGTCCTTTTCGACCAAAGCCTGCGCAACGTCGTCCTTGCGACCTGTATAAGTGCCGTCCACCGTGTTCCACGCCGGGAAGTAGTCAGCCGGAACTTCCGTCAACAGCGCAGAGTAGCTGGGCAGGTACACGCTGAACTCGCAACGCGAAAGCGCTTCCCACTGAATCGTGGCGATATCACTGGAAAGGCCGGACCGAATCTGGAAGATATTGCCCTCGGTCGTCCTGTTGTTGCCGATGGCATACAGGGCACTGTTGAGATTGGCGTTGAGGCTGTCATCCTGCTCACCGCGGGCAGCGAGGGAACGCAACGCCGTGAACGTATCGGATTTGATGCCCGGCGTAAACGTCAGCTGCGGGTCGATGAGCGAGGTGACGCGACCCTGTTCATCAACGGTATAGTCCGTCTGAGGCGCAAGGGCAGCACCGAAGTAAGCACGTCCCTGGGCCAGGCGCGTATTCTGCGACGAACCCGAATTCTCCTTGCCATACGTCTTGAAGATGTTCGGCGTGCCGTCGTCATAGGTTACGAGAACGCCGTTGGACTCGGGCAGCGTCACGACATCGGCCGAGTGCAGGCACTGACTCGCATCGTCAAGATCGACCTTATACTGCAGGCCGCCGATGTTGGGATTAACGGACGCCACGTCGTCGCCCATCTTGACGGCAATCCACTGATGGCCCGAAAGCTGAGCGAAAATCCAGGTCTCGGTATTGTCGGCAATGACGATCTGGTTGCAGTCCTGAGAGCCATACTGATCGATGATGGCGCCGAGCTTCTCCACGCCGTCGCGCGCCGTGGACGAAACGCTCAACAGGTAGTCGGCCAGGTTATACTCGCCGATGCCCGTGTCGACACGAGGGTCGATAGCATCGATTCCGTCGTTGTAATCCGTTGTGAGCGTCGCGGAAACGGAGACGCCGCGCTCGTTGGTGCCGGCCTCGGAATACACGCGGGACGCTGCCTCGTCGTCCTGGGCATCCCACTCATCGGGATTGTCACGAACATAGGTGTAACGATACGAGCGACCCTGATAGGTGTACTCAAAGCCGGTCCCCGGCACAGAATCGTTCTCGAAAGAACGGAAGACAGGGTTGTCGATCGGCTGCTGCACGCCAAAGGTCTTGCAGTAGCGAGGTGAATAGTCCTCGGCGCGGCCGACATAGGCATCGCCCGTCGTTGTCTGGTTCTTACCGATGTAAACCTGCGTGCAGGCGAGCGCGGGCGCGGGCATGGCAAGCACAAGCGCCGCGACTATGCCCCCCCTAAACGCCTTCTTAGCAAAAGCCGGTAACCTCATACGTTCTCCCCTCCACACGGAGCCCGAACTACCCACCAACAATATGCGTAATGAGAACACTTTAGCTGGGTAAATCGGATTGAATATGCAGTAATCAGCTTATCTTATGTGTTAAGGAAGTATGGACACGGCACTCGTAACAACCCGTGACCGGTCGTTTGCATCTGGCAGGCGGCATTCCCCGCAGGGTTGAACAGGCCGATAAGCCCCGTGCGCAAGATTGAGCGGGCCGAGTGTCCCCCGTGGGGCTGAGGGGGGCCAAATGTACCTGTTAGAGGCCATTTAAGCGTTTTAACGGGGACTTTTGGCCCCCTCAGTCCCACGAGGGACATTTGGCCCGCTCATGCCCGACTGGAACGGCACGCGCTATCATGGGTGCCGTTTTGATGAGTCATCTTGATGGGAGCGTACCTATGGCAGATTTTTCCACCGTGATCTTTGACCTTGACGGCACCATCCTCAACACGCTCGAGGACCTGGCGGCCGCCGGCAACCATACCTGCGAGACGCACGGCTGGCCCACGTTTGCCGTTGACGAGTACCGCTACAAGGTGGGAAACGGCATGCTCAAGCTGGTTGAGCGCTTTATGCCCGCCGAGTACGCAGGCGACGGCCGTATGTTTGAGCAGACGCTTGCCGAGTTTAGGGCTTACTACGGCGAGCACAAGGAGGACCACACCGCCCCCTATGCCGGCACGATTGAGATGCTCGACCGCCTGCGCGCCGCAGGTGTGCAGCTTGCCGTGCTCACCAACAAGGACCACGTCTCGGCGGCTCCGCTTATCGAGAAGTATTTTGGTTCCGAACGCTTTGCGCTGGTACAGGGCCGTGTCGATGCGTTTCCGCCCAAGCCCGAAGCACCCGTCACGCTGCATGTGATGGAGGAGCTGGGCGCCGATCCGGCAACCACGCTCTATGTGGGCGATTCCAATGTCGATATCCTGACCGGCCACAACGCCGGCCTTAAGAGCGCGGGCGTCAGCTGGGGCTTCCGCGGCCGCGCAGAGCTGGAGGCCGCCGGCGCCGACTACGTGGTGGATAGCCAGGCAGAGCTCGCGGCGCTGATTCTGGGCGAGTAACCGCTCATCCCTCCCACGGGCAGCTAATGTGGGACGGGGCTCTTTTAGCCGCCCCCGCAACAAAGAAATGTCCCCGACTGCCGCACCATGGCAGCGCCGCAGGTAGAGGACGGACAGCGAGCGGGCACCAGAG
>CABUUG010000003.1 GCA_902494605.1 uncultured Collinsella sp.
ACTAAGTGAGTAGACTTTTACCGAATCTCCGACCACACCAACAGAGCACAAGTCTGTGACCTGCACTGATAATTGTTCTCGGGGGAAGCGGGCACTGCGGGGCGCGGCAACGGCGCGCGATTTCCGCGTCGCAGCGCTACCCTGATGCTGAATGCCGGGACGATGACCCACTGACCTGCTGACGCCTCTTCGGCCGTCCTCAAATCCGACCTGTCTCGCCCCGGCATCCGCGTCCCGGAGTCCTGCCATGACCTAATAGGAGCATGAGCGCGGACAATCGGACAAGCCAATTGGATTGTAGCGCTCCCGTCAGTGCAATGTCTGGGAGACCCGGGCGCGGAGCAGGCGGCAGACCGAGGGGAGCGAAAATGGAAGGCGAAACGGTCATCGCGGGCGTCGACACGCACAAGGACGTGCATGTCCTGTGCCTGCTCGACGGCCTCGGGAGGAAGATCTGGAGCGGGAGCTTCGGGGCCGACCCCGAGGGCTACGACAGGCTGGCGGAGGCGATAGGCGACCCGGGGAGCTGCATGGTCGTCGGCGTAGAGGGCACGGCATCGTACGGGGCCGGGCTGACGAGGAGGCTCGTGGAGCTCGGGTACAACGTCGTCGAGGTGCTCAGGCCCAAGAGGGACAAGGTGAGGCCCGGCGAGGGGAAGAGCGACCCGCTGGACGCCGAGCGCGCGGCGCGCAAGGCGGCGTCCGGGAGGGGCTGCTCCGTGCCGAAGTCGCAGGACGGCTGGGTCGAGGCGGTGCGCCAGCTCTACGTCGCGCGCAGGCTGGCCGTCGCGACGTCCACGTCCTGCGTGGCCTGCGCGAAGTCGATGCTCACGACGGCCCCGAGCGCCCTGAGGGAGCGGTTCAGGGGCCGCGAGCGGCCGAAGGACCTCATGCCGCTGCTCGCGCGCGGGAGGAAGGCGGGCGACGCGCTCGAGGAGAGCGTGCTGGCCTCGCTGCGGTCCGTCGCGGCGGTCTGGAAGGAGGCCCGCAGCCAGGTCGAGTCCCTCGACGAGCGCATCCGCGCGCTGCTGGAGGCGAACGCGCCCGCGCTGCTCGGCGTCGAGGGCTGCGGCACCACGACCGCCGCCGCCCTGGTCGTGGCCGCCGGCGACAACCCCGGCAGGCTGAAGGGCGAGGCGGCGTTCTCGATGATGTGCGGCGCCTCCCCGATCCCCGCGTCGAGCGGGAAGACGGACCGGCACAGGCTCAACCGCGGCGGCAACCGGCAGGCGAACTGGGCGCTCTACGAGATCGCGATCAAGCGCATGGCGTACGACGAGAGGACGAGGAGGTACGTGGCGAGGCGGACCTCCGAGGGGAAGTCCCGGCGGGAGGCGGTCCGCTGCCTGAAGCGCTACATAGCGCGGGAGGTGTACCACGTGCTCATGGACCCGAACCCCGACGGCGCCGCGCCGGAAGGCCCCGAGCTCGCGAAGATGCGCAAGGCGATGCGGGTGACTCAGAAGAAAGCCGCCGCGGAGCTCGGCCTGTCCGCAGCCACACTCGGGCACTTGGAACGGGGGAAACGGCGGTCGACGAAACTGGAGAGGAGGTATTACGAGCTCCTGTGCGAATTGGAGAGAACGCTCCCGCAAACTGCCTCTTGACAACTTATAGGAGCGTCGGTTTTATTCTCTGCAAATTTGGCATGCTCGGCGATAAGCAATTCATCGTAGTAAACCGGCATAGTTTTGGCGGACAGCGCCACACAGATCCCCTACGAAGGCAAAATGATCCGTTTTCCTCCGTCCCCAAGGGATCAGTTGAACAGATTGCCGATGGGGTCGGGGGCGGAACTGGGGAGATAGCGGATTTCTAGTTCTATGCCGAGCTTTTGCAGCTCTCTGAGAACAGCGACGTCTGTGTCGTCTACGGCAACTGCGGGCGTTGCGGGACGCTTGCCCTCCCCTGCCTGCATATGACCAATGCTGATCTTGGTGATCGGCACACCGCCCTTAACCAGCGCGAGCGCATCGGAGGGTGAGGCCACCATGATCAGAATCAATTGGCGAGGCGTTGCGGTATGAATGACGTCGATGGTCCTTTGCACCGAGAAAAACCGCGTCCAAACGCCTTCTGGCGCCGCCACCCTCATGGGTGCCCATTGGCGCGAATCTGCCGCGATCTCATCGTTGACGATTAGGACAAGGTTGGAACCCACGGCTTCGTTCCACAGCTCAACGTCTTGTCCGTAAATGAAACGGTCGTCGATGCGTGCGAGAAGAATCTTGGGTTGAGTCATCGCTGCCCCATTCTGTTTGAGACCCGTAAGAGCAAGACATCGCGTCTCCAATATTAGTGCATTTAAAGTGAGAAAAGCCGTCAGAACACTTGCGCGGATTTGCGATGTCCCGTATCATAGACAGCCGTTGACGCCTCAGTTGCGCCATCACATGGCCGCCAGCGTAGCTCAGTTGGTAGAGCACCGCTCTCGTAAAGCGGGGGTCACCGGTTCGAGCCCGGTCGCTGGCTCCATTGCACAAGATAGCCGCCTTCGGGCGGCTTTTTTGTTGCTGATTTCGGGCGCGCTTCCGCCAATCCAAGCACAACGCCGCCGGAAACTCTCCTACTCAACAAAAGCCCCGCCAACCGCAATCCCCAAAGGAACCGCGTTCAGCGGGGCCCAAGCGAGCTCCCCCAAGGGATAACGCTCGCAACACGAACAGCTCAGCCGAGCAGCGCGCTACTCCTCCCAGTAAGCATCTGCAAGCAGCTTAAAGCAAATCTTCTTGACCGGCTGCGCGCCATCGCCCTGGAACTCGAGCGTGGGCATGTGAGGCTCGCCGGCAACAAACAGCGCAAACTTGTCGTCAGCAAGATCGCCGGCGATCGAGGCGTCGGAATCGACCAGATCGTAGTCGTCCTTCTCGTCAAACTCCTGAACCAGCGTCAGGCTGCCCGTGGCAACCTTAAAGGCCTCGCGACCCTCGACGTCGATCTGCAGGTCGTGATAGCGCTGATGCGTCTCATAGTGAGCCTCGCCTTCGGGACGCGTCGTGGGAGCCATGACGTTCGCAAAGACCTTGTCGCCCAGAATCGGATGGCTGCCGACCTCGAGCTTCGCCGGATCGTTCTCCTCGAGCCAATCGATCAGCACGTCGAGGCCCTTGAGCATTCCACGGTACTCCTCGATATCGCCCAATGCACCGTAAATCATCTAAATCCCCTCTCGGATCGTTTCTTTGGCGGCTACTCGGCAAACGCATTACCGACGCTGTTGCCACCCACATGCGTCTCGACCAGGGTAAGGTCGGGATTGAACACGACAGTGTCGGCGTCGCGCCCCGGCATAATGCTACTGCACCTGTCGGCGACATGAGCTAGCAACCGATGCCGGGGCCGCAGCACAAGCTCCTACAGCTCGGTCACGACAACGCCGTTGTAAACCTCGTCCCAACGATCCATAACCAAGTGGCCAGTCATGGGATCCATGGCATTGAGCTTGCCGCAGGTGTTGGCGGTACGCAGCACCGTCTCGTCGTCGGCGCCGGCAGCAATCGCATGTGCGAAGCCGGCAATGGTCGAATCGCCAGAGCCCGTAGCGTTAACGGCGGGGATATCGGGGGTCTTGGCGCGGAACGCACGGCCATTGTGGAAGCCAACTGAGCCGGCAGCACCCATGGATACGACGACCCAGGGGATATCGGAGAAGCGGGCGTCAGAGGCGAGCGCGGAACGGAGCTCGTCCACATCGTCGGTGGTAAAGCTCGTGCCCAGAAGGCCGTTAATTTCGGTCAGGTTAGGCTTAACCAGCTC
Source organism: uncultured Collinsella sp. (assembly GCA_902494605.1). Taxonomy (GTDB): domain Bacteria; phylum Actinomycetota; class Coriobacteriia; order Coriobacteriales; family Coriobacteriaceae; genus Collinsella. The sequence goes on from CABUUG010000003.1 coordinate 3,757, forward strand.
AGGCTTGACCTCGGACTTGAGCGCAGCCTCAAGCGAGGCACCCGAGGTATCGAGCAGCACCTTGGCGCCGGCGTTCTCGGCAATGCCCGTGATCTTGGCATAGTAGTCCGCCTCGACGCCGCGGGGCAGCGAACCCGAGATGGTAACGACATCGGCCTTGCTCGCAAGCTCGGCGAACTTGGCGGTAAAGGCATCGAGTTCCTCGGGGGCAATCGTCGGGCCGCTCTCGAGCAACTCGGTCTGGTTGCCAGCATGAAGGATATTGAGACAGATGCGAGTCTCGCCCTTGATGGGCACAAAATCATTCTTAATGCCGTTGGCATCCATGAGCTCGGCCATATAGGCGCCCATATGACCACCAAGCAAGCCGGTTGCCACGACATCGTCGCCCAGCTGGCCCAGGACGCGGGCCACGTTGAGGCCCTTACCGCCGGCGGTCTTTTCGGGCGTCACGCGGTTGACGTCGTCGATAATGAGCTCATCGAGCTGATAGCGCGTATCGACGGACGGGTTCATCGTAACGGTGAGGATCATTTCTAGCTCCTTATCTCGCAGGCTCCTTATGCCTTGCAAAACGAATTGGCTACATGCGACTACAGAATCTCGATTGTGAACGAGCGCACGATGGTTTCTTTGGGCTTGGCGATAAGGCAGCCGCGCTTGTGCTCAAGCACGTCGTCCTCATCGGAGCAGGTCGAAAGACCGCCCCAGGGCTCAACTGCCACAAAATCACCCTCGGGCTTGCTCCACACAATGAGGTACGGGAAGCCCTCAAAGCTCAGGCGAACACCCTTGTCCTCGCCCTTTTTGGAAAGCGTGACCTGACGGCTCTCGAGCACGTCAAAGATGGTCTCCGCAAAATCGAAGAGCTCATGTGACAGAGGCAGCGTCTTTCCCACCATGGGGTTCTTGGAGCGGTTGGTCACGTCAATCAAGCCAGTCGAGGGGACGGCAGTGCAAAGCTCAGCAGCTTCGTCCTTCTCAAAGCGCAGCTCGTAGTCCGTATAGGCCTCGCCCTCATCGAGCGGGCACCTAAAGCCGGGGTGTCCACCGATAAAGAAAGGCATGTCCTCGGTGCCCTCGTTGGTAACCTCATAGGAGACGCGCACGGCGGCGTCCTCGAGCGTATAGCGGGCGACAAGCTTAAACGGATACGGATAATCGCTCAGCAGCGCGGCGTTATCCTCCGAAGCCAGGCACATCGCCAGCTCGTTCTCGCTCTGGCTCAGCAGCTTCCACTCCTGTTTGCGCGCAAACCCATGGCGAGCGAGCTTTACATGATGCCCGGCAAACGTCATGGCGTTGTTATCGCGCAAGCCTCCGCAAATCGGGAAGCAAATCGGTGCCTGGCCGGACCACACGGCGGGATCGCCCTGCCACAGATACTCGCGACCTCCGGCCTCGATCGAGGTAAACGAACCACCAGCCGTGGACACCTTAATAGAAATCGAATCGTTGGAGAGAGCGTATTCCATTGCCCATCCTTTCGAACAACTGCTTTTTGCTCGCAAGTACCCGTCTCGGCCCTAACCAAAGGACAAACCCGCGCGTTCATCGATGCGTCCGGTATCCCAGCCATGTAACGGGGTACCATACAGACATTGATGCAATTACAGCTGAAAGGCCTTCTTATGCGAACCATCATCCTCTACGCCTCGCGCCATCACGGCAATACGAAAAAGCTCGTGGACGCCATCGTCGAGGCGCACCCCGAGATCGATACCCTCGACGTCAAGGCGCTCGGTAAAAACGAGTACCCCGACCTGCACGAATATCATCTGATTGGTGTCGCCACGGGCATCTATTACTCCGAGATCGACAAGGACATGGCACGCGTGCTCACGAACGTGCTGCAGCCGCAGGACAAGGTGTTTGGCCTTATGACCTACGGTGGCAAGAACAAATGGTACGGCAAGGATATCGATGGCATCTGCCGCATGAGGCAGGCCATCTTTATGGGTGTCTACGGCTGCCCCGGCTTTGATACGTGGGGGCCGTTCAAACTCGCCGGCGGTGTCCAAAAGGGACACCCAACCGCTGAGGAAATTAAGGGCGCCGTCGACTTCTTCGACAAGATCGAAGACGAGTATGGCGACATCATCGTCGAAGAGTACGCCAAGCGCGAGAAGCGCCTAGCATACGAGAAGGAGCATCCTGCAGGAGGCCTGGTGGCCGGCGTTAAGCGCACGGCAAAGAAGATCGCTAACAAGCTGTAACTGTGAAGGTGCTTTTGAGCGTTTAACCCATACGGCGGGTCCGAGTAGATTCGGGCCCGCCGTCTTTTTCTATCGTTACTCGGTAAAGGCGTTGCCGACGCTCTGGCCGCCAACATACGTCTCGACGAGGGTAAGCTCATGGTCGAACACGACAAAGTCGGCGTCGCGACCCGGCATGATGCTGCCGCACTTATCCTCGATGTGCGCGGAGCGTGCCGGCACCTCGGTTGCCATGCGAATGGCGATATCGGCGCTGGCGATGCCCCAGTCGACGATGTTCTTGACGCCCTGGGCAAGCGTGAGCACCGAGCCGGCAATGCTCTTGCCGTCGGCGAGCCAGCACAGGTTGTCCTTCATGATGACATCCATGCCACCACTGGTGTAGCTGCCCTCGGGCATGCCGCCGCAACCCAGACAGTCGGTGATGAGCACCGTGTGCTGCCAGCCCTTTGCCTGCAGCAGCGCCTTGATGGCGGCAGGGTTTACGTGCTTGCCGTCACAGATGATCTCGGCGTAGGTCTCGGGCGTGGACATGGCAGCGCCCACGACACCGGGCTCGCGGTGATGCAGCCCGCGCTGGCCGTTATAGGTATGCGTAAAGCAGCTGGCACCGGCGTTGATGGCGGCGATGCACTCATCGTAGGTGGCGTCGGAGTGACCGATGCTGGTCACCACACCCTTGGCGTTCAGAGCAGCCGCATAAGCAGCGGCACCGTCGCGCTCGGCCGCCATGGCGCTCTTAACGATGCGACCGCCCGCAGCCTCCTGCCACTGATCGAAGACCTCCTCGGAGGGATCGATAAGATAAGCGGGGTTCTGCGCGCCCACGTGCTTCATGGTAAAGAAGGGGCCCTCCAGATAGATGCCCTGAATGCGAGCACCGCAGAAGTCGGGGCCGCGGCCCTCGTCCGCCTGGGCGATGGCGGCGCAGGCATCCTTGATCTGCTCGACGCCATCGGTGAACGTCGTGGGCAGCCAGCTGGTGGTACCGCGACGGGCGAGCTCGGTCGAGCTGATATCGATGCCCTCGGGATCGTTATCGGTAGTCGAGTGGTTATAGAAGCCATGGATGTGAGTATCGACCATACCCGGTGCGATCCACGATCCCGTGTAGTCCTTAATCTCGCAAGAGGGCTCGTCGGCCTGCCAGGCGCCAAAAACGCCATCCTCGACCATAAGATAGCCGCCCAGTTGCGGGCCTGCCGGCAAGAAGAACTTGTCAGCCTTAATTGCGTACGTGCTCATATGCACTCCTTGCTTCTAAAGCAGTTGACTGTGGTAATGCTTATACCCGGTCCATGTAAAAACAAAAAGCGCCCGCCCGCCGTTATGAGCGGACGGGCGCCCTTACAGGGGGACGCGATTAAGCGGTGAAGGGGTGAATCGTCACGCCCTTGACCACGCGGTTGACCGTGCCGGTGGGGCTCGGCGTATCGGGCGTGTTGCCCACGCGCACGGAGTTGAGCAGGCTGATAGCCTGGGCAAACATCACGAACGGCAGGGCAAGGTAGCCCTCGGGAAGCGCCTCGTAGCCCTTAAAGGTGAAGGACTCGCCCTCGTAGACGGTAGCGCCATCCTGCTGAACGGCAACGGTGTGCTGAGCGATCTTGTCGCCACCGATCTCGTTGAGGATGTCGATGTCGTACTGACGGGTGTAGGCGTCGTTGTTGACGAACACGAAGACGAGCGTCTTATCGTCGACGAAGGACTTAGGTCCGTGACGATAGCCCATGGAGGTGTCGTAGGAAGTAGCAACCAGACCGTGAGCGAGCTCGAGGATCTTGAGCTGGCTCTCCTGGGCAAGGCCACCAAAGGAGCCAGAACCCAAGTAGGTCACGCGGTTGAAGTCGCCAGCCAGGTAATCGGCGATCTCAGGCTCACGGGAGATGACCTCCTCGCCCATCTTGGCAATCGTCTCGACCCACTCGGCCTTCTGCTCGTCAGAGGCAGTGTCGAAAATAAGGGTGGAGAGCAGGGTCATGCAGGTGTAGGAACCGGTCATGGCGAAGCCCTTGTCGTTGGCGCGCGGGATGAGCAGCGTCAGCGCATTGGGATCATCGGCGGACTCGACGGCGAGCTTGCCCTCGGGAGCGCAGGTGATGTTGAGGAACTTGACGTTGTGGACGAGCTCCTTGGCAACGGCAACGGCGGCAAGGCTCTCGGGGCTGTTGCCAGAGCGGGCAAAGGAAACCACGAGCGTGGGATCCTCGGCGCGCAGGAAGTCGCGCGGGGCGCTCACGATGTCGGTCGTGGCGATGGGCTTAAAGTCGTAGAGATCAGTGTTGCCAGCGTGACGCAGGTACGGGGCGCAGGTATCGCCAACGTAATCGGACGTACCGGCACCGGTGAAGACAACGGACAGACGACCCTCGCCCATAGCGCGAGCCTCGGCCAGGAAGGCCTCGATGGCCTCCTTATTCTCGCGATAGATGTTGAGCGTATCACGCCAAAGCTCGGGCTGCTGAGCAATCTCGGCCGTGGTGATCTGGGCGCCGAGCTCGGTGAGCTCCTCGACACTCTTCTCGAACATTTTTAATACCTCTCTCTAGAAGTAATCCTCTGACGTGCAATTATACACTTCGGTTGGTTATCTGGTAGTAACCAGTTAAATGCTAAGAATCACCATATGGAAACGATGCGAGCACTAGTTACTGCGCTGGTGGTAAACCTTGTATTTAAACTGATCGGCACGAGCAACCGAGAGTGTGTACTCCACTACCTCGTTTGACTCGTTATACGTAGTCCTGACCAAATCGAGCACAGGCGAGCCCTCGACAATTCCCAAAAGGTGGGCATCGGTGGGACGGGCTATGCTCGCATAGAACTCCTCTTCGGCCACGCGAATCTTTTGCTGAAAGTCCTGCTCAATCACATCGTAAAGCGGCTTACGCTCCAGCAGCGGTCGCTTTAGGGACAGAAATTGACGAACCGGTAGATAGCTGCGTTCGACCATCATGGGCATGTTGTCGGCAGAGCGAAGGCGCTTGAGCTTAAAAATGCGATCACCGATGCGCAATCCCATATGCTCGGCCAGATTCTTATCGGCCTCCATCTCGCAAAACTCGAGAATCGTGGTCTCGGGTTCTCGACCCATCGCGCGCATCTGCTCGGTAAAGCTGTAGGACTGCATAAGATTGGTTGCTTTTGCCGAACGGTCGGTCACAAAGGTACCGCGACCGTGCTGCCGAACCACCAGTCCTAAACGCTCCAGTTCCTGCAGAGCCAGGCGTACCGTAGTGCGCGAGAGACCATAGCGCTCCGAAAGTTCGCGCTCGGAAGGAATCATGTCACCGGCGCGATATTCATGGTCAATCTTTTCGGTCAGAATATCGACCAGCTGATCGTACAGCGGTTGCTTACGCGCTCCGATCGCCATCCTATCCTCCCTTTTGCTCGAATTCGGCTAACTACCTAGGGTGTTATGCATTATCTGTCTGCCACACCCGAATCATTAAGAAAACAAAAGCCGCGCGCTCTTTCGAGCACGCGGCTTTTAACATACACATGGCTTAAGGGGTCGGGGTGTGAGCCGCGTAGGGACACACCCCTCAAGCTAGAGCCTTACCAGATGCTCGGCCAGAGACCAAGCGGGCCAGCGCCCAGGATGCCAAGGACGAAGAGCAGGAGAATGCCCTTGGTCGGGGTCCAGCTGTGCTTAGCGAACATGTAGTAAAGCAGCAGCGTAAGCATAAGCGGGACGAGCTTCGGGACGATGGTGTTGAGGGTGTCGGCAACAGAGAAGTTGACCGGATCCTCGGTAACGGTGCCGTAGGTCACGGACTCCATGCCGTTACCCAGATCGGTGACGCCGCACTCGACAGCGTTGCCGTCGGCATCGGAAGCGGTAAGGGCGTTGCCGTCCTTATCGGTCATGGCGATGGTACCGGCCTCAGCGGTCTCGGTATCGATGCCCTCCATACCGGTGAAGTTCTCGGCCTCCTTCTCGGAGACGATCACGGTAGTAGCGGAGAGACCACGGGTGGTGCCGTTGGGGATCTGGAGGTTGATCTGGGTGCCACCCATGGTGACGACCAGGCAACCGACGACGAAGACGCCCATGATGGAAGCGGCACGCGTGAAGGCCTGCATGTTGGCGGTCAGAGCGTCAATAGCGCTGGTGCCAAGCTTGTAGGACCAGTTCATGAGCCAGAAGCGCAGAGCGAACTGGACGACGTTGAAGATCACCAGGAAGATGATCGGTGCAGCGGCGTTGCCGTTGATGGCCATGTTGGAGGTGATGCCGGCCGTGATAGGCACGAGCGTCAGCCAGAACAGGGCGTCACCGATACCACCGAGCGGGCCCATTGCGGCGACGCGGACGGCGCGGATCGTGGGGATGTCAACCTTGTTCTGCTCGAGCGAAAGCACGATGCCCATAACAAAGGTGACAAGGAACGGGTGGGTGTTGAAGAACTCCAGGTTGTGGCTCATGGAAGCCGCGAGGTCGTTCTTGTTGGTGTGGATCTTCTCCAGACCGGGGATGATGGAATAGAGCCAGCCAGCGGCCTGCATGCGCTCGTAGTTGAACGATGCCTGCAGGAAGCAGGAGCGCCAAGCCATCTTGTTGAGGGTCTTCTGGTCGAGCTGCGGAGCAGGAGTGAGATCCTCGTAGTGCTCCGGGATCACATACTCATTAGATGCCATCTTCGAAGTCACCTCCGTCAGAAACAGCTGCACCCTTCAGCTCGGTCTGCTGCTGGAAGTCCCAGAAAGCGATGCCGAAGCCGATGAGAGCGAGGATGAGCAGAGCAGGGGTTGCCAGCGAATCGTTGGCAACGGTGATGAGCGCGAGGCCAAAGCCCATGAGGAAGAAGCCCCACATATCGCGGTTCATCATAACCTTGAGCAGGACGGCGAAGCCGACGAAGCGCATCATGCCGCCTGCAGCGGACAGACCGGTCTGCAGCCAAGTCGGGATGGCGGAAGCGATGGTCTGACCAATGGTAGCGCCAGCGATGAAGAACAGGGTGACGACGACAGCGAAGATCAGGCCGAGCAGAGCCATGGCGAAGTAGTTCAGGCGCTCGATGCCCTTGGTGTCCGCGTTGTGAGCCATGTTATCGGCCGTGGACATAAGCGGGGACATAAGCGTGAAGACCAGGGTAACGCCGAGCTGGCCAAGCAGAGCGAACGGAATGGCGAGACCGACTGCAGCGTTGGGCTCGAGGCCCGTGGCGATAGCGAGAATGGCTGCCATGATGCCGCCGATGACGGCGTTAGGCGGCTGAGCGCCTCCGATCGGCATGTTGCCGATCGTCATGAGCTGATAGGTACCACCCACGAGAAGACCGGTGTTGAGGTCGCCAAGGATAAGACCGATGACGGCGCCGGTGACGATGGGCTGATAGAGAGACTCGAGGAAGTCAAACTGGTCGATTGCCGCGATGAACGTGACGACGAAGACCAGAGCGATCTGGATGATCGAGTATTCCATCTTGCTCCTCCTTTCAAAATGTATGTACGCACTTTGGATTTCACGTACAGAACGTCAGGGTTTCACTCCTGACAACGTGGATCACGAGGATTACGAGAAGAGCTTGCTCGTGTCCTCAACAGGCGTGCTCGGAACGCGCCTGATCTCCAACTCCACCCCCAATTCCTGCAGCTCTTTAAACGCAGCGACATCCTCGTCGTTAACTGCGACGGAGGTGGCGACTTGGCGCTTTCCTTCCGACATGTGCATGTTGCCGATGTTTACCTTCTTTATAGGCACACCGCCCTTGACGAGCGTAAGCACGTCTTCCGGTGTTTCGGCCACGATGAAGATCTTCTGGCGCGGGCTCGCCTTGCCAATGACGTCGATGGTCTTCTGCAGAGAGAAGAAACGCGTAGCGACGCCGGCGGGAGCGGCCATCTTCATGAGGTTCTGGCGCATGGTGTTGGACGCCACGTCGTCGTTGGCGACGAGGATGAGGTTGGAGCCCAGGGTGGAGTTCCACTGGGTGGCAACCTGACCATGAACCAGTCGGTTATCGATGCGGGTAAGAAGAATGTTGGGTTCTGCCATGTTGATCAGCTTCCTTTCGTTATTTGCTGACGACAGTTACTTGATCTCCTGAATCGCGTAACGCGAAACATCTACGACGGCTCCGGATCGGACTTTGATCTGGACCTTCTCGCCTTCGATGCCTTTGACGGTTCCGTAGATACCGCCGGCGAAAAGAACCTCTTGACCCGGCTTGAGCTCGGTGTGCAGCTCCTTGAAGTACTTCTGCTTCTTCTTCATGTTGATTTGCGACCAGATGGTGTAAATCAAGCCCATGATGACAAGCAGGCCTAAAAGGGCGACCGAGGAGCTCAGGACGTTGGCTCCGAAATCGGCCATTAGATGCCGTCCTCGTCGCCGAAGATATCCTCTTCGTCGGAGCCGGCAACGGATGCGACCGTCTGGGCGGTGATGCCCGTCTGGCCAACGGTCACGGCCTGCTCGCCAAGCTCGGCGAGCGTGGCGTTGCCGCGGAGGAACAGAAGCTCAATAACCATGGGAAGGTTGGTGCCGGTCAGAACCTCGACGTTGTCGACATCCTGGGCAATCATCATCGCCTGGTTGAACGGGGTGCCACCAAGCAGGTCGGTAAAGACGAGCACGCCATCGCACTCCTCGCGCATGGCGGTAATAGCGGCGCGGAGATCCTCACCGTAGGAAGCAGCCTGGTCGCCCTCAAAAGGAACGACGGTAAAAGCGGGCTGGTCGCCAGCAACCATAGCGATAGCGCTTGCGAGGCCGGGTGCGAACTGTCCATGACCGGTAAGAATAAAGCCAACCATTCAAATTTCCCTTCCGAAGGTGTGTACGATCTGAGTCCGATGATTTTCGGAAGCCAGCGGGCGCTCGCCCTTAAAGCTTCTTAGAAAGCGTACTTTGAAGACCAGTGGTTTCTAAACTGGTAGTAACCACGTGACGTGTTGTTGTCACTATATCACCCCAGAAGAGGTCGCTTTCGTTGATTCATACGGTAAAACGTTTTTGCACCGCTCACGGTGATAAATCGACCGTTTACCGGTCGTTAACACTTCTACCTGCGGTTTTGAAACCGTTCCGAAATGCTTTGGCAAAAGATCGGATCTTTTCCTGTGTCTAAACAACGCAGGGCGGCTAAAAATAGCGTGTAGAAAAATTGCAGGTCATTGTGAAGATATGTGAATTGGTCTTTTTGACTTAATACCAGTTAGAACCAGTTTTGAGATTATCGGTGAACGGTAGTTTTCGACCGTTCACCGGTTACTTGCAATCGTTTGCAGTCGTTTTCCCAGATGAATTAGGGAAACACAATGGAGCGCTTGCGCGATCAAGGGAAGTTTTGACATTTGTCCTCATCCCCCGCGCGCCAAACTCCGACACCCAAAATGAGCCATAGCTCTCGCTATTCGTCTCACAAACATTACTTACTCTAATCTGTAATTGTTTATCGTTTATCATTAAATATGATATGAGATACAAGTATCATCCAAGACATTGGTTGGAGGAGCTATGATCCGCTGGAACGTATCCAAATCGAATGAAGCCATCGACCGTGAACAGGCAATAGCCGATCTGAGGAAGCTCACTCGCATCTGCAAATGGGCCACAATCTGCACCACCGTGGCGCTCGCTCTGGGACTTCTCGCAGTCATTGCGATTGACCTTCTACTCGTATTGCCTAGCCTCTCCCAAGGGTCGTGTCTCCAATCCGTAGAACTTCAAGGCGGCGAAGGGCCGTGCCTGGCTATCGTCGGTACCGATGCGCAGACCCCACTTATGCTCGTCGCACACGATGGTCACACTGCCATAGGGAGCCTCTTGATGACATGCCTCGCGCTTACCATCGCGCTAAGCGTGCGCAGGCTTTTCTTAAACATTGAAAAGGAAGGCAGGCCCTTTGACCTTGAATGTAACCAGACACTTCGTCGAGTAGGACATTTATTCCTTATCGGCGGCGTTGCCGTGAGGCTTCTTGGTGCCGTAATCACGGGAATGATACTCTCAGGATTTGGCGGCAGCTTTACGGATGCGTTCGCCGGCCAGTTATTCGAGCCCTCCATGCTCTTTGCGGGCCTGATTATTTGCCTGATTGCCAGCATCTTCCGCTACGGGTATATCCTGCAAAAACAAGATGACGAGTTGCTCTAGGGGGAATCCATGATTATTCTGCGGCTTGACCGCATGCTCGCCGAACGCAAGATCTCATCCAAAGAGCTTGCGGGACGCGTGGGCATCTCCCAGGTCAATATGTCACGCATTAAGACGGGCAAGGTTTCTGCCATACGTTTTTCAACTCTTGACGCGATATGCCGGGCACTCGACTGCCAACCGGGCGATGTACTGGAATATATGCCTGACGATGAAGCCGATAACCTTTTTGGACTTAAAGATGAATAGCCATAATTAAGCCGCCAATCACGCCCTCAACGCAAAAAGTCCGCCAGAACGACTTCCGTACTGGCGGACTTTCTGCTGTCTATCGGCTAGATGCTCGATGAGCCGTGCGACTCTTTACGCAAACAGGCCGTAGATGCTGATGTTGGCCTTGGCGTAGAGGCCGTTAGCATACTCGGTCCACTTGGAGCTGGCGCTCGAAGCCTGCGAAGAGTACTGCTGGTAAGCAGTGTAGTAGGCGGTCATGGCCTGCTTATAGGTGGCGCTATCGGCCGTAAAGGCATCGTCGGCAAAGGCCTTAGCGTAGGTGCCGTTCTCGTCCTTCCAGGTACCCTTCGAGCTATCCCACTCGTCGCCGGCAAGTTTGATGATGTAATCGGCGTAGTCCTTGCTCGCGGTCTCCTCGTTGCCGTCAGCAGGCTCGGTCGGGGCGGTCGGCATGCTTGCGGAGCTATCGCCCACCTTCTTCTTGTAGAGCTTCTGCAGCGTCGCGGACTGACGGACGATCTGCTTGGCCTGGTCCTTGGACACGCCATACTGCGTGGCCATGGTCTTGTAGTCCGAAGTGCCGATGGAATCCTCGGCGTACTTCTTCATCTCCTTAGAAGAGACGGTGATGCCCTCGTCCTCGGCAGCGTCGAGCAGGATCTTGTTGCGCACGTAGGACAGGATGACGTCGGCAGAGGGAGCGGTGTAGTTGCCATCGCCATCCTTGACGGTGTCGAGGCTGTACTGGCTCTCAATGGCCTCGCGCGCGGTGATGTCGCTCTTCTTGCCGTTGTAGCTGTAGCTTGCCACGGTCGAATCGAGCTGGTCCTCGGTGAGGGTCGCCGAGCCGACGCCCTTGCCGCCAAAACCACCGTTGCCGATAAAGAAGCCGACCACAGCAGCGATCACGACTGCAACCACGAAGGCGGCAATCATCGTCTTCTTGTGCTTGGATGCGCGGTCGTCTTCATCGGAACCCAGAATATCGTCGTCCTCATCCTGGGCCTCGGGCATCAGATTCTCGTCAGCGGCATCCGCGGCAATCTGAGCCTCCAGTCGGGCGTCCTCCTCCTCGGCCGTCGTGCCGGCGGCAATGTGCTCGGCAGACGTACCGGCGACCAGATCGATCTTCTCGTCCTCGTCACCGTCGGGGCCTTCGCCGCGCTCGATGATCTGGATGCCGTCGATCTCGTCCTTCTCGTCCTTCTTTTGAATCAGACCCATATCAGTTACTCCTTGTTAGGAAACATAGTCTTCAATAGAATACGCCCGACAGAGTGCCGGGCGTATTGATTCTTAGGTTATACGCAAACACTTAAGTACTATTTAGGCGTTTGCAGCCTGCATGTCTTAGGCCAGGTGCGCGATAACGGCATCGGCAAAGGCCTGCGTGCCCACGGCGCCCTCGACGGAGCCGGTCTGGGCACGACGCACGTCGCCGGTAACCTGCTTACCCTCGTCGAGCGTGGCGGACACGGCGGCGCGGATACGATTGGCCGCATCGTTCTCGCCCAGATGATCGAGCATCATCGCAGCAGAGAGGATCTCGGCCGTGGGGTTGGCGATATCCTTGCCCGCGATATCGGGCGCGGAGCCGTGCGTAGCCTCAAAGATGGCACAGTCGGCACCGATGTTGGAGCCGGGGGCCATACCCAAGCCGCCCACCAGGCCGGCGCACAGGTCACTCACGATGTCGCCGTACAGGTTGGGCAGCACCAGGACATCGAAGTCGTTGGGGTTCTGGACCAGGCCCATGCAGGTGGCGTCGACGATCTTGTCGTTGAACTCGATATCGGGATAGTTGGCGGCCACCTCGCGCGCCACGTGCAGGAACAGGCCGTCGGTCGCCTTCATGATGTTGGCCTTATGCACGGCCGTCACCTTTTTGCGGCCGCAGCGGCGGGCATACTCAAAGGCATACTCCACAATGCGGCGGCTCTTGGCGATGGAGATCGGCTTAATTGAAATGGCGGAATCTGCGGCGAAGGTCTTCTGACCCGAGCGCTCGACAAGCTGCGAGAGCTCCTCGACCTCGGCAGCGCCCTCATCGAACTCGATGCCGGCGTAGAGGTCCTCGGTGTTCTCGCGCACGATGACCAGGTCGACGTCGCGGAAGCGCGAGCCGTCGCCCGGCTGCGACAGGCAGGGGCGCACGCAGGCGTACAGGTCAAAGTGCTTGCGCAGGGCGACGTTAACGCTGCGGAAACCCGTGCCGACCGGCGTGGTGATGGGGCCCTTGATGGCAACCTTGGTCTCGGCGACCGCGTCGAGCACGTGCTGGGGCAGCGGCGTGCCAAACTCGTCCATGACGCCGGCGCCGGCCTCCTGGACATTCCAGTTGATCTGGACACCGGTGGCCTCGACCACGCGGCGCATGGCCTGCGTAATCTCGGGACCAATACCGTCACCGGGAATCAGGACTACATCGTGCGCCATAATCTGTTACTCCTCGTCTTCGGCGTCGTCAGATTTTTTAACGCTAGCACGCTTCTTCTTTTTGGAGAGATCCAGGCCAAAACGTTTAACAAGCATTTCGCAAATCTCGCTCGAACGGGCCTTGAGATAGCTGCCCTTACCGTTCTCGGCATCGAACTTAAGGCGCAGCGCAAGCATCTCGGCAACCTCGGCGTCGATCTCGCCCTGGCAAAACTCGTACAGGCAACCGAGCATGTCGCGATACTCGAGGTCGCCGTGGTAGCACTGGATGGCCTCGTCCAGGATGGGCCAAGCCTCGCGCGAACGCTCGACGCTCGTGGCACCCCACACGCACAGCAGGCGGAAGGCGGCATAGCGCAGCGTGGAGGAGATCTCGTCGAACAGTGCAGTCTCGGCGCCCTCAAAGGCATCGCCCAGCTGCTCGGGGCAGGTGGTGGCGAGCGCCGTCAGGGCATCGAGGGCCTCCCAGCGGGTCTGCGCCTCGGGGCGGTCGAGCGCCTCGATCAGCGCGGGCACGCAGGGCACGACGCGCTGCGGATCGCGCTCGGCAAGCAGGTGCAGCACGCGGGCGGCAAACTGGCGGATGCGGCGCGTGGGGCAGCCGAGCTCCTTGACCAGACGGTCGACGGCGTTCTCGTTCTCCTCTGCCAGCTGAAGCTGTGCCAGCTCCTCGTCGGTGAGCTGTTCGTCTTTGTTTTCTGCCATAGTTACCTCTTCTTACTATTTCTTAGCGTGCTTGCCAGCACCCTTGCTGTCATCGGTGACCGAGATGAGCTGTCGGTCGGCCGCGCCATTGCGACGCGCACGGCGGCGTTCCTCGGCGTCGCCCGCGTCGGCGGCGGCGCGATGAGCCTTGTTGACGTTAAAGACCTCGTCGTGCTTGCGCCATGGACCGACGGACTCGCCAAAGCTCATCTTAAGACCGGCGATAAAGCCGCCGAGCCAGCCGATCGGCGCAAACTGCACCAACGGGAACAGCGAAAACACCCAGGTCAGCAGGACGACTGCCGCCGCACCTGCAAAGTTGGCAATCCAGTAGTCGCGCTTGGTGATGACGCGCTTTTCGCACGCCCACTGGCCGCACAAAAAGCCAATGTAGATCGCAAAGAGAAAGAGCACCAGCGCTAGTACCACGAACGTCCAGCTCATGGGCGCTACTCCCCGTGATGGTGGCCGCAGCAGCACTCGTGGCCATCATCATGGCCGTGGCCGCCGCAGCACTCGTGGTCCTCGCCATGGTGGTGGCCGCAACCGCACTCGTGGTCGTCGCCGTGCTCGCCGCAACCGCAGCCGTCCTCGTGAGCGCCATGCTCCTCGGGACGATACTGCGACCAGTCCAGACCGGCGGCGATGGCGTCGGCCTCCTCCTTATAGAGGACCGTGATGGCCTGGGTGCCCAGCTTGGCGCCACCGATGGCGTCGAGCATGTCGTAGAGTGTAAAGGCCACGTCGGCGCCGGGCAGCGCAAGCTCGCGGTCGTCGGCATAGGCGAGTGCCAAGCGCAGGTCCTTAATGAAGTGCTCAACCATAAAGCCGGGCTTGTAGTCGCCGTCGAGCGCCTTGGGCGCCAGGCTCTCCATGGCGCCGGACTTGCCGGTACCGCCCAGGATCATCTGGCGGGTCTTCTCCAGGTCAAGGCCGCTCAGCTCGGCAAATGCCATGGCGTCTGCCATGCCGACCATGCAGGCGCCCAGCGACACCTGGTTGGCGAGCTTGGCAGCCTGGCCCTTGCCGGCGCCGTCGAAGCAGCAGATGTTGGCCGCGAAGGTGGCAAGGATGTCGCGGACCGGCGCGATGTCGTTCTCGGTGGCGCCCACGATAGCCGTAAGCGTGCCGGCGATAGCTCCCGACTCGCCGCCGGTGACGGGGCAGTCAAACGCCATGCGGCCGGAGACCCGGGCGGCCTCGGCAATGTCGCGCGCCAGCTCGGGCGAGCTCGTGGTGAGGTCGATCAGGACCGCGCCGGGCTTAGTGCACGCGAGCAGACCGTCGCCCGCCAGGTAGAGCTCCTCGACCTCGGAGGGATAGCCCACCATGGTAAAGACGACATCGGCGTTAGCCACAGCATCGGCCGGCGTATCGGCCCAGGCGGCACCGCGCTCAACGAGCGCTGCAGCCTTGGACTTGGTGCGGTTGTTGACCGTGACGGGATAGCCAGCGTCCAGAATGTGGCCGGCAATGGGGGCACCCATAATTCCGGTGCCGATAAATGCGACGGAGAGCTTGTTTGCCATGAAACCTTTCCTTTTGGGTTGGGTGTTATTACCAGGTTGAATACTCGGTGCCAGCGTTTGGGCTGTGAGTCGAGGGCGATTACGGACGCAGCGCTTGCCTACTGGCCGCGCACGCGGCGGGCGATGCGGTCGGAAAGCGACGCCTTGTCGGCGCGGTTCTTACCCCAAAACGCGCAGGCCACCATGCCGGGGCCCACGTGCGAGCCAATGGTGGGGCCCACGGAGCTGCGAATGATTGTGACGTCGGCGCAGCCCTCCTCCTTGCGGATGGCGGCTTCGAGCCAGTCACCGTCCTTTTCGGCATCGGCCGTCATGATGGCGATGGGCATGGTGCGGTCGGGCACGTAGTTCTCGCGGAACGACTTGAGGATGGACTTGAGCGCCTTCTTGCGGCCGCGGTTGACGCCGATCAGCGACAGCGAGCCGGCCAGGTCGTAGGAGAGCTCGGGCTTGACATCGAGCTTTGCCGTGAGCTGCGCCGCCGCGGGCGGAATGCGGCCGCCAGCAGCCAGTGCGTCGAAGCTCTCGAGCGTAAAGTAGCCGTGGACGTAGGTCTTTGCCTCGTTTGCCCAATCGACCAGCTGCTTGGCGGTCAGTCCCGCCGAACGCTGGCGCACGGCCTCGAGCGCCAAGAGCGCGCCAGTCGCGCAGGGCAGAGCGTTGTCGACCACGTACAGCTCAAAGTTGGGATACTCGGCGCGCACGGCATCTGCCGCCTGGCACGCGGAGTTGTAGCTCGACGACAGCGCCGAGGTAAAGCACAGGTAGACCGTGGGCGTGCCCTCTTTGGCGCACTCGGTAAAGAACTCGATATAGCGACCGAGCGACACAGCCGAGGTGGACACGCGGGCGCCGGCGCGCATGCGGTCGTAGAACTCCTTGGGCGTGATGCTCGACCAGATGTCATCCGTGCGCTCCTCGCCATCGATAATGAAGGGGAAACCCAGGATATCGACATCGAGGTTCGCGGCGACCTCGGGGCTAAAGTCGCAGCAGGTATCGACGACGATGCGGCAACGGTCCGAATGACCGGCGGATGCGGCCTTGTCCATCAAAGCGACTCCTTACGTAAAAAGGCGGCCACCCGCATGGGATGGCCGCCAACCGTTAACTCATGCAAGTTAACGTATTTTACTCGTCAAGTGTTTCGATGCGGGGCTTGATGATGCCATATCCACCATTCTTACGGTGATACACCACATTGATGAGACCGGTCGTCGCGTTCTCGAACACGTAGAAGTCGTGGCCCAGCAGATCGGTCTGCACCAGCGCCTGCTCCTCAGTCATCGGGGTGACGTCGATAACCTTCTCGCGGACGAGCAGGTCGTCCTCTTCCTCGGGCAGCAGCAGGTCGGCCAGATCCTCAACGCGCTCGACCGGTGCGACATCCGCGGCGCTGGCGCCGCCCTGGCGGTTGTCCACGACCTTGGTCTTGAACTTACGCAGCTGGCGGGTGACCTTATCGGCGGAGAGGTCGATGGCGGCGTACATATCTGCACCGTGCTCGGCAACGCGAATCACCGAACCGCGGGCACGAACCGTAACCTCGACGATTGCCGGGTTGGGGTTCGAGGGGTTCTTCTCATAGCGAAGTACAACGTCGACCGTCATGGGCTCGATATCGAAAACCTTGAGCGCCTCGCCGATCTTCTCATCCACATGCGCACGCAGAGCATCGGTTACCGTCGTCTTGCGTCCAGAAACCTTGATATCCATACGTGGCTCCAATCTGCCTCGGGGACTTACTGTACTGGCTATGTACCCATTGCCGTGCATTTAATCACGCGGATTCCTAAAGACCCGAATAACGATTGCTTGATACCGCATACCGAAGTCTCGCACTTTTCTGTGGCAAAGTGCGCTATAGGAGGGGGCCGGCGGCTTTGTATTTGGTCCCGAAAATTGGCTTTGACCTGCTGGTTTTATAGGGATGAAAAAGCCGGGCTCCCCTATTGGGGAAGCCCGGCAGTGCGTGTTGAAACCGTGAAGAGGTGTCCTTTCCAACGTATAGGAGACACCACCCCTAGCAATAACTAGCTATTGAGTTTGTTAATGTCGTCGTCGGTGATGGCACCTTCCTGGCTGGACGATTTGTCCTCGGAGGATGCGGTCTCATTGTTGGAATCGGAGGACTCGCTGCCGGAGGACGTGGTCTCACTGGACTCAGAATCGCCCGGCTGCACGTTAGCGCCCGAAACCGTCTTAGTGGTGAGGTCGTAGGGCATCGTGCCATACCAGACAGAGTGGACCGCCTCGAGCGTGCCGTCGGCCGTAATACCGTCGAGGGCATCGCTCACGGCACGGCACAGTTCGTCATTGGACGAGAGGCCCACAACACCAAGCGTCGAGGGCGCCTCGAGCGCACCGACATAGGAGACCTCGCTCATCAGGCGTGCAAGGTAGCCGCCGGCCGTGGAGTCGCAGATCACATAGTCGACCTCGCCGGACTCGAGCGCCTCAAAGCACTCGTTGATGTTGGAGTAGGTCTTTTGGTTGGCGGTAATGCTCTGCTTGGCAAGCGCCTCCTGCGAGGCCGAGGACATCTGGACACCCAGAGTAGACGTGTTAAGGGTATCGGTGGAAACGCTTAGCGACCCACCATCGCTGGTTTTACCGAACACGGAAGCGGCATCGTACAGGCAGGTGCCGAGCGAGCTAACGTCCCCGTCTGTGGAGTTGATCTCGCCGATAAAGATATCAGCCTTTTTGTCGCCGAGCGCGGAACCTGCCGAGGACGCATCGACAAAGGCGACCTTAAGGCCCATGCGGCTTGCGAGGGCGCGGGCGGCGTCGACCGCATATCCCGTGAGCTCGCCGTCGGCGCCCTGCATGGCCTGCGGCGCATCGGAAGTATCGAGGGCAACCGTCAGGGTTCCGGGAGTGACCAGGGCATCGTCCGACACCGCCGGCGTGACCGTCTCGTACTCGATCTGGTCGATCGTGGGAGTCGTGAACGTAGACAGCGGGTTGAACGCGCATCCGCTCAGGCCCAAAACGGCGATGACCGCTGCGGTCCCAGCACCTAACCGAGCCGCGTGCATCAAGCTGCCCCTCACCATGTCCACTACCCTGCCTTCTGTGTCGTATACAATCCGTGCGTTGCGCGGAATATCAGGTTGTTCCCACCAGCTGACCTGGTATTTGACCCCACACTTGCGCACCGGGGTGTTTGCTCGGGAGGCCGCAGCCACCTTCACGACTGACCCGCTCGCCCGCGAGGCGGTATTGCCCCAAAGAAAGTAGAACGGACGGTGCGGCTTACATCTAGGACGCGCCATGATCGCGCCGCGCGCACGCGGTCGCTTACGTGGATCCCTTTGACCGCGTCTGTCTTGGACTAGGACGGGCATTTCGTCCGTCCGCAACCACAGCCTGGTAGGAACGTAGCGCATTATAGCTAAGTTCAAGCTAAAGTTTAAGGTTAAGGGCGTCATTCGCATCGTGCGCACAGATTTTGCAGGTCGGAGTGGGCTATTCATGCCCCTATGAAGCCCGGAGCTCCCCTACGGGGAGCTCCGGGGCGCCCTTCTTAGGGTGCCCCGGTCAAAATATGGCAAATATGAGTACTGCTACCAATTTAGTAACAGGCACTTTTGGCCTCTCGGACAGATTTTGCGCTCAGTGTCGCCAACCTGATGCTTAGTTATTCTACATTTGTTTATTATCTTCTCACTTTACGCCGCCTCCGAGTTCTAAATTCCTTGATTTTGCTGTTACTGATTTAGTGACAGTACTCATATTTGCCATATTTTGGCCAGGGCATATGATTAACCCTCTATTTTCGACGCGAATTAGACCGGCTTAAGCCCAAAACACGCCCGCAGCGTGTTAAGCAACGCCTCTTGCTTCTTCCTGCGGGCATCGACACGATTCCGGTACCGCTTTCGCATACGCTGGTGCATGCGCCATGCGAGCGCTTCCACCGCTTCCATGTCACAGAGCATTTCGTTGTTGACCGTCGCGACCTCGATTCCCATAGTAATCAAGCCCGTGTTGCGCTTTTCATCATGGATACGTCCCCTCCGAGAGGAATGGCCCAGCTCGCCGTTGTATTCCAGGTCAAACCGAGCTGCTTCTTGATACGCATCGCAAACTGCATGGGACATCCCCGAGATTGCCTGCGCACGGTCATCGAACTCGATCTTGTAGTCGGTCTTAAAAGGTCCGCAGGCAAACCCGCCATAGGAAAACGGAAGCGAAAACAGGGCGAGCATGATGCACTCCATGGGCGAGCGCAGGTTTTCTGACAAGTAAGGACACAGACGCTGCAATTGTTTGGCCGCGTTCCCCTTGCATACCGCGAGGTAATCTGCAAGGCGATCGGGCGTCAGCACCGGCTCGACTTCAAAGTAGCCCACGTCTGCTGGCTGGTCCTTGTCCTTTGCAAGTTTATTCGTAACAGGCGAGGTGTAGGGAGGCAGATACTTCCCGCGGTCACTCAGCGAAATCTTAGAGCACAGCTCCTGAGCCAGGGCAAATGCCTGGATGCAGCCGACCTCGCGTGCGACGGCTACGCAAAGGGCCTCGGGAGATAGACTGTATACACCCGGCTCCACCTCTAGAATCGAGCCGACAGGCAACCCGGAGCATACGGACCAGCCCACGCCAGGCATGCGGCGACGCTGCGCCGCAGATCCCACCAGCAAGCACAGATCTTCTTGCACCTCGCCGCTTTTGGCTCCAATTCGCACCAGGTCGGGAAGATAGATGTCCTCGATCGAGGGCGACGACGTGCGCAGCACACGGCGCTCTTCATCGGGATCGAGGTCTTTCCAGCTTATGTAGCCCATCTGCCGGCGCTCGGCGCGCATCATGCGTAGCGCCGAGGCGCCTGTTAGGATTACGGAAGCCGCTAGCTGTTCGTCTGTCGGCTCGTTGCGCCGCTCAATCTTCACTGCCACAAAACCACCCCTACCAAACGCGTGCGATAGCGAGGCCATCGACTGCTGCGGCGCCGGCGCGCTTGAGTTCCGCCGAAGCCGCGGCCATCGTCGCGCCCGTGGTAATAACGTCATCGATAAGCAGCAGGCGGCGGCCGCGCACGTCCTCAACCGTCTCGTACATGCCTTGGGCACGCTCGCGGCGCTCCTCACGACCGAGTTCGCGCTGGTCGCCATGCCCGTACTTGACGAGAGCATCGAGCAGGGGAACACCCGACAGCTCGCAAAATGGGCGCGCGATAGCCTCCATATGATCAAAACCACGCCGCCGAAACGCTGCCGCCGTCGCAGGCACAAACACCACCGCATCCGCACCGGACAGCACACCTCCTAAGCGTTCGGGCGCTACGACCTGGGCATGCAGGGCAGTGTCGTAGAGCAGCTCCGCCAGATACGGAGCCAGACGTCGCTCGCCCGCATCCTTGTACGCTTTAATGATGCGCGGCAGCGGATGCGCATAGACGGCGCACGCCAGGCAGCGGTCGAGCGCCTCCGCCATTGCCGAGGACGTGCCCTCGACCGAACACTCAGTGCACAGCAAATCCCCAAACGGGGCGCCGCATCGGGTACAGCTATGACGTGGGTCGATGAGCGTGAGCGCGGCCAGGCAGTCTTGGCAAATAAGCGCACCGGCGCGCTCGCAGCCGGCACATCGTGTTGGCGACAATGCCTCGAGCGCCTCACGTGCCACCCGCTCGGCAAACGGTAGCAATTCGTCCGCAAACGGTAGGGCACCGGCACCCTGCAGACGGCTCAATATGTTCAGATGGCTCTTCAAGACACAACCCTCCCTACGTTCGGTCGCAGGGAGGGTTGTTGATTCGGCGCTATGATACCCCGATGCGCTCGGGGCAAGGCGGGCTAAATCCGCTCGCGGGCGTTATTCGCCGGCGGGCGGTTGTGGTGCGGACGAAGACGGGGTCGAGCCCTCGCCACCATCCTGGCGCGGCTTGCGGGAACGGCGACGGCGACGGCGCTTTTGACCCTGGTCGGCCGAGCCCTCGCCACCGCGATCCTCGCGCGGCTCGCGCTCGTCGCGAGCGGCGCCACGCGAAGCCTTAGCAGTCGCTCCCCCGCCATCTCCGGGACGACGGCGCGTGACCTTGACCTCGCCATCCGAGACCTGATCGGCCACGGAGGGCACTGAGGGCTTCTGTTGCGCGCCCGAGGAATGGCGACGGCGCGGACGCGGCGCGCGCTCCTCCTCGCCACGCGACTTGCCGCCCTTGTCGGCAGGTGCATCGGAGGCCGAGGGGCCCTTGGAAGCGGCACCAGCCTCGCGAGCAGCTGCGGCGCGGAAGGCGTCCTCGCGCTCCTCGCTCGACAGATGACGGCGGCGGCGACGTGTGGGGTTCATGCCACCGCCACGATTCTGCTGCTGGGGCTGCTGAACCTCGCGCTCGCGAGAAGCGTTCTTGCCCGCGGCTGCAGCGTCGGTAGCATCACCCGAGCCCGCGCGCTTGCGACGACGACGGCCATCGGCCGCCCCCTCGGCCTCGGGCGCCTCGGCCTTGCCACGGCCCTTTCCGCGGCCACGGCCCTCGCCCTGGCCCTGGCCGGCGCGAGCATCGGATTCGGCATCGCGACGACGGCGCTTGGGCATCGACGTGCCGGCCAGACGGTCGGCGCTTGACAGGCCATCGCCCACGTCGACGCCGTTCTCGCGATCGAGTTCCATGAGCGCCAGACGCATCTCGGGCGATTCGATGCGCTCGAGCACGTCGCGCGTCACGCAGTCGGGGCGGCAGTTGCAGCCCTGCTCGGCGGCCTTCTTTTTGCAGCCCTCCGAGCACGTCATATCGGCCAGATTGACCTTAAAGACTTTGCCGTTCTCCAGGCGCAGCACCAGCTGCTCGCGCGGCGTGTCATATTCCTGAATACGCGCCTTGCCGAGCGGCGTATCGATGAGCGTCTTCTTTTTGGGCGCACGGCTCTTAAAGTCCTTGTAGGCCTCGAACTCATAGCGCAGGCAGCACATCAGGCGGCCGCAAACGCCGCTGATCTTGGACGAGTTGAGCGGTAGGTCCTGCTCTTTTGCCATGCGGATCGAGACGGGCTCAAACTGTCCGCCAAAGCGCGTGCAGCAGAGCTCCTGTCCGCACTGGGCATAGCCGCCCACCAGGCGGGTCTCGTCGCGCACGCCAATCTGGCGCATGTCGACGCGAATGTGCAGCGTCGAGGACAGGTCCTTGACGAGCTGGCGAAAATCGACGCGCTCCTCGGCCGCAAAGTAGAACACGGCCTTCTCGCCGCCAAACAGGTACTCGACGCCCACCGGTTTCATCTCGAGGTCGAGCTCTTTGACCAGACGGCGGAAATCGACCATGGCCTCGTCGCCCTGAATGGCCAGGTCGTCGGCAAGCTGCAGGTCGATGTCGCTCGCCACGCGCAGCACGGGCTTGAGCGGCTGACCGATCTCGTCTTGCGGCACCTCAAAGGGATCGGCCGTGACCAGGCCGATCTCGGTTCCGCGCTCGGTGGAGCAAATGGCATAATCGGCCTCGAGGATATCCAGATCCTGCGGATCGAACCACAGGTCGCGCGAGGCGTAGGTAAACTTAACGGGTACGACTAACGGCATTTCAGTGCCTTCCTGATATCGAACAACATGACCTCGATGGCCAGCTGGGGAGTAACGTTTCTGGCGATGTTGCGCTCGGCGGTCGCGACTGCCTCGAGCGCCCGGGTGGCACCCGCAACATTGGTCGCGGCGGCAAGCCGCCCGATCGTGTCGCGCACGTCTTCGTTCACTACGTCGGCTGCCTCGTCCTGAAGCGTCAGCAGCACGTCGCGCATAAGCGTCCGCGCGCTCGCCAGCGCTTCCATGATACCCGAACGCTCGCGCGCGTTGAGTTCGCGCTTGTTGCGGTCCTCAAGCTGCTTCAATGCTCCACGCGACAGGTAGTCGGCGTTTTGCTCGAGCACCTTTTCCTGCGTGGACTTGACCTCGGCGAGCGGCGCCTTAACGGCGACGATGAGCGACTTGGCACGGCTGAGCACGTCGGCCTCGTCGGCGGCGATAAGCGAATCGATGGCGCGAACCATCTGACGGCGGGCATCCTGGCGCTCAGCGCTCTTGAGGAACTCGATGCCACGCGTGGGGCTTCCCGCTACGGCGACGGCCATGCGGCAACGCGCAGGGTCCTGACCGGTGGCGCGACTCACGGCCTGCGCGGCCACGGCGGGCGACACCAGCCGAAACGGCACGCACTGGCAACGACTCACGATAGTGGGCAGCATCACGTCGGCGGAGGTGCCCAACAGGATGAACATGACACCCTCGGGCGGCTCCTCGAGCGTTTTGAGCAGTGCGTTGGCGGTGTTGGCACGCAGCTGCTCGGCACGGTCGATGATGTAGACCTTGGCCTTGGCACGGATGGGCGCCAGAGGCACGTCATCGAGCAGCTCGCGGGTCTGGGCGATGAGGTAGCCAGTGGCACTCTCGGGCGTGTAATAGTGCACGTCGGGGTGCGTATGGCGGGCGACGCGCACGCAGCTATCGCATGAGCCGCAGCCATCCTGCTCGCACAGGAAGGCTTGGGCGAGCGCCCACGCAGCGTCGAGCTTGCCCGCGCCGGGCGCGCCCAAAAACAGGTAGGCGTGCGATGCGCGACCGCTGGCGACGGCATTGGTCAAAAAGTCGCGCACGCGCTCTTGGGTGTCGAGCTTGGCCAGCAGGCTTGCCTGAGCGGGGTCCATGTTACTCGGCCTCCTTGGCAAGCGCGGCGGCGACGGCATCTTGCGGAATGTCGAGACCGTACGCGCGAATCTGCTCGACCGTCTTCTCAAAGACTTCCTCGACGGTCGCGGTCGCGTCGATGAGCTTTACGCGGTTTGGTTCCTCGGCGGCAATGGCGCAAAATCCCTGGTAGACGCGCTCTTGGAAGGTCATGCCTTTTGCCTCCATGCGATCTGCCGCGCCACGGGCTGCCATGCGTAGCGCCGCCTGCTCGGGCGTGATGTGGTAGACGAGCGTGAGCGCCGGATGCGTACCGGCGACAGCCAGGTTGTTGGCATCGCGTACCATTTGACGGTCGAGACCATCGGCAAACGCCTGATAGCAGGTCGTGGAATCGTAGAAACGGTCGCACAGGACCACCTTGCCGGCCGCAAGGGCGGGGGCGATGACCTCGTGTACCAGCTGGGCACGCGCCGCCTCGTAGAGCAGCAGCTCGCAGGTGTCACCCATCGCCGTGTTGGCGGGGTCGAGCAGCAGAGCACGGATCTTTTCGCTGATGGCGGTACCGCCCGGCTCGCGCAGGCTCACAACCTGGTAGCCAGCGAGTTCGAGTGCGCGGGCAAGCAGGCGCGCCTGCGTGGACTTGCCGGCGCCATCGACGCCCTCGAGCGTGATAAAGCTATGTTGAGCGGGCTCAAAAGCCATGGGCGCAGTCCCTTCCTACAAGGCGCGTAAATGCAGATATATCAACCAAGCCATGATACCCCAGTGCTCGGCGCGTCCCCAATGGCTAAAGGTGCCTTTCCAAAGTTGCGGTGAAATAGGGACTGATTGAAGCTCTAAGACCGCCGAACAGTCCCTATTTCACCGCAACTTATGAAGGGGAATTTGGGATGCTGGGTATAATCGTCGTATTGCATTGAAATGTGGCGAAAGGAGTGGCAATGTCTCGGTACTGCGCCTCGTGCGGCAAGCTTCTTGCAGATAATGCCAAGTTCTGCACCTCGTGCGGTGCACCCGTTGAGCAAACAGCCGCGAGCGATAGCCAGCCTGCTTTTGAGCAGACCGCTTCCCTTGATACGCCGCAAGCCAAGGCGGACGACCCCCTCGCCTACCGCCCCGACCCCGCCGCAGGCCCCGCGGCCGTCGAGACCACGCAGCGCATACCCGTCGCGAGCGGCTCGCCCCAACAGCAGCCGGCGCCTACATACGCGTCTGGTTCACCGCAGGCCCCCGCCGCAAAAAAGAGCGCTACCAGGGCGCTTGTCGCCGTTATCGTTGTGCTGCTGGCAATCATCATCGCCTTGGTCATCTTCTTTGTGATCAAGCCGTTCGACAACTCCGCCACGCAGACGACTGCCGAGGTTACCAAGCTGCACCATGATGTCGACTCCGACGACCTTAAGTCTCTCGGCGACCCCAATAGCCTTTTCGACGATGACGACGAGGATGGCAGCCAGGCAACCCTCTCCGAGCAAAACCTCTACCGTCGCCTGAGCGAATACTACGACCTGCTCGAAGATCTCGATAACCAGGTCCGTGCCTGCGCAGAGGCGTTCAATGGCGGTTATCTGGAAGAGGACCGTACCACCCGTCAAAATCTCGCCGACGTCGCCGAGCGCACGGAGGACACCATCGAGCAGTATTACGATATTGTCGAGGACCTGGACGTCCCCATGAGCTCCAAGAACTACAGCTCTTGGAAAGACATCGTTGCCCTGTATGACGACCTGGACAACCGCATCGATGCGATCTGCGATGCCTGGGAGATCAGCCTAAAGTACGCAAAGCCCGCGGACCATAAGGACGAAATCGTGGCGCCGCTGGCAGGCGACAACGAGCCGGGAACCAACAGCAACAAGTACCGTCAGGACTTTGAGGACCGCTATCCCGGCGCCAAGCCCGTCGAGGTGAACTAGTCGCATGCGACGTTCTTAAACGACTAGTCATTAAAGAACGCCCCCAATGACTAAGACAAAAACGAGCGAGGATCATGGGGCCCTCGCTCGTTTTTGTCTTAGTCAATGTTTCGGCTGCGCCGTTACTTATCGGCGGCCTTCTTGGTGGTAGTCTTTTTCGCGGCAGTCTTCCTGGCGGTCGTCTTCTTGGCAGCAGTTTTCTTTGTCGCCGTGGTCTTCTTCGCCGTGCTCGCCTTGGTCGCAGTCTTGCGGCCACGGGCGGGCTTCTTCTCCTTGGTCGGGCAGTCCATGTTGACGCAGATACGCCACGGACCGCGCGCCGTGTTGACCACCACGATGGGGGCGCCGCACTCGGGGCAGGTCTCGCCCGTCGCCTCGAGCTTGCCGCGCGCCGGCAGCGGATAGCTCACGCCGCAGTCATCGTAGTTGGTGCAGCGGATAAAGCGCTTGCCGCTCTTTTCGCTCTTGTGCGCGATCAGGTCGCCATGGCGTCCTGCCTCGGCGCACACCTTGCACTCACCCACCTTAAGGTCGGGCTCGTAGTTGGTGGGGCACATGGGGTTCACGCAAATCTCGAAGGCCTTCTGGCGGAACGGCTGGCACTTAATGCGCGGCGCGCCGCACTCGGGGCATACGGCCGCCTCGCCCTCGAGCGGGCTGACCTTGACGCCGCTCGGCACCGGATAGGTCACGTCGCAGTCGGGCCAGCCCATGCAGCCGATAAAGCTGCCGCGGGTCTTGGCGCTCGTCTTCATAACCAGGTCCTTGCCGCACTTGGGGCAGGCGCCCACGCGCGCATCGGCCGTGACGGCGTCGCTGATGGCGTCGCCCAGCTCCTGTGTGTGCTTGAGCAGCTCGTCGAGCACGCCAGCCAGCAGCGCGCGCGAGTGCGTCACGACATGCTCTTCGGTATCCTCGCCGCGCTCCACACGGGTCATATCGCCATCGAGCTCGCTGGTCATATCGGGGCTCGTGATGCGCGGGGCAAACTGCGTCAGCGCGTCGATGATGGCGATGCCTAGCTGGCTCGGCTCAACGGGATCATTTTTGAGATAGCGCACGGCGTACAGACGCTCGATGATGCTCGCGCGCGTGGACTTGGTACCCAGGCCGCGCTTTTCCATCTCCTGAACGAGCTTGCCCTGGCTATAGCGCGCGGGCGGCTCGGTCTGCTTGGCCTCGAGCTTAATGTCGAACACGTCGACCGTATCGCCCTGCTCCAGCGGCGGCATCTGCTCGTCGCGCTTAAGGCCGTACGGATAGGCCTCGCGGAAGCCAGGGGTCACGAGCACGTCGCCCGAGGCCACGAACGGCTCGCCGTTGACGTCGAGCTCGAGCTTGGTGTTCTCGATGGTCGCGGGACCCATAAGCGTTGCCAGGAAGCGACGGGCGATGAGGTCGTAGAGCTTGCGCTGGCCGCCGTCGAGCGTGGATGGGTCGCCCTCGCCCGTGGGATAGATAGGCGGGTGGTCGGTGGTCTCGACCTTGCCGCGCGTGGGCTTCATAGGACCGGCAAGCACCTTTTTGCACACGGGCGCCAGCGCCGGGTTGATCTTTGCCAGGTCGCTCACCACGGCGCCCAGATCGAGCGTCGCAGGGTACACGGTATTGTCGACACGCGGGTAGCTGATGAGACCGGCCATGTAGAGGGACTCGGCGATGCGCATCGTACGCGCAGGCGAGATGCCCTCGGCCGCGGCGGCAGCCTGCAGCGAGGTGGTCGCAAACGGCGTGGGCGGCTGCTGCTTGCGCGAGCGTTTGGTCACCGCGGCGACGGTTGCCGTCGTAACGCCGTCGACATGGCCGTACGCCGTCTCGGCAGCATCCTTGTCGGTAAAACGCGCCGTCTTGTGCGCGATCTTAAAGCGGTCGTCCTCGGCAGCGCCCTGCGCGGCACCCATGCCGCGAATCTGCCAATAGTCCTCGGGCACAAACGCCATGCGCTCGCGCTCGCGCTCGACCACCAGGGCGAGCGTCGGCGTCTGCACGCGGCCGGCGGAGCGCACGTTACCAAAGCCGCCAAACTTGGCGAGCGTCAGGTAACGCGTGAGCACCGCGCCCCAGATGAGGTCGATGTGTTGGCGGCTCTCGCCGGCGTCGGCCAGATTCTGGTCGAGCGAGACGAGATTATCGAAGGCGTGCGTGATCTCGGCCTTGGTAAACGAAGAGTATTGGGCGCGGGCAACCGGCAAGTCCGGCGCAACCTCGCGCACCTTGTTGAGAGCGTCCGAGCCGATCAGCTCGCCCTCGCGGTCGAAGTCCGTGGCGATAATGACGCTGTCGGACTTTTTAGCGAGGTTCTTGAGCGAACGAATGAGCTCCTTCTCGGCCGGCAGCTTAATGACGGGTGCCCAGGTGAGGTAAGGCAGGCTCTCGAGCTTCCAGCCCTTGATGGAGATACCGTCGGCAAGGAACGGCTTACGCTTGGTGTCGTAGGGCGGACGAGCCAGGCCATCGGGCATGTCGGCCGGCAACATCTCACCGTCCTCGGTGACCGAATACCAACCCAGCTTTTTATCGAACAGCACGCTGTCGCAAAAATCGGGTGCAAGGATGTGACCGGCAAGACCGATCGTCACGCACTCCTCGCCCTTCCACTCAAAACGGTAGATGACGGTGTTGTACACCTTGTCCTTTTTGGGCTTACCCGTGGACAGCCGCTCGGCGATCTGACGCGCGGCGTCGTTTTTCTCGGCGATGATGAGCTTCAAAAGAGGCTCCTATCTCGTATCTCTGCGGCTACGCCCGCCCGTATGGCGGCCGACTTACGCCCTTGCTTGCTCAATCTGCCCGATGAGCCAATCGCACCAGGCATCCATGCCCTCGCCCTTGCGCGCGCTCACGGCAAACCGCGGCGCCTGCGGATTGAGGTCATCGAGTGTCTTAGTATACCTATCCATGTCAAAATCGAAAGCCGGAGCCACGTCGACCTTGTTGAGCAGCTGCGCGCCGGCGTGTTGGAAGATGCCCGGGTACTTGATGGGCTTGTCGTCGCCCTCGGGCACCGAGAGGATCATGATGGACAGGTTCTCGCCCAGGTCAAAGTCGACCGGACAGACCAGGTTGCCCACGTTTTCGATAAAGATGACGTCGATGTTCTCCAGACCGACGGCCTGGTCGAACGCGTCAACAGCCTCCATGATCATGTTGCCCTCGAGGTGGCACAGGCCGCCCGTGTTAATCTGGATGGCGGGCATGCCGGCTTCCTTCATGGTGATGGCGTCGACGTCCGAGGCGATGTCGCCCTCGATGACGGCGCAGTGCAGGCCGGCCTTGTCGCGCAGGCGTTCGTTGGTGCCCAGAATCGTGGTGGTCTTGCCCGAGCCGGGGCTCGACAGCACATTAATCACATAGGTGTTTGTCTCTTTAAATCGCTGACGCAGCTGATCTGCCAGGCGCTCGTTGCGCGACAGAATCGGCGACGCGATATCAATCGTTTTCTCAGCCATACTCAGCGCTCCTTACTTTTGCCCCTTTATACCCCGTCACCAGATGGCTGGCGGGCTAATCGTCGGGGGTTTCGATTTCGATACTTGCGATGTCGAGCTCGCGGCCGTGCAGCAGGCGCACGTTGGCGCCGCCGCAGTGAGGGCAGCGACAGTGAAAGCGATCATGCTCGAAAACCTCGCCGCAGTCCAGACACTCGCTTTGTGGATGGACTTCCTCCACGGCAAGCTCGCAGCCTTGCGTGAACGGATCCTCGTCGCGAAACGTCTCCCACGCAAAGTCGAGCGCCTCGCGCACAACTTCGGTCATATCCCCGATACGCAGCGTCACCAAAACGGCGCGCGAGGCCCCCGCCCCACGCGCCGCGCGAATCACTGTATCGAGTATGCCGTTGACAATGCCAACCTCGTGCATACCGATTTACTCCTCGTCGTCCTCATCGTCCGAGAACAGGTCCAGACGACTCACAAACAAGCCCTCCTTGCCCTCGCGCGCGGTAATGACCACTCGGGCGATGGCAAGCGAAATCTCGTAGAGCGAGAGCAGGGCGCCGTACATGAGGCCCAGCGTAACGGGTGAGCCGTCGGGCGTAATCACAGCCGACCCCACAAGCAGGCCTACGTATACGTAACGCCAGGCACCGCGGAAGGCCGCGTAGGACACGATATGGAAGACGGACAGGTAGAAGATGATGAGCGGCAGCTCAAACGCCACACCAAAGCCGATCATAAAGAGCAGCTCCATGTTGACGTAGTTCTCCAGGTCGGGCAGCGCCGTGGCGACGGCAGAGGTCTCGCCGATGAGCCACTCAAAGCCCGCGGGAATGATGATGAAGTAGCAGAAAATGGCGCCCAGGAAGAACAGCACCGTCGAGGCGAGCACCGTGGGCACGACCCACTTGCGCTCGTTGGGGCGAAGCGCCGGCAGGAAAAACGCCAAGATCTGCCAGATGATCATGGGCGTACACATGACCACAGCCATCTTGATGGCCAGCGAGAAGCGCAGGCCAAAGCCGCCGAGCGTGGTGGTGATGTAGAACTTACCTTCCGGCACAAAGGAGCGGATGGGGTCTTCCAGGATGTCGAGCACCACGGGCGTGGCGAAATACAGCACGATGGCGGCGGCAAACACCGATACGACCACGATGGTCAGACGGCGACGGAGCTCTCCCAGGTGATCGAAGAGCGGCATTCGCGCAGGTCCGATAGGCATTACTCATCGCCTCCCTTCGGGGCGTCGGCGGCAGCGGCGCCGTCCTCGGCCTCGAGCTCGCGAGCGAGCTGGTCGACGACGGCCTTGCGCTTGCGGGGACGACGGGCATAGAGGTCGGCCGTCGTGGGCTCTGCCGGCTCGGGCTCGGACTCTGGCTCTGCAGCAGGCTCGGGCTCGACGACAGGCTCGGCGGCAGCGGCAGGCTCGGCGCCCTCGGCCTCGGACTCCTCAGCAGCACCCTCGCCCTCGGCGGCAGCCTCGCTCGCGGCCCTCTCGGCGGCAAGGCGGGCACGGCGCTCGGCAAAGGTCTCCTTCTTTGCGGGCGCAGCCGTCTCGACGGCATCCTCGTCTGCATCGGAATCGTCATCGACGGCAGCCTTCTTGGGCTTGACCGGGGCCGACGCGGCCTCGCTCACCGGGTCGATGATCTCGGACTGAACAACGGCCGTCATCTTTTCCTGCGTCTCGCGGAACTGACGAATGGCACGGCCGATCGTGCGGCCCATCTGTGGGAGCTTATCCGGGCCAAACAGCAAAAAGCCGAAGACCACGATGATCGCGAGCTCACCCTCTCCAATACCAAACACACATACCTCCAAGGCTCGATGTGAGTCGAGCCCGCACCGCGCCATTCGGCCGGAACTCGTCTATTCATTCGGTCAAGTATAGCGCCCGGACGCCAAAACGTCCGAGCGCATCACAAACATATGCCAAACGGCACGCCCTTTTGGGGGCAAAGATTATGCAGCGGTGATCGAAATCTCCTGGTCGACACCCAGCAGCTGAACCACGCGCATCACCGGGGGCTGCACATTGGTGCAGCTAAAGCGCTTGCCGTGGTCGACCGCGTGGTGCGCGGCGCCCACGAGCACGCCAATGCCCGTCGAATCGATGTAGCTCACCTGGGCAAAATCGAGCTCAACGGCCTCGGTGGGCTGCTCGAGCGCCAGGTCGATGGCATTGCGCAGGCTATCGGCGTTAGAGATATCGATCTCGCCGGTTACCTTAATGGTGTAGAGCTCTGGCGTGGGGTTGGTGGAAATACCCAAATCCATGTATACGCTCCTTTACGTATCGAAAGTGCGGATAGTACGGGAGGCCGCGCGTTAGGCGCGCTCGGCACGCGCAAGCTCGGCAGCGACAAGCTTGACGGCCAGCACCAGCACATCGAGCGCGGCCTCCAGGTCCTCGACCGTGGGATAGCTCGGCGCGATGCGGATGTTGGTGTCGCGCGGGTCCTTGCCATAGGGCCAGGTAGCACCGGCCGGCGTGAGCTTGACGCCCAGATCGGCGCAAAGCGCGGCGACCTTCTGGGCCGAGCCCTCGGGGCCATCGAAGCTTACAAAGTAACCGCCGCGGGGGTGCGTCCAGGTGGCACAGCCCGTATCGCCCAAGCCCTCGGTGAGCTTGCGCTCGACGGCCTCAAAGCGCGGACGCAGGAACTCGGCGTGCTTTTTCATGTGCTCCTTGACCGCCTCGATGGTGGGAAGGAAACGCACGTGGCGCAGCTGGTTGAGCTTGTCGGCGCTGATAAGGCCGGCCTTCAGGCGCTTGGAGAACTCGGCGATGACCGCGGGGCTCGCACCGATAAAGCCGATGCCGGCGCCCGGGAAGGTGATCTTGGACGTCGAGGCAAAGGCCACCACGCGGTCCTCGGTACCCGCCGCGCGAGCAAGATCGAAGATGTTGGCGAGCTCGTCGGTCTCGTCGTACAGGTCGTGCACGCAGTAGGCGTTATCCCAGAAGATGCGGAAATCGGGCGCGGCCGTGGGCATCTCGACCAGGCGGCGCACGGTGTCCTCGCTAAAGGTGATGCCCGTTGGGTTGGAATACTTGGGCACGCACCAGATACCCTTAATGGAGTCGTCAGCGGCAACGAGACGCTCGATCTCGTCCATATCGGGGCCGTTGTCGGTCATCGCGACGGGGACGTTCTCGATACCCAAGTCGGCGGTAATGCCAAAGTGGCGATCGTAGCCGGGAACGGGGCACAGGAACTTGACCTTCTTGCCGTCGTGCGCGGCCTCGTAGGCGTCCCAGGGCTCGCTGCCGCACGAGCCACAGCGCCAGAACATGCCGGCGATATCGTGCTCGATCAAAAGGCTCGACGAACCCAGCACGAGCGTCTGCTCGGCGGGGCAGCCCAGGAACTCCCCTGCCAACTTGCGTGCCGAAGGAATACCCTCAAAACAGCCGTAATTGGAGCAGTCGACGTTGCCGTCGTGCAGATCGGCATCGGCATTGAGGATATCGAGCATGGGTCGAGAGATGTCCACCTGGGAGGGCGACGGCTTGCCGCGGGCCATGTCGAGCGCCAGGCCCTTGGCCTTGACCTCGGCGACCTCGGCCTTGAGCGCCTCGATGGCGGCATCGAGTTCGGTGGTTTCCATCTTCTGGTAGATCGTCTGCATGGGTGCGACCTTTCACGAAGCGGTACGTTGCAATTCTTCTAAGTATAGACCGCCACCGTCGCAACGTTATGAAGCCGTGATAGATTAAGTCCATCGCAATGAATTACGAATCGCCGCGCATGCCGGCGTGAAGCGCCCAAGGAGGCACTATGGAGTACGGATCGTTCCAGGCCGAGGAATTCGGCGACCTGCAGCGCCTGGTCGACGGACTGTTTTACGACCGCCACGCCATCGACCGCCTGGATCTGATCGTACAGGCCGAAATCTTGGACCTGGCGCCCGATCTCATGGAAATCGTGAACCTGCTACCGCCCGGCTATTACGACCGCCAGTCACTTTGCGACCAGCTCAACTCCGCCTTGGCCGCCCACGGCTGGGGCGCCATCTACGGCACCGTGGAATAAACCTAGTCATTTAAGAACGTCCCGAATGACTAAAACGCCGCCTGTGATGGTGTTCACAGGCGGCGTTTTCAAACTTGTATGTGCTCTTACTCGTTCTTGGGCGCGGGGTGCTTGCAGATCACACTCATGTAGATCATGCCAAGCACGGCAGCGGTGACCGAACCGGCAAGGATGGCGGCCTTGGCGGCCAGAACCTCAAACTGGGCCGTCGGGAAGGCAAGGCCGCTGATGAGGATCGACATCGTAAAGCCGATGCCGCCCAGAATGCCCACACCGGCAATCATGTGCCAGTTGACGTTGTGCGGCAGCTCGCAGGCCTTGAGCTTGACCAAGGCGAACGTCATGCCAAAGATGCCGATCGGCTTGCCCAGCAGCATGCCAAAGTACACGCCGAGCGTCACCGGGTCGGTGAGCAGCGTGCTCATGTCCACGCCCACCAGGCGAACCTGTGCGTTCACGAACGCAAAGATCGGCAGAATCACAAAGTTGACCGGCGTGGAGATCAGACGCTCCATGCGGATGAGCGGCGGGGTCACGCGGTGCATGACGCGCTCGACCTTGGTGGTCGAGACGGTAAAGTCATGCTGGCCCAGGATGTGTGCCTCGTCGTCATAGCGGTCGTCGAGCAGCGGCAGGCACTCGCCCAACCAATCGGTGAGGCTATCGAGCTTGACGCCGCACTTGGCCGGGATGGTAAAGGCCAAGATGACGCCGGCGAGCGTAGCATGCACGCCGCTCTTGAACATGCAGAACCACAGCAGCAGGCCCAGCACCGAGTACGGGGCAAGGCGGTAATGCTGCGTCTTGTTGAGCCACACGAGCGCGCAGGTCACAAGCGCGGCGGCGCCCAACCAAAACGGATTGGGGCTCTGACCGTAGAAGATGGCGATGGCGGCGATGGAAATGAGGTCGTCGGCGATGGCGAGCGTCGAGAAGAACACACGCACGCCGTTGGGCACGCGATTACCCAAAAGCGACAGCACGCCCAGCGCAAAGGCAATATCGGTTGCCATGGGAATGGCCCAGCCGTTGTGCGCGCCGGCATGGTTAAAGATCAAATAGATGCAGGCGGGAACGACGACGCCGCCCACGGCCGCCAGCATGGGAAGCATGGCCTGGCGCGGGTTTTTGAGCTCGCCAACTGTCATCTCGTACTTAAGCTCAATGCCCACCAACAAAAAGAAAATCGCCATGAGGAAGTCGTTGACGAATAGCTCAACGGTGAGACCGGCCGTAAGGTTGCCCAGACCCACATACAGCGGGGTCTCCAAAAAGTGATGGATGGCCTCGTAGGCATCGGTATTGGCGCAAATGACGGCGGCGATGGCGGCGAAGACCATGACGGCGGCGGAAATCGTGCCGTTCTCGGCGATGCGCTCCCAAATGTCATGGCGCTCAAAACGCTTGCGCTCACGGACGTTGAACAGCTGCTCGGGTGCTGCCATGGGCGGCTCCTTTCACGGGAAAGCTCCCGTCTTAAAAAAGCACGGCCCGCCCAAGTGGCGGCGCCGCGCTCTAACGTATTACGCTTGCATCTAGCCTACCCTGCACGACAAGCGCGCAAGCGTGGCCGAAAAGCGGAACCACAGGTTGAACATTATTTGCTCAACGGCACGGGCACGCCTATCCAAGAGACGACGCGGCGCCGTGCACAAAAAACGACCGGAGCACGGGGCTTCCGCGATCCGGTCGTGGCGTTTGGTCGACTAAACCTAGCAGGCGGCCATGATGGGGGCAGCGACCTGCTTCTTACGGGAGAGGACGCCCGGCATCCAGACGCCGTCGTGCTCGTCAGCGATACCCAGGCCCTTCTGAGCGGCCTCGGTCTCGCCCTCGAGCAGGACCTGCGAGCCCTCCTCCATGATGTCGGTGATGCACAGGACGATGCCGTCGGCACCCTTCTCGGCGGCGTAGGCGCGCATGGCCTCGCGGATCTCGTCGATCATGCCGAGTGCACGGCTCTTGTCGACGGTCTCGTACTGGCCAATGAGCAGTTTCTTGCCGGCGGGCTCGAACATCTTGATGTCATTGCCGACCATCTCGGCAGCGGTGAAGGAGCCGGACGGACGGGTGAGGAAGACCTCCATGCCAAACTTGACCGGATCGACGCCCACCTGCTCGCCGAGCTTGGCGGCGACGGCGCGGTCGACATCGGTGGTGGTGGGGCTCTTGAGCATGAGCGTGTCCGTCATCATGGCCGAGAGCAGCAGCTTGGCCTGGACGTCGGAAAGCTCAACGCCGAGCACGCCGGCGAGCTTGGTGACGATGGTGCAGCTGGAGCCCCAGGGCAGGCAGATGTAGTGCAGCGGACCGGCGGTCTCGAAGTCGCCGATGCGGTGATGATCGACAACGCCAAAGACCGTGGCGTCCTTAAGGCCGGCGACGGACTGGGCAGACTCGTTGTGGTCGGTGAGGACGACGAGCTGACCGGCCTCGACGGAATCAATCACGCGGGGCTCGGCAATGCCAGCGTCGGCGAGCAGCTTGGCGGACTCGGCCGGAAGCTGGCCCAGAGCGCAAGCCTCGTAGGTGTTGCCGGCATACTCAACCTGGTTGAGCAGCTGGGACAGGACGACGGCGCTCATGATGGCGTCGTTATCGGGGTTCTGGTGACCAAAGACAAGAACGTTTGCCATGGATATCCTCCACTTGATATGTGTACTTGGACGTAGCTATGGTAGCACGCCGATGCCGAGCCTTCGCAGACGGAAGGGCCACGGCATATTTTGGGGCGCAGGCACGGGGGCCAAGACTGTCCCTTTTGCACCATGTTGGTGCAATGTAACCTGTCCCCCTTGCACCAGCTATTTACCGGCAGCGCGCAGGGCTACGTAGGCGGCACCGATGATGCCGGCGTCGTTTCCGAGCGAAGCGACCTTAATGGGCGTCTCGCGCGAGGCGGAAAGCGCGTACTGCTTAAAGTGCTCGCGAACCTTGTCGAGGTAGACATCGGCCGAGGCGGAGGCGCCGCCGCCGATGAGGAACATCTCGGGATCAACCACGTTGGCAATAAGCGCCAGTGCGCGGCCGAGATAGTCGGCCATGGTATCGGCCGCGGCCAGCGCGAGCTTGTCGCCCTCGCGACAAGCCTGGAACACGTCCTAGGAATCGGAGGGACCGGTGAGCTCGATGGGGTCGACGCCCGCCTTCTTGCACTCGGCAAGGTAGTTGCTCACCACGCCGGTGGCACTGGAATACTGCTCCAGGTGGCCATGGCCGCCGCAGCCGCAGGTGCGCTCCTCGGCCGGGTTCAGGCACATGTGGCCAATCTCGCCGCCAGCACCCACAACGCCCGATACCACGTCGCCGTTAACGATAACGCCGCCGCCCACGCCGGTACCAATGGTGACCATCACCACGTTCTGTACGCCCTTGGCAGAGCCGAGCCAGGCCTCGCCCATAGCAGCAGCGTTGGCGTCGTTCTCGTACTTAACGACCGCGTCGGGGCAGTGCTCCTGGATGGCGATCTTGAGCTCGGGCAGGTTGATGGCGATGTTCGCCTTGACCTTGGCATCGCCCGATGCCGGAATGGGGCACGGAACGGCCAGGCCAATGCCCGACACAAAGGCACGCGGAATCTGGGCCTTGGCGACCACCTGGTCGATAGCCTCGGTCACCGCGGCAAAGCCCGCAGCGTCAACGATGGGAGGCGTGGGCACGCTGGCCTTGGCAAGCAGGTTTCCGTCCTCATCGAACAGACCCTCCTTGACCGAGGTGCCGCCGACGTCGATGCCGATGTAATACTGCTTAGGTTCCATGGGAGCCCGCCTTTCTCGTTTAAACATTGCCTGTATGGTACCGCTCCCAAGGCAAAAACCTACCAAAAAGGACAGGTTTGTTTTGGCAGGTTTTATCTGGGGAAGCGCAGAGTACGAGATTCGGTTCGCTGGGTGTTATATCGGTTCGGCCCCGTCCTCGGACCGATCATTTCTCAACACGACACTACTCAGATGTTTATCATTTAAAACGCTCTAATTTTACAAGCGGGGCGACTTTTAATTTTATCTTTCTCGAACTTTTCAATAACTCAATAGAGATACTTAGGTGTTGACTATACTTTCTTTTATTCTCAATCAAGTTGGAAAGGAGGTTCCATGATTCCCAAATACGAGGCGATAGCTGCAGATATTCGTCGAAGTATTGAGGATGGCGCTCTTAAACCGGGCGACAAGCTTCCCACCGTCGTTGAGTTCTGCGAGCTCTATAGCGTTTCAAAAATCACCGTCAAACGAGCTATTGAACAAATCACCGAGGAAGGTCTTATTACCAGCCGACGCGGATCGGGTACCTACGTTAAGGACACGGCGGGACTTCCCGGCCAGGCGTTTTTCCAGGGCAAAAACGACCGTGCCCAGGGCTTTTCATCTGAGCACCGCGGGGAGAAGGTGACCTCGGTGGTCTACGATTTCTCGATCGTTAATCCACCAGCGGACATCGCAGCCCAGCTGGGAATTGCCGAGGATGACTTTGCCTATCACGTCGTGCGCGTGCGTCAGGCCGATGAGAAGCCCATCGTTATCGAGTACACCTACATGCCCCTCGAGCTGATTCCAGGCCTTAAAAAGAAGGACCTGTACGGATCGGTCTACCGCTTCATCCGCGAGCAATGTGGGCTGAAGATTTCGAGCTTCCACCGTACCATTCGCGCCGTGGCAGCAACCGAGGAAGAAGCCGAGCGTCTGGATACCAAACCTGGCTCTCCCCTGCTCGAACTCACCCAGATTGGCTTTTTGGACAGCGGCGCCGCCTTTGAGTATTCGGTCTCGCGCAACGTTGGCGACCGCTTTGAGTTGCACAACGTAACGTTGGCATAGGTTTTTGTAATCCGGTGGGTGCTCGTTTTGAGCCGTCTTACGCGGCACCCGCACAACCTTATGGGAGTATGCACATGTCCGATTTGATTAAACTCACGCCGATCTTCCACGAGAAGATCTGGGGCGGGCGCCAGCTCGAAACCGTGTTTGGCTACGACATTCCCGAGGGTCCCATCGGTGAGTGCTGGGCCATCTCGGCCCATCCCAACGGCGACTGCCAGATTGCGGAGGGCCCGTACGCCGGTCACACGCTGTCATGGCTGTGGACCGAGCACCGCGAGCTCTTTGGCAATTGCGAGGGCAAGGAGTTCCCGCTGCTCATTAAGATTCTGGACGCCAAGGACGACCTTTCGATCCAGATTCACCCCAACGACGAGTACGCCGCCGAGCACGAGAACGGCAGCCTAGGCAAAACCGAGTGCTGGTATGTACTGGACTGCGAGCCCGGCGCCACGATCATCGTCGGCCAGCGTGCGCACGACCGCGCCGAGGCCGCGCGGATGATCGAGGAAGGCCGTTGGGACGAGATGCTCAACGTGCTGCCGATTCACAAGGGAGACTTTTTCCAGATTGATTCCGGTACCGTTCACGCCATCAAGGCCGGCACGCTCATTTTGGAAACGCAGCAGTCGTGCGACGTGACGTATCGCCTGTACGATTACGACCGCCCCGGCACCGACGGCAAACTGCGTCCCCTGCACATTGAGCAGAGCCTCGACTGCATAAACTTTGATGCTCAGGCTCCGACCGACGGCACGGTGACCGCGCCCGAGGTGGACGGCGTGACCGAGCTCGAGTCTTGCCCCTGCTACACCGTCGATCGCGTACGCGTTAACAACAGCAAGACCCTCGACCAGCGCTGGCCCTTCATGTGCCTGTCAGTCATCGACGGCGAAGGCACCGTCTGCGGCGACCCCGTCCACAAGGGAAGCCACCTGCTGGCCCCGAGCACCGTCAGCTCCATCGACCTCGAAGGCAAGATGGAACTGATTATCAGCCACCTGTAGGTCACCGGTCCCCAAGCGCTCGCCGGGACGGGGCGCGGGGTTTGGTCGCCTGCTCGGACAGTCCTGCTCGCACGGAGAGCACATTAAGTGCTCTCCGGCTCGTGCGGAACTCGCGATCGACCAAACCCCGCG
>CABUUG010000004.1 GCA_902494605.1 uncultured Collinsella sp.
ACCGGACACACATTCTGTCCGAGCGGTTAAAAGCGGGCACGGAATTTAAACGGCTGAAAAAGGGGCATCGACCTGCGCCGATGCCCCCAACGTGGACACACATTTTGTCCTATAAGCCGAACAAGTTGGCATGAAAAAGGCAGGGCATTGACCTTCTGGTCATGCCCTGCCTTTTGAATGACAAATTGTCGCTCTGGGCGGCGCGCAGCGTCGAGCCGTTACGCGGGCTGGTAAGCCCGCGTAACTCTAGTAGTTGGCCTCGTAGCCGTTGCCGTCGCCGGTGGGCTCTTCGTAGTAGTCCGAATCGCTCGAATCGCTTGAGTCATCGGAATCGTCAGAGCTGACCGATGAGGTTGCGGTACCGTTTGCGTAGTCGTCAGACGTGTTGTTGTTCAGGTCGCCGATCGTAGAGCTGGAACCGTCGGAAAGACCCATGGTGTTGGGACCCTTGGGATCCTTGCCGGCATCGACGCGCTCCATCATTTCCTTGAGCTCGTCCTCGTAGACAAAGACGTAGCTCACTCCGTCGATCATGGTGCTGTCGTCGGCGTACGAGGGCAGGTTGGCCGAGTAGATACCGTCGACATCCATACCGCGCATGGCATTGACCGTAGCCACGATATCCTGAACGCTCATATCGGTTACGAGCATATCGGACAGCGAATTAACCAGGCCAAAGATCTTCGTGGCATCGAAGTTATTGAGAATCTGGTTGGCAAGGGCGCCAAGCACCTGACGCTGGTGGCGCATGCGCGTGTAATCGCCGTCGGCATAGGTGTAGCGGCAGCGGGCATAGGTAAGGGCGGTGGCACCGTCCATATGCTGCTGGCCAGCGGTAATCTTAATATCCAGGTGCTCGGGGTCGTCAACATCATCGGTTGCGTTAATGTCGATACCGCCAACCGAATCAATCAGCGCCTGCATACCGTCGAAGCTGACCTCGGCATAGTGGGAAATCTGAACACCGCACAGCTCGTTGACCGCCTCGACCATGGCCTCGGCGCCGCCAACGGTATGGCAGGCGTTGATCTTCATGGTCTCGCCCTTGTACTCGACCTTGGTGTCGCGCGGAACGGAAATGAGCGTCGCCTGCTTTTGCGTGGGGTCGATGCGTGCCAGGATAATCGAGTCGGCACGATACGTATCCTCGCCCGGACGGCCGTCGGTGCCAAGAAGCAGCACGTAGAACGGATCCTTTGCCTCATCGGTGTCAACCAGAACCCGACGCAGATTGTCGGTAATGACATTAGAATCGCCGAGCTTGCCCATAATGGTGGCAAACCACAGGCCGGCAGCGGTAGTGGCACTCAGCAGCACACCAAGCACGACAATGAGCGCGACGTGACGAATCGTGTGGCTACGACGACGTTGACGAGCGCGCTCGGAATAGCGAGCCACGTTATCGCGACTGTAGATCTTGGCCTGCGCACCAGTTGAGGGTCTTCGGGCGGTGGTATCCGCGAGGGGCTTTTTATTAAACATAGGCAACCTGTATTAGTAGATGACGGGATCGGGGACGGTAGCATGCTCGACATGCGCGCCAAGCGCCTGCAGCTTTTCGACAAACTGCTCGTAGCCACGCTTGATGTGATGGATGGCCGAAACCTCGGTCGTCCCGTCGGCAATCAAGCCCGCTACGACGAGGGCCGCTCCACCACGCAGATCGGGCGAGGTAACCTGTGCACCCGAGAAGCCCTTGACGCCATGAATCATGGCATGATGGCTCTCGATACGAATGTCGGCACCCATGCGCACCAGCTCAGAGGCAAACATAAAGCGATTCTCGAAGATGTTTTCGGTAATAACGGAACTGCCGTCGGCAAGGGCGGAGAGCACCATAATCTGCGCCTGCATGTCCGTCGGGAAGCCGGGGAACGGAAGCGTCTGGATGTCGACCGGCTTGATACGCTCGGCACGGCTCACATGGACGCCGTCGTCGGTACGCTCGCAATCGATGCCCATAAGCTCCATCTTCTTGAGCACCATGCCCAAGTGAATGGGGCAAAAGCCCGTGACATCGACACCGCGATCGTCGGCCATCAACGCACCGGCGACGATAAAGGTGCCGGCCTCGATGCGGTCGCCCACTACGCGATGGGTAACGGGATGCAGCTCTTCCACGCCCTCGATGGTCACGACAGGCGTACCGGCGCCGACAATCTTAGCGCCCATCTCGTTGAGCATGTTGGCGAGATCGACGATCTCGGGCTCGCGGGCGGCATTGTCGATAACCGTGGTACCCTTCGCGCGCACAGAGGCCATGATGAGGTTCTCGGTCGCACCGACACTGGCGAACTCGAGCGTGACGGTGGTACCGCGCAGACCTTGGGGCGCATTAGCGTTGATGTAACCGTGGGCGGTATCGAACTCAACGCCCAGGGCCTCGAGACCAAGAATGTGCATATCGATCTTGCGAGCACCCAGGTTGCAGCCGCCCGGCATGGCGATCTTGGCGCGATGGAAGCGACCCAGCAGGGGTCCCATCACGGCTGTGGAAGCACGCATCTTGGCAACGAGCTCGTAGGGGGCCTCCCAAGAATCGACCTGAGAGGTATCAATCTCGAGCGTGTGCTCGTCGAGAACATCGATCGTAGCGCCCATGCCCTTGAGCACCTTGCCCATCACGTGGACATCGGAAATATCGGGCACGTTCTGCAGCGTCGTCTTGCCCGGCGCCAGAAGCGTTGCCGCCATGAGTTTGAGCGCGGAGTTCTTGGCGCCCGAGACGGGCACGGAGCCTCCGATGGCGTGGCCACCCTCAACGCGGATAATATCCAAGGTCTACCCTTTCAAAAAGCATGCCCGGGGTGGCTGGGCCATCCCGGGCATGATGTGTTCGCAAATGGTCGAACGCTAAATCGTTTGACTATTGGGCAAGCTTGAGCTTACACCATGCGATTTCATTATAGAGGTAGGCGCGGCGTGCATCATCCTCCGACAAATTACCCAGCTTCTCTTCAAAACCTTGAATATCAGCTTTAAGCTTGTCGGCATCGACGGTCGCCAAATCGCAAGCGCGCTCGGCGAGAACGGTCACGACATCGTCCGCAACCTGGGCATAGCCGCCGGCCACGGCAAACGTGTGGTCGACAGTGCCCATGGCCTTATCGGAAACGCGAACGTAACCGCGGTCGATCGTGCAGATCTCGCTGGAGTGAGCAGGCAGAACGCCAAACTCGCCATCCGTGGACGGAATCGACACAAACGCAGCGTCGCCCTCATAGGCGCAGCTCACGGGGCACACGATGCGGATACGCATAACCTACTTCTCCCCCATCTTGCGGGCGCGCTCGCGCACGTCCTCAATCGTGGAAGCATAGCGGAAAGCCTGCTCGGGCAGGTCATCGGCCTTGCCGTCGACAATCTCGGCGAAAGAGCGGACGGTATCCTCGACGCGGACGTAGACACCGGGGTTGCCGGTGAACTTCTCGGCGACGTGGAAGGACTGCGAGAGGAACTGCTGAATCTTACGGGCACGGTTGACCGTAAGGCGCTGCTCCTCGGACAGCTCGTCCATACCCAGAATGGCGATGATGTCCTGAAGGTCGGAGTACTCCTGCAGGAGCTCCTGGACCTTGACGGCGACACGGTAGTGCTCCTCGCCGACGATCGAGGGATCGAGAGCGTCGGAGGAAGATGCGAGCGGGTCGATAGCCGGGAACAGGCCGAGCGACGAAATGCTACGCGAAAGAACCGTGGTGGCGTCGAGGTGCGTAAACGTCGTGGCAGGCGCCGGGTCGGTCAGGTCGTCTGCGGGGACGTAGACAGCCTGGACGGAGGTAATGGAGCCCGTCTTGGTCGAGGTAATGCGCTCCTGGAGGTCGCCCATCTCGGTTGCCAGCGTGGGCTGGTAACCAACGGCGGACGGCATACGGCCCAGCAGTGCGGAAACCTCGGAACCTGCCTGGGAGAAGCGGAAGATGTTGTCGATGAACAGCAGAACGTCCTGGCCGCGATCGCGGAAGTACTCAGCGGTGGTAAGGCCGGCCAGACCGATGCGCAGACGCGCTCCGGGCGGCTCGTTCATCTGACCATAGACCAAGCAGGTCTTGTCGATAACGCCAGACTCGCTCATCTCGAGGAACAGGTCGGTGCCCTCGCGGGTACGCTCGCCGACGCCGGTGAACACCGAGGTGCCGCCGTGCTCCTGGGCGAGGTTGTTGATGAGCTCCTGGATCAGAACGGTCTTGCCGACGCCGGCGCCGCCGAACAGACCTGTCTTGCCGCCGCGGATGTAGGGCTCGAGCAGGTCGACGGCCTTGATGCCGGTCTCGAAGATCTCGGTCTTGGTGGTGAGCTCGTCGAAACGGGGCGCTGCATGGTGGATGGGGTAGAACTCCTCCACCTCGGGCATGGGCTTGCCGTCGACGGGCTTGCCCATGACGTTCCAAATGCGGCCGAGCGTCTTGGGACCAACGGGCATCTTCATGGGCTCACCGGTATCGGTGGCGATGAGGCCGCGCTGCAGGCCGTCGGTCGAGGACATGGCGACCGTGCGGACGACGCCGCCCGGAAGCTGGCTCTCGACCTCGAGGATCGTGCTCAGATGACCGATCGGGGTCTCGGCCTCGACCGTGAGCGCGTTGTAGATCGGGGGCACCGCGCCGTCAAACTTGACGTCGACGACAGGGCCGATGATTCGCACGATGCGACCATCACCGGCAGTCGTCTTCTTGGTGGCTTCCTCGACCGCAAGCTTTACGGTGTTATTAGCCATTACTGTTCCTCCAATGCTGAGGCTCCGCCGACGATCTCGTTAATCTCGGTCGTGATCGAAGCCTGGCGCACGCGACTATACGTGCGGGTAAGGGTCGAGATGATCGCGGTGGCGTTTTCCGTCGCGGAGTGCATGGCCTTGCGGCGTGCACCCTGCTCGGCAGCCGCCGAATCGATCAGGGCCTGGTAGATGACCGTCAGGATATAAGACGGCACAAGCTTGCCGAGAACATGCTCGGGAGAGGGCACGAACTCGAACATAGA
The DNA here is from genome assembly GCA_902494605.1 of uncultured Collinsella sp. GTDB lineage: Bacteria > Actinomycetota > Coriobacteriia > Coriobacteriales > Coriobacteriaceae > Collinsella. Next base: position 4,981 of record CABUUG010000004.1, read on the forward strand.
CGAGATGCGCTTAGGGGCGTCGGTCTCGTTCTTACGCGGACCGTGGGCCATAGCGATCATCTCGGGGTCGAGCGGCAACAGATGCTCGACGCGAAGCTCCTGATCCACGCGGTTCTTGGCGTGGTGGTAGACAAGCTCGACACGGTCAAGCTCACCGGCACGATACGCATCGCAGATATGAGAGGAGATCATGCGGGCCTGATTGAAATCGGGCTCAGAGGAGTTGCCCTCAAAGTGCATGACAACGTTTGCGCGGTCACGGAAATACGTGGCCGGCTTACGCCCGCACGCGATGATCTCGCATTCGATGCCGTCGTTCGCCCAAGAAGCGGCGAGCTTTTCGGCCGTGCGCTCCACCGTCGTATTGAAACCGCCGGCAAGGCCGCGGTCCGAGGCAATAACGACAATCAGGCCATGCTTGACGCTCTCATGCTTCTGCAGCATGGGATCGGTGCCCGAACAGGAGGCGTCGCCGGCGACCGTCAACATGACGTCGGTCAGCGCCTCCTTATAGGGCTCGGCCTGCTTGGAGCGATCGAGGGCACGACGAATCTTGGCCGTAGAGACCATCTCCATCGTGCGCGTGATCTGCTTGGTCGTGGTAACCGAGGAGATTCGCTTCTTAATGTCGCGAAGGTTGGCCATGGGGCTTAGTTCTCCTCTGATCCAGAAACATCCGAATGGTGCTTGGCCATGAACTGCTGCTTGAAGTCGCCGATGACGCGCAAGAGCTCAGCCTTGGTGTCATCATCGATCTTCTTGGCGCGAACCTTGTCGAGCAGCGAACCAAAGCCATTGTCCATGTACTCGATGAGCTCGGCACGGAAAGGCAGCACGTCGGCGATCTCCAGGTCATCCAGGAAGCCCTCGTTGCCAGCGAACAGCGTAACGATCTGCTCGCCAACCTCAAACGGCTTGTAACGCGGCTGCTTCAGGAGCTCGGTCATGCGAGCACCGTGGGTCAGCTGCTTCTGAGTAGCCTCGTCGAGGTCGGAGCCGAACTGCGTAAAGCCAGCGAGCTCCTGATAGGAAGCGAGGTCCAGACGGAGGTTGCCGGCGACCTGCTTCATGGCCTTGGTCTGCGCATCGCCACCGACGCGGGACACGGAGATACCCACGTCGACTGCCGGGCGCTGACCCTGGAAGAAGAGCTCGGACTGCAGGTAGATCTGACCATCGGTAATGGAAATGACGTTGGTCGGAATGTAGGCCGAGACGTCGCCGTCCTGGGTCTCGATGATCGGCAGTGCCGTCATGGAGCCGTAACCGTTCTTCTTGGACATCTTGACGGCACGCTCGAGCAGACGAGAGTGCAGGTAGAAGATGTCGCCAGGATAGGCCTCGCGTCCGGGCGGACGATGCAGCGTCAGCGACATCTGACGGTAGGCCACAGCCTGCTTGGACAGGTCATCGTAGATGACGAGCACGTGGCCGCCGGGGTTGGTCTCGCTGGCGGGCTTGCCGTCCTCGCCGTTGTACATAAAGAACTCGCCAATAGCGGCACCGGCCATAGGCGCGATGTACTGCATAGGGGCGGAATCGGCAGCGGTGGCCGAAACGATGATGGTGTAGTCGAGCGCACCGTGCTGAGCGAGGGTCTCGCGGATGTTGGCAACCGTGGAGGCCTTCTGGCCGATGGCGACATAGATGCAGACCATGCCCTTGCCGCGCTGGTTGAGGATAGCGTCGATGGCGATGGCGGTCTTACCGGTCTTACGGTCACCGATGATGAGCTCACGCTGACCGCGGCCAATAGGCACCATGGAGTCGATAGCGAGCAGACCGGTCTGAACCGGCTCGCACACCGGGGTACGATCGATGACGCCGGGAGCCTTGAACTCGATGGGGCGACGGTGCGTAGCGACGATGTCGCCCAGGCCGTCGATGGGCTGGCCGAGCGGATTGACGACGCGGCCGAGCATGGCACGGCTCACGGGGATATCCATAACGCGGCCAGTGGTGCGGCACTCGTCGCCTTCCTTGATGGAGTCGACGGCACCGAACAGAACGGCGCCGACCTCGTCACGGTCAAGGTTCTGGGCAAGGCCGAAGACGGTCTCACCGGTATCGGAGCTCTTGAACTCCAGAAGCTCGCCTGCCATGGCGCTCTTGAGGCCGGAGACGCGCGCGATGCCGTCGCCTACCTCATCGACCGTTGAAACCTCATGCGTATCGACCGTCGCGGAGAGGCTCGTGAGCTGCTCCTGCAGTTTCTTGGCGATATCCTGGGCATTGAGGGTTTCGGACATTAGGCTTCACCTCCGTACGAATTAGCAGAGTTTGCGAGGGTCTCCTGCGCGATGCGCAGCTGCGTCTTGACGGAAATGTCACGACGCTCGCCGCGGGCCTCGAGCACCAGGCCGCCCACGATAGACGGGTCGACCTGCTCGATAAGGAATACCTTGCGGCCGAAGTCCTGCTCGCATTTCTTAGTGATGGTTTGACGCAGCTCGTCGTCGAGCGGGATCGCCGTGGTGACGGTCACGCCCACTACATCCTCGTCTTCCTCGGCAACATACTTAAAGGCAGCTGCCACCTTGGGAAGAAGGTCGAGCTGGTCGCGCTTGGACATGGTGTCGAGCACGGCGATGATCTCGGGGCTGGCAGAAGCCAGGCGCTCGATCATCTCGAGGTCCTCAAACACATGGTCCTCGGCCTTAGCGGCTTCCAGAAGGGAGCGCGCGTAGGTCTCGAGCACCTTGTCCTGATAGCGGCTAGTCGGCATTCAGGCTACCTGCTTCCTGGATGTAGCGCTCGATGAGCTTCTTCTGCTCGGCATCGTCCTCGAGTGCCTCGCCCACGATCTTGGTGGCGACGGCAACGGACAGGTCGGCGATGGAGCTCGCGGCACCGGCGTAAATGGACTTGCGCTCGTCCTCGACGGTCGTATGGGCCTTGGCGATGATCTCCTCGGCCTCCTTGTGAGCAGCCTCGATGATACGGGCGCGCTCGGACTCGGCGTCCTTACGGGCCTCGAGAACGATGTCGGCAGCCTGACGACGGGCGTCGGTGACGATCGAGTCGGACTCAGCGCGCTTGGCGATAGCCTCCTGCTTGGTCTTCTCGGCCTCGTCGAGGCTCTCCTCGATCTTCTTGCCGCGCTCCTCCATGGTTTTCATGATGCCCGGCAGGGCGACCTTTGCCAGCACGATCCAGATGATCAGGAAGGCGATAAGCGCCGGGATGAACTCCGCCATCTTAGGGATGAGGATGTCCGCACCGGCAGCGCCGTCCTCGGCGAACGCGGAAACCGGCATAAGCAGCGCGGCCGCGGACGCGGAGAGTGCGATCGCGCTCTTCTGGGATGAAAGATTCATACTTGACGCTCCGTGCTATTTAACGATCAGCGCGACAACGAAGCCGATCAGAGCCAGAGCCTCGCCGAAGGCGGAGCCCATGATGAAGACGGTGAACACGCGGCCCTGGACCTCAGGCTGACGGGCCATAGCACCCGTAGCACCCAGAGCAGACAGGCCGATAGCAAGACCAGCGCCGATAACACCGAGACCGTAACCGATAACTCCCACGATTCCTCCTTTGTCGTGCGTGTCTTATTTCACGCAGGATAACCTTTTTATAACTGCCGGGCTCCATGGGTACGGGCACCGGCGGTTTAACGAATTGCCTTACCTTTAAGGCGCGAACGGAAGATTACTCCTCCTCCGCGACCTCCTCTGCCTCGGAGACATACACGGCGGTAAGGACCGTGAAGACGTAAGCCTGGATGGCGCCGACCACAAGCTCGATCGCATAGATCAGGATGAGGATGGCAAGCCAGGCCAGCGAAGGCAGGGCGCCGACGGCGTGGGCCGCGGAAACCTGCTGAAGCAGCGGCTGCATGAACATGCTCGCCATGATGGCGAACGAGCCCATGACCACGTGTCCTGCGAACATGTTGCAGAACAGACGGACGGCGAGCGTGATGAGGCGCAGGAAGGTCGAGAAAAGCTCGACGACCCACACGAGCACGTTCATCGGGAAGCTCACGCCCTGCGGGGCGAGGCTCTTGATGTAGCCGATCACGCCGTGAGCCTTGCATCCGTAGTAGATGAAGTACACGAAGGCGAAAATGGCGAGTGCGGCGGTGGAGCCGATTGCGCCGGTGCCGGGCTTCATTCCCGGGATCAGGCCGATCATGTTATTGATCAGGATGAACAGGAAAAGCGAGCACAGGAACGGGAAGTGTTTCTTCCAGTTCTCACCCACGACACCCTTGCCGATATCGTTCTCGACGTACTCGATGATGTACTCGAAACCGTTGACGAAGAAGCCCTTGGGAACCAGGGTCTGCTTCTTCTTGAACACGGCCAGGACGATCAGGAGCACGATCGTGGAGACGATCAGCCAAAACGAGTACTGCGTGATGCCGCAGCTCAGATCGCCCACGACAGGGGTGGAGCTGAACTCGCTGACCAGATGATTAATCTCATCAGGCAGCTTTTCAAAAATTTCCACGACTTACCTTTCGACCTCATGAGGATCTCGCAGCGCCTTGGCGACGCGAACCGCGCAGGCGGCCATAAAGGCCACGAAGCCGATCGCCTCGCCCAGGAGGAACATGCGAAATGCCTCTCCGAACAACACAAACACAACCAAGGTAAAGACAAGCAACGCGATTGCCGAGACCGCGAGACTCACCATACCCTTGAGCATGTCCGCATTCTGCTTATCGTCAAGAACCGGCTTGAGCGTAAAGACAAAGGGAAGGAAGGCAATCGCGCCCGCGATGGCACCTGCAACGATAGCGAGCAGATCGGCTATCTGAAACACTGGCGTCCTCACTTTCCTTTTTAACGCCTTACAGAACAGTTCCCGCCAAACATTGGTGACTATTGTACGAGCCAATCGCTAAAGTACAACCGAAAAAGCATCGGTTAATACGCACCTGTTCGTTTTCTTAAGACCTTCTTTATGCCGCAGGTACGGTAATACGTTTTTCTCGAACCCTGCAGGGCAAAACGTCCGTTAACAGGAGTGCGCGTGGTCGTCTTTTGCTCGCCCGCGCGCACCATTTCTTCGTATTTTCGACGTTAGCCGGTATGGCCCAGAGATTACAGCGTGCCGTAGATGCGGTCGCCGGCGTCGCCCAGGCCGGGAACGATGTAGGCAGCTTCGTTGAGATGGTCGTCGATGGCGCAGGTATAGATATGCACATCGGGGTCCTTCTCAGTCAGCGACTTGAGGCCCTCGGGGGCCGCGACGATGCACAGCATGCGGATGTCCTTGACACCGCGCTCGCGCAGGTAGCTGATGGCCATCTCGGCCGAACCGCCCGTGGCGAGCATGGGGTCGACGACCAGGCAGATGCGCTGGTCGATATCCTTGGGCATCTTGCAGTAATACTCGTGCGGCTCGTGGGTGACCTCGTCGCGCTCCATGCCGATGTGGCCCACGCGAGCGGAGGGCACCAGGTCGAGGATGCCGTCGACCATGCCAAGGCCCGCACGCAGGATGGGCACGATGGCGAGTTTCTTGCCGGCGAGCTGCTTAAACGTTGCGGTGGTGATAGGGGTCTCGACTTCGACGTCTTCCATGGGCAGGTCGCGCATGGCCTCGTAGCCGTCAAAAAGCGCGAGTTCGCGCACGAGCTGGCGGAACTGGTTGGTGCCGGTGTTTTTGTCGCGCAGGATCGACAGCTTGTGCTGGACGAGCGGGTGATCGACAAGCGTCACACGGGACGTATCGTAGGTGACGGTCATGGGTTGATTGCCCCTTTCGTTGCGGCCGCAAAACGGCCTTGCTGACAAGGCGCACAGCAATGTTGCCGCCGCACGCCATGCATAAGTTTAGCGGTTTGTTGTATCGAGCAGCCCATCGCAGCCCTACTGTGCGGTACTGAGCGAGCGCTTGACTGCATCACGCCAGCCCGCAAGGTTTTGCTCGCGACGCTCGGCGGACATATAGGGAAGGAAGGTCCTAACGATCTGGGCATTTTGCTCCAGCTCTTCAAGGTCTTCCCAATAGCCGACGGCAAGACCCGCCAAGTACGCGGCACCGATTGCCGTGGTCTCCACCGTCTCGCATTGCAGCACGGGGATATCCAGCAGGTCAGCCTGGAATTGCATGATGAACTCGTTGCGCGAGGCACCGCCATCGACAGACAGGCGCTCAATCGAAAGCCCCACGTCCTGCTCCATGGCGCGCAGCACGTCGTAGCTCTGATATGCCATGGATTCGCAGGCGGCACGTACGATGGTCGCACGGCTCGAGGCGCCGGTCAGACCGCACACGATACCGCGGGCATGCGGGTCCCACCAGGGAGCACCCAAACCCGCAAAGGCGGGAACGAAGTAGCAGCCCTCGTTGTCGCTAATCGAAGCGGCGAGTTGTGCCGACTCGCTCACGCTCGAGATGATGCCCATGTTGTTGCGCAGCCAGTTCATGGTTGAGCCGGCGGCAAAGATAGAACCCTCGAGCGCATAGCTGATCTTGCCGTCCGCGGCGATACCGATCGTGGAGACCAGACCGTTCTTGGATTCGACGACCTCGTCGCCGGTGTTCATGAGCATAAAGCAACCCGTGCCATAGGTGTTTTTGGTCTGGCCGGGATGGAAGCAGCAGTGGCCGAACAGCGACGCCTGCTGATCGCCCGCCACGCCCATGATGGGCGGCATGTTGGTCATGATGTCGCTCGCGACGCGGCCGTAGTCGCCCGAGCTCCAACGAACCTCGGGCATCATGGAACGTGGAACGTCAAAGAGCGCCAGCAGGTCGTCGTCCCAATCGAGCGTATGGATATTAAAGAGCGCCGTGCGGCTGGCATTGGTGTAGTCGGTGGCAAAGACCTGACTGCCGGTGAGGTTGTAGATGAGCCAGGTGTCGATGGTGCCGAACATGAGGTCGCCCGCCGCCGCGCTCTCACGCGCACCGTCGACGTTGTCGAGGATCCACTGCACCTTGGAAGCCGAGAAATACGGATCGAGCGTGAGTCCCGTGCGGGAGCGCACCAGCTCTTCTGCGCCCCGCTCGACCAGCTCGTCGATCAGAGGTGCGGTGCGACGGCATTGCCACACGATGGCGTTATAGATGGGTTGGCCGCTTATGCGGTCCCACACCACCGTGGTCTCGCGCTGGTTGGAGATACCGATGGCGGCGATGCGGTCAGAATGGATGCCGCTCTTAAACTGGACCTCCATCATCACGCCGATCTGGCTGGCAAGCACCTCCATGGGGTCTTGCTCTATCCAACCGGGACGCGGGAAGCTGGTTTTGACGCTACGACGTGCCTGCGCGACGATGCAGCCGTACTCGTCGACGATGGTCGCAAGTACCGAGGTGGTGCCGCAGTCGAGCGCCATGATGTAGGAACCGCCAAAGTTAAACGAGGCATCTTCCATGCCCAGGCTGCCCAGATTCAACGACATCGCTTACACCTTTCTATTGCATCGGGTCGGACAGGACCCGTTCGATCTCTGATGCGGGAAGTGCGCCTTGGCGCAGGATCTGGAGCCCGCCGTGCTGGAACGACACGATGGTCGAGGCGTCGCGACACGGGGTCTCGCCGGCGTCGACGGCAACATCGACCCCCTCCAGGATGCGACCTTCGACGGCGGCAAAGCTTGCCGGCGAGGGCGCGCCGTGTGTGTTGGCGCTCGTGCAGGCAAGGGGACTGCCGCAGGCGCGGATGAGCGCTTGGACCACGGGAGAGGCCGAAGCGCGCAGGGCCACGGTGTCGTCGGCAGCACGCATAAAGGTCGGCACGCAGGGAGCCGCCTTGACCACGATAGTCAGGGCTCCCGGCCAGCATCGTCGCGCAAGTACGCGGGCATCTTCCGGGATATCCACGCCATAGCGGTCGAGCGCCTCGACGCCATCGACCAGCCAGGCGACCGTTTGGGTGAGCTTGCGCTGCTTGAGGGTAAAGATGCGGCGGTAGCCAGTACCAAGCGCAGGGACCGCGGCGCCGTTAACGGTGGCATGCGGATCGCGCGGCCACAACAAGGATTCGCTTGTATCTTGGGGGACGGCATCGGAGAAGGCGTTGACTGCCACGGCGACACCGTAGACGGTCTCGGTCGGGATCAAGACCAGGCCACCGCGGCCGAGCACCTCGGCCGCGCGCTCGACGGCAAGCCGATGCGGCTCGCGCGTTCCCTTGTATACCCGATAGACCGTCTGCATGTGTATGCCAGCCCCTTACGCTCTGGTGCAAGTTTGTTTACTGAGGGGCATTCTCGCACGAAACATTCAACCTATTTGCCCAGAGCGCATGTTGGTTTGGTGAGCGGCTTTAGTAGTCGGTGAAAGTGAGGGGGTTATTGAACTGCGACGAACTTCTTTGGCCTGCCGGCGTGGCGTTTTTGGGCGGCGTAGCGCTCGATGCTGTCTATCGTTATCATCCGACGGCCGTCGACGAGTTCAACATCGAGCTTTCCGGCTTTGACCAGAGCGGTAATCCGTGGAGCGGAGACTTTGAGGTCCAGCGCTGCGTCTTTAAATGTTCGGCACGCCGCTTCCCGAGCGTCCTCGTGGTCGATTTCGACTGAAAGGGCCACGACCTCGGCCGAGTGTTCGTACCCTGCCGGAGTCAAACCGTTGTTGAGGTCGTCGGCCAAAAACGCCATCAGCGCCTCGGTGGCATGGGCAATCGCTTCTTCGCGTGTATCGCCATCGGCAAAGGCGCCGGGAATCTGCGGGAAGCTGGCGCAGTAACCGTCGTCTTCTTTTATGAGAACGCAGTCATAGGTAAATCGCTGCCTCATTTTGCCTCCAACTACCATCCAGCTTGGCGACGAATACTTGCCCACGTGCCCTTCTTTGGTCGATCACCACCAGAGCCGTTCACGGTGACAACACGGTCACCAGAAACATACTTAGCATGACTACCGACTTGCGCGACCTTCACGAATCCATCGTGCTTGAGTAGGGCAATGATTTCCCGAAAGGTAGGAGGTTGCATGGGCCGACCTCTTTCGGCCGTCCTAATTATAAACTACTTTATAATTTTTGCTAACCAGTTAATGAATATTACTGACGCTGTTTGGGCTCGGTGACGATGGCTCGGACGATGCGGGGGCGATCGGTGAGGTCGCGGACGATGCGCACGTCCGAGAGACCCGCCTGGCGGCAGAGCTCGGCGGCGGCGTCGAGGGCACCCTCGTAGAGCTCGCAGGCAAACAGGCCGCCGGCGCGCAGCATGTAAGGCGCCGCATTGAGCAGGCGGCGGAAGATATCGAGGCCGTCGGCGCCGCCCTCAAGCGCCAGGTCGGGCTCGAAGTCCTTGACCTCGTGCGGCAGTGAGCGCATGACGTCGGTCGGAATGTAGGGCGGATTGGAGACAAGCACATCAAAGGTGCCCCACTCTTCGCGGGGAATGGAACTCACCAGGTTGGTGAGGCTAAAGGCGACCTCATCGGATGTGAGACCGAGCGCGTCGCGGTTTTTGGTGGCCAGATCGATAGCGCGCGGCTCGATATCGGTGGCGGTGCAGGTAACGTGGCCGCGGCGCTCCCAGGCAAGGGAAAGCGAGATGCAGCCCGTGCCGCAGCCGACCTCGAGAACGCGGGCGATGCGGGGCTCGGCTGGGGCAGGCGAAGCGGCATCCTGAGCTGAAGCCGTCTCCTGGTCGGCACCCTCGATGGCGATGCCGTATTCGTCGAGCTCGGACTCGGCGGCTTCCGCGACTTCGGCTTCTGCTGCCTGCGCGGCGGCTTCCTCGGCCTCGCGGTCGGCCAGCTCCTCGGCATAGGCACGGCTGCCGAGCACGTCGCTACCCAGCGCAGCCTCATCGGCGGCCGTCAGGTTGGCGGCACGGCGCTCGGCGGTCGCGCGTTCGTCTGCCAGCGCGGCCTCAGCCTTGCGTGCCTCCTCGACCTCATCGTTCCAAGGCAGCTCAACACGCTGACGGGCAGCAGCCTCGGGGCTCAGCACCTCGGCATCCAGATAATTGAGGACTTCCTCGACGAGCATCTCGGTCTCGGGACGCGGAATGAGCACGCCGGGGGCGCACGTGACGTCGATCATGCGAAACTGCGTGCTGCCGGTGATGTACTGCAGCGGTTCACCTTTAGCGCGACGAACAACGGCCGCGTGCATGGTCTCGAGCTGAGCCGCGTTAAGCGTCTCGTCCATGCGCATATATAAGTCGATGCGTGCCAAACCCGTGGCAGCGCAGAGCAGCCACTCGGCAGAAAGACGGGGGTGCTCCTCGCCGCGCTCGGCCAGGTACTCCTTGGTCCACTCGAGACAACGCTTGATGGTCCAAATCTCGTTTGCCATGGGGCCCTCCCCTCTTAAGCGCCGGACGGCGCGCGAATGTCGGAGCAGATTGTACGCGAGGGCGGCACGCGGCAAGGGACGATTGGAAGCGATTATCGAGAATCAGCCCAGAATTTTGCTTGAATCGCAATCGAAGTGTTCATTCGTCGACGTCTAAATCTGCATCCGTCAAGCTTTTGGCAAGGTTGCCCCAAAACTGACCAATATCTAACCAAGAACTTGCCACATCGCTTGACGCGCGACCCATCAAAAATCGCCCCGCGACTTCTTGAACGATTTTTCGAGCAATATTTTCAATATCAGATGAAGACTGTTAATTACTTTGAGCAGGTAGACAGCTTAATTTCTAACAAAGCAGATTAAATAAACTCGAAAAGTATTTTACTCAACCCAGTCATTTAAGAACGTCCCCAATGACTACATCTAAGGCGCCACAGGTTGAGCATACCGCATCCGGAGCAAGGCAACGCCGCAGGCAGAGGACGGACAGCGAGCGACGTCCAGAGCGAACAAGTTGGCATGAAAAAGGCAAGGCATAGACCTTCTGGTCATGCCTTGCCTTTTGAATGACAAATTGTCGCTCTGGGCGGCGCGCAGCGTCAAGCCGTTACGCGGTTTGGCAAAACCGCGTAACCCACTACACAGCCTGCGCCAGCTTCTCGGCTCGCTCGGCGGCGGCGAGTGCCTCGATCACGGTGCCGAGCTGATCGCCCAGAAGGACGCCGTTGTAGGTGGAGTTGAAGCCGATGCGGTGATCGGTCACGCGGTCCTGGGGCTGGTTGTAGGTACGGATCTTCTCGGAACGGTTGCCATGGCCGATCTGGCTCTGGCGCTCGGCACCGAGCTCGGCCTGCTGCTTCTCGAGCTCCATCTCGTACAGACGGGCACGCAGCATCTGCATGCAGACCTCGCGGTTCTGGATCTGGGAGCGCTGCTCCTGCGACTGCACCACGGTGTTGGTGGGCAGATGGGTAATGCGCACGGCGGAGTAGGTGGTGTTAACGCACTGACCGCCAGGGCCGGAGGCGCAGTAGGTGTCGATGCGCAGGTCGGACTGGTTGATCTGGACGTCGATCTCCTCGGCCTCGGGAAGCACGGCGACGGTAGCCGTGGAGGTCTGAATGCGGCCCTGGGACTCGGTCTTGGGGACGCGCTGGACACGGTGCACGCCGGACTCGTACTTCATAACGGAGTAGACGCGGTCGCCCTCGACCTTGAACTCAATGGACTTAAAGCCACCGGCCTCGCTGGGGCTGGAGTCGAGCACGGTAGTCTTCCAGCCGCGCGACTCGCAAAAGCGCTGATACATCTTGTACAGGTCGCCGGCGAAGATGGCCGCCTCGTCGCCACCGGCGGCGGAGCGGATCTCGACGATGGTGTTCTTGTCGTCGTTGGGGTCGCTCGGGATGAGCATGTACTTGATGTCTTCCTCGAGCTGGGGAAGCTTGGCCTCGTTTTCGGAGATGTCCATCTGGAGCATCTCCTTCTCATCGGCATCGGTGGTATCGTGCAGCATTTCCTTGGCAGCCTCGATGTCATCGAGCGCGCCGATGTACTCGCGCGAGGCGGCGATGAGGTCGGACTGGTGCGCGTATTCCTTGTTGAGACGCGTGAACTCCTTGATATCGGAGGCGACGGCCGGGTCGGAAAGCTTCTTCTCGAGCTCCTCGTAGGCCTTGATGATCTTTTCGAGCTTGTCGCGCATGACGGACTCCTTTATATGCGTGAAGGTGAAAATCGGCAGAATTGATGGGGCGCGGGGCGCCGCTGCGGGGGTAAGCCCGGCTAGAACATGTCGATCCTCAGATACATGCGCATCCCTTCGCGTATGGGGTACATAGTTGCGGTCTAACCCATACATGATAGCGTGCGCAGGCAAACCTGCATATAACCCGCACGGAATCCGACAAAGGGACAGTCCCTTTGTTGGATTCTAGAGCGTGTGGAGCAGAGCGATGAAAAAGCGGACACCCTGAAGGTAGACTCGGCGGGTAATGCGCTCGTTGGTGCCGTGGACGCCTCGGTCGCACTCGTCATCGTCGACCACAAAGGCCGAGAAACGAATGCACTCAGGGCAAATGCGCTGATAGTTGGCAGCGTCGGTCGCACCGATCACGGTCGAGGGCACAATTGCCACTGGCTCGAATGATCCGTTTTCCTCCGCCCCCTTTGGATCACGGAAATAGCGGGCGACGATGGAGCGAACCGCCTCGAGGCCGGGACCACCGATGCGCGGGGACGGCGAGGGTTCGGAGCTACCGGGGCCAAGTTCGACCTCCACACGTCCGGCAAGGCCCGCCGCGGCAACCGCCTCGCGGCAGCGCGCCACAACGTCGGCCACGCTCGTGCCCTCGAGCATGCGGAAGTTGATATTGGCCCACATATCCTGCGGCATCACGTTGGCGCCGGTGCTGCCACCCTCGATCTGCGTGGGCGCGCAGGTGGTCGTCACCAGCGGATAGAGCTTTTTGCTGGCGAGGCAATCGCGGACAATGGCATCCCCGTTGGCGGCAATTTCATCGGCCGTGTAGAGCCCCAACTCGACGAGTTGGGCGGCAAGCAAGTCGGTCACGCGCGTCGGCCACTCGATATCGCAGATTGCGGTGATGGCACGGCTGAGCACCTCGAGCGATGTGCCGCCGTAGGGGTTGGACGAATGCCCGCCCTCACTCTTCGTCTTGAGCACGATATCGGCATAGCCCTTCTCCGCGAGGTCGGCATGCATAAGCCAGCCCTCGCCCGCGCCATACTCGGCAGCCGAAACAATACGGTAGTCGCCCTCGTCGATCAGGTACTCAAGCTCAATGCCGCGCTCCTCGAGCGCGCGGCCGATGGCGCCTGCGCCGTACTGCGTCGTCTCCTCGTCCTGGCCAAAGGCCAGGAGCAGCGTGCGCTCGTGCTGCCAACCGTGCGCCAGCGCATACTCGACCGCCTCGAGAATGCCTGCGACTTGGTCTTTCATGTCGATCGCGCCGCGGCCCCAGATGTAGGTATCGTCCACGTGCCCGCTAAAGGGGGCGTGCGTCCAGTCGGCCTCGGTACCCGGCACCACGGGGACCACGTCCATGTGACCCATGAGCATAACGGGCTTGAGAGCGGGGTCGGAACCGCTAAGCGTCACCAACAGCGAATGGTCGATGAGCTCGACCTTACCCGCCGCGAACACGCGCGGATACGCCTGCTGCATATACGCGCGCAGGTCGTCGAACGGCTGCCAGTTCACCGCCTCGGCATCCATACTCGAGATGGTCGGAAACGACAGCACGCGGCCCAGGCGCTCGCACGCACCAGCTTCGTCCAAATCGGCAAAATCATCCTCATGCGCAAAGAAGCGCCAAACCTCGGCCATGACATCCTTTCGATTGTGATGACGAGGGCCGCCCCACCGGAGCGGCCCTGCCACATAAGCGTTTGCGGTCGGTTATTTGTCCTCGAGATAGCGCGAGAGGAACTCGCGGGTACGCTGGTGCTTGGGGTTGCCAAAGAGCTCGGCCGGCGCGGCGTCCTCGAGCACCACGCCCTTGTCCATAAAGACCACGCGGTCGGATACGGTTCGGGCAAAGGCCATCTCGTGCGTGACGACGACCATGGTCATGCCGTCGGCCGCGAGCTTGCGCATGACCTCGAGCACCTCGCCCACGATCTCGGGGTCGAGTGCCGAAGTCGGCTCGTCGAACAGCATGATCTGCGGATTCATGCATAAGGCACGAGCGATGGCCACACGCTGCTTTTGGCCGCCGGACAGGCGACCCACGGCGGCGTGCGCGAACTTTTCGAGTCCCACGCTCGCCAGATGCTCCATCGCAATTTTTTCAGCCTCGGCCTTGCTCATCTTTTTGAGCGTGACGGGCGCGAGCGTGCAGTTGTCGAGCACGTCCATGTTGTTGAACAGGTTAAAGCCCTGGAACACCATGCCGATGTCCTCGCGCAGCTTGTTGATGTTGCAGCGTTCGGCCGTGAGGTCCTGACCGTGGAACCAGATGTGGCCCGCGTCCGGGGTCTCGAGCAGGTTGAGGCAGCGCAGGAAGGTCGACTTGCCCGAGCCCGAGGCGCCGATAATGGTAACGACCTCGCCGGGGTTAACGGACAGGTCGATGCCCTTGAGCACCTCGAGCGAGCCGAAGCTCTTGCGCAAGCCCTCGACGCGGATGAGCGGCTCATTGGTCTGTGCGGCGGCCGCGGTGCCGGTAGTGGCGGTATCTGCCATGATGATTCTCCTCGTCTTGAGCCTAGTTGGAGCTGGGCAGCGTTGCCGAGGCCTCGGCGCCGAGCTTTTTGCCAAAGGCCTCGAGCAGGCGGCTCGCCACGAGCGTCAGGATCAGGTAGACCACGAGCGCCACGCAGTAGACCTCCATCTGGCGGTAGTACACGCCGGCGACGGTGGTGGTGGCGTACATGAGGTCGAACACGCCGATGACCGAGAGCACCGACGAGTCCTTGATGTTGATGATGAGCTCGTTGGTGAGCGCCGGAATCGCGTTTTTAATGCCCTGGGGGAACACGACCTTGCGCATGGCTTGCCACTGCGAAAGACCCAGCGAGCGCGCTGCCTCGGCCTGGCCGGGGTCGATGGACTCGATGCCGCCGCGCAGGACCTCCATCATGTAGGCGGTGGAGTTGAGCGAGATGGTGACGAGGCCAGCGGTGAAGGTGCTCCAGATCTGGTTGGCCTGGGCGGTCTCGAAGCCCATGCCGCGCAAAACGGTGAAGCCCGCGTAATAGATGAGCAGGCCCTGGACCATCATGGGCGTGCCGCGCACGATGGTGGAGTAGATGGTCGCAAAGCCGCGGCCAATGCTCTTAAAGAAGCGCACCAGGTCGTTGTCCACGCGATCGAAGGTCTGAATACGCAGGAACACAAAGAGCAACGCCAGGAAGAATGCGATGACGGTGCCGAAGGTGGCAAGCGCGATGGTGATCTCGATGCCGCGGATAAAGAAGTCCCCGCTCTTGTAGGTCATGTAGACCAGGCTCGACAAAAAGTCGCTGGGGTTGGAGTCCGAGACGATGCTCACCCGTACCAGGTCGATAAACGACATGACGCAGCGGTCCACGAAAAAGATCGCCGCGATGGCAACCACGACATAGCTGCCCAAGCGTGCGCCACGACGGAAGCGCTCGGATGCGAACGGCGACGTTTCGCGATAGTCATTCCAGTGCATGAGTTTGGTGACGAGCGCCGCCGCCGACACGACGAGCCAGGCCCAAAGGATTGCCCAAAGGCAATCTTGGAACACGCCCGTGGGGGCCAAGAAGCTCAGCGGCGTGGGGTTGCGCTGGCTAAACGCCAGGCCGAGCGCCACGATAACGCTCGTGCCCAGATATACATAGCGATGGTCGGCCTTGATAAAGGAGGCCAGACGATTGATGGTTTTCATGCTGCCTCCCTATGCCGGCTGACGATCGAGGCACGCGTCCCACATTTGGTCGCGTTCCTCTTGGCTAATGCCCTTGAGTGTCTTATCGATGAGCTTAAGCAGCTTGTCCGAGCCCTTGCGGCAACCGACATTTGCCGCGACCTCCTGCTTAAAGCCCTCGCCCTCGGCAAAATGAATGGGGACGATGCCCGGGTTTTGGGCCATATAGCCCTTCTCGTTCTCGGTGTTATAGGTCACGGCGTCGCACGTGCCCTGCAGCAGGTTCGAGAACACCGTGGGGACGGAGTCGACCGGGTTCTTGTGGACAACGCCCGGAATCTCGTCGATGACGGTATCGAGCATGGTGTCCTTTTGGCCGAGCACCGTAGCGCCGCTAAAGTCGCTGAGCTTGGTCGCGTTTTGGTAGGGCGAGCCCTCTTTTACGAACAGGCCAAAGTAACCGATAAAGTACGGATCGGAGAAGCCGACAGACTCCTCGCGCTCGGGCGTGGCGCTCATGCCGGCGATGATGAGGTCGATCTGGCCGTTGTTGAGCGAATCGATAAGACCCGAGAAGCTCTGCTTGACGGCAACGGGCTCGCCACCGAGGGCTTTGCAGACGATCTTGGCGATCTGCACGTCGTAGCCATCGGCATAGGCACCCTGCACGTTGTCGATGGGGATGGTGTATTCACTGGCTTCGGAAACCTGCCAGTTGTACGGGGCGTAGGCCGCCTCCATGCCGATGCGGATCTTATCCTTGCCGATCACGGAATCGGACAGGTCGTCGCGACCGCCGCCCGTCGTGGGCTGAACCACCTTGAGCGTGGACGGGCGCTGACAGCCGGCGAGCGCGCCGGCGACGACGGAAGCGCTCGCAGCGAGAGCGCTACCCAAAAAGATGCGACGGCTGCATACCGGCTGGGTCTGCGCATCGCACTGTTGGGGAGAATGCATAATCTGCCTTCCCTGTTGAATCGTATGCTGACGACTTAACAGGATACCGCTCAGCGCTACCTCCAGCAAATGCATATATAAATGCATATATGCAAGTTTACGAACTGAAAACGATTGGTAGTCGTTGGGGACGCTCTTAAACGACTAGTCAAACAAGAACGTCCCCAACGACTAGGCATGAAAAAGGCAAGGCATAGACCTTCTGGTCATACCTTGCCTTTTGAATGACAAATTGTCGCTCTGGGTGGCGCGCAGCGTCGACCGGCCCGCCGTTCGTCAGAACGGCGGAACCTCTAGAGCAAAGTGACGCTAAAGCTGCGGACGTCCGTCTCGCCCGGCGCCAGCGTAATGGTGTTGGCCTTGTGCTCAAAAACGTCGTCCTCGGTGTCCATGGTGGTGTGACCGGTCCAGGGCTCGAGCGCCACAAACGGAGCGTCGTTGGCGGCAGACCACACGCCGATGTACTTAAAGCCCTCAAAGTCGATCTTGACGCCGTGGCCCGACTTGCGACCGCGCAGCGTGAGCGTGGAGCCCGGGGTATCGGTGAACATGATGGCGTCGTTATCGAAGCTGCGGTGCGTGATGGGCAGCACGTCCGAGTTATCGGGAGCCTTGTAACTACCCTCGAACGTCATAAGGCCATCAGGCGTGATGACGGGGGCCTCGTTAGTCCAAGCCTCGGTAAACGCCAGCTCGTAATCCTCGAATGCCTCGTCCTCGGCACCGGGAGCCGGTACGTTAAACGCGGGGTGGCCGCCCACCGAGAACGGCAGGTCCACGTCGCCGGTGTTGGTGACGGCAAAGGTCTGGGTAAGTGTGGCGTCACCAGTCAGGGCATAGGTCATGTTGAGCTTAAAGTGGAACGGAAAGGCCTTGAGCGACTCGGGCGTGTCGGTGATCTCGTACGTTACCGAGGAGCCGTCCTCCGAAACCTCGACCAGCTTGTGCTCGACGATGCGCGCGAGTCCGTGGCGCGGCATATCGCAGGTGCCGGCTGCAGACGTTGCCGTGTTGTTGCGCAGCGAGCCCACAATGGGGAACAGGATGGGCGCATGCTTGCCCCAAAAGGCGGGGTCGCCCTGCCACAGATACTCGTTGCCGTTGAGGGCAAGGCTCGTGAGCTGGGCGCCCATGGAATCGATGGCCGCGGTGAGGCCGCCGCGCTTGATGGTGGTGACGGTGGACATGCTACTTCCTCCAAAAGTAAACAATAGTGTCGAGGGCTATTGTGCCACTCTTGGCGGCGGGACGGGACAGCAGGCGATTATTGAGCAGCCATAGCGGAATGAGCGGCGAGCACCTACTGGGTATCCACGTAAAGGTCGAACCCGCCCTGCGGTGTGGTGTCGACCGTGTCGGGCGCCTGTGAGTTAAAGCTCACGGGGACCATGCGCTTTGAGGCACGGAAGCGCGTACCGTCGGTGGCGACGGGCGGTTCATCGACGGTGAGCTCGTAGTCGCCGGGCTTAAGCTCGATGCCGTCACCAGCGGAATTGACGTATTGATACTCGTCAATCGTCTGCCCTTTGAGCGTGCGCCCCACGATGTAGATGAGCATTTGGCTGTCGCCGCGCGCGGTGTCCCACGTCGCGCCGTCCTTGACCTCGACCGACACATGTACCGAGCGCGTGCGGCCGAGCGATTGCTCGATAGACATCTCGACCTTGGCGGCGTCTTTTCGCTGTTGTTCAACATGGCTCCAGACGTTTCCAATTGCCGAGCATGCGATAACGCCGGCCATGAAGGCGATAAGGATGGGGCCGAGCGGAGAGCGACGTCCTGCATCTTCCTCGCGAGACAGATTGGGGCGACGTGTGGGCGCAGGCGCCTGGGCACCCTGCGAGGGCACGTCGAGAATACTGAAGGATGCCGTGCTTCCGGGATCGATGGTATGGCGCGGCTGAGGGGTCTTGGCCGGCGAGATCGACATGTCGGCTGGCTCGCCGAGCGTGGCCGTAGCGTCGGCCTTGGCCTCGTCTGCCTCGGCCTGGGCCCAAGCTTGTTCGAAGGTCAGAGGCTCGACGGGGTCGAGGGCGGCGTCAGAGTCGGCGGCAACGTCGTTGCCGGTCTCGTCCTCGTCGCTCGACACATCACGCGGCGTGGGCTCGTCCCACTCCTCGTCCGGAGCCCCACCCTCGCTATACCACCATTCAAAGTTATCGATATCCATACGGGGCGCCCCTTAGGCCTCGCAAATAAACGCTTGCTAGCCTTATACCCCCAGACGGCACGGCGGCTCGCCGGCACAGATAGGAAAACCATCACAACATTCGACGCTTTTCCTCGTTTTCGAGATTTTCATCGAATGTTGTGACGGTTTGGGCGGCAGCCACGCCGCGAATGTGACAAAGAGACTGTCCCTTTGTCACATTCTGTTAGAGTTGCAGGGATTGAATCCCGCTTATTCACGCGACATTGGAGTGACAACCTTGACCGCCGCAACCACGCCAAAAAGTAAGTCAACCGCCGCCGCGCTCTCCCCCGCGCGCACCAATCTTTGCCTGGCGCTGCTCGTGCTGTTGGGATTCTCGCTCGGCTGCTCCGAGTTCGTGGTCATCGGCATCGAAAGCGACCTAGCGACGGAACTCGGCGTATCGCTTGCCACCGCAGGCCAACTTATTAGCGTGTTCGCACTGATCTACGCTATCTCGACGCCGGTGCTCGCGCTCAGTACGGGGCGTTTTCGCCGCTACCAGCTGCTCGTGTGCTACAGCATCGTCTTTGTGCTCGGCAACCTGGTCATGGCGTTGGCGCCCAACTTCCAGGTGCTGTTCATCTCGCGCATCATCCTGGGCTCCGTCTCGGGCGCACTGCTCGCCGTGGGCGTGACGTACATCCCCGAGCTTCTGTCTCCGCAGCAAACTTCGCTTGCCATCTCGGTGGTATATGGTGCGTTTTCCGTGGCAATGGTCTTTGTCACTTCGATCGGCAAGTTTGTGGCCGACACGCTCGATTGGCACGTGGCCATGTACGGCACGCTGGCCTTTGCCGTTCTGATCTGCGGAGCGCTCGTGGCGTTTATGCCGCGCGCTGGGCAAACCGACGAGCCCGCCACTTTTCGCGAGCAGGCGGGTCTGCTACGCGAGCCGAGCATCATCACCGGCATGCTCATCTTTTTGTTTGGCGTGGGGTCGGTCTACGTTTTCTACGGCTACGTGACGCCTTATCTTGAGCAGGTGCTGGGCATGGGCACGGTCGAAGCCAGTACCACGCTCATGGCCTACGGCGTGTTCTGCCTGATCTCGAACATCCTGGGCGGATGGATCGATGCGCGCTTTGGCATGAAGGCGCTACTCGTGACGTTTGTGCTGCAGGCTGCAGCGTTACTCGGACTGTTTGCTGTGGGCGGCACCATGCCGCTCGCGCTGGTCTTTGTCTTTAGCCTGGCGCTGCTCATGTACCTGTTCTCGGTGTCGTGCATCACGCACTTTATGGACGTGGCACGCAGCCGCCATCCCAAGTCGATGGTACTCGCAAGTTCGGTTGAGCCCATGGCGTTTAACGTCGGCATCTCGTTTGGCACCGCAGTGGGCGGCGCCGTGGTAAGCAGCGTTGGCATTGCATATGTAGGCGCAGTGGGTGCCGCGTTCTCGCTTGTGGCCTGGGTGCTTACGCTGGTGACGATTAAGTTGGCTCGCTGGGAACGCAAGAGGGCGATGGCGCAGGCGTAGATGCGATACTCGAGCTCGATGATGGCGATCGAAAGGAAACCGCATATGCAACGTGTACTGTTCATCTGCTATGGAAACATCTGCCGCTCGACGATGGCCGAGTCCGTGTTTACCGAGCTGGTGCGCCGCGCTGGACGCGAGGCGGAGTTTGTCATTGATTCCGCTGCAACGTCGACCGAGGAGATCGGCAACCCGCCACACCACGGCACCATTGCCAAGCTACGCGAGGTCGGGATTCCCGTCGTCGCACATCGCGCACGTCAGGTGCGTCGCGCGGAGTATGGCGACTGGGACCACATTGTCTATATGGACGACGAGAACGCCCGCGCCCTGTACCGAATTTTTGGGAAGGACCCCGATGGCAAGATCTCGCGCCTGCTCGATTGGACCGATCGCCCCGGCGACGTGGCCGACCCCTGGTACACCGGCAATTTCGACGCCACCTACCGCGATGTACTCGCCGGTTGCACCGCCATGCTCGAGTAGCTGTAGGCGCTCGGGCGGCGCGGGCACACGGGCCACGCCATCGGCATAAAACGAGCGTGGGTTTTCTCCCACTTTGAGCGCTCGAGTGCGCTCTAAACGGGAGAAAATCCACGCTCATGAATGTGACAAAGGGACTGCCCCTTTGCCACATCCGGGACTGGCCCTAGACCGGCTTGACCTCCAGCTTTATCCCCTCGGCGCAGGAGTCGCCCAAAACATCCGAAAGGGCCCAGGTCGCATATAGCGGCAAATAGAGAACCGCTCCGTTGCGCTCAACGTTGCCTCTCGAGAAAACAATCCCGAGCCTTACGCCATATTCAGCCGTATCAAGCACATGACCGAGCGCAGCGTGCGCGTGGTAATAGGAGCCCGATTTAACCTCGATCGGAACAGCCGTCCCATCCGGCCCATCGACCACAAAGTCCACTTCACCGCGCTTTTTTGTCTGATAGTAGTAAAGCTGGCGATTTTGGGCAGCCAGCTGCTGGGCCACCACGTTTTCGTAAATGCCGCCCAGATTGGGCTCCTTGCTATCAAGATACGCCGCTTGGGCGACTCCAACGGGGTAGCGCGCCATCAACATGCCCGTATCCGATTGGTATAGCTTGAACTGCGATGGCCGTGCCGTCTTGAGCAGGGGCGACTTTGGCTCGGTTACGATATCGGCTTTGAGAGCAACGCCGGCATCGACAAGCCAGACAAAATCTCGCTGGTACTTCTCATAATGCGCCTTGGGGTCAATGGAATTGAGCACGAAACGCTTGTGTTCGCCCTCAAGCATAATGGGGAGCTGATCGTAGATGCTCTGCACCTGAAGGGCACGCCCGCTTGCATACTTGGAAATATCCCGTCGGTACTGTTCGTTGAGCTCGGACTGTAGCTGACGAACAGAGGCAAGGTCGCCCTGCGTGTCAAGGAAACGCTGCACGACCTCCGGCATTCCGCCGACAACGGTATAGGTCCTGAAGTTTGCCATCATCGCGTCATGAATGTAATCAGGAATGGGCCTCTCGCTGATACACGCGTCACGTATCGTTTGGCGAGCCCCCTCGCTCACCCCGGTTGCCCAGCAAAACTCCTCAAAATCGAGCGGGAACATCCTAAGCTCGTGGACATACCCCACGGGATAGGACCTGACGCCCTTGAACTGGGTCCCGAGCATTGACCCCGAAAACGCCCAGCGGCACCTCCCGTCCTCTACAAGGAACTTTGCCATCGTCATGATGTCGGGGGCCTCTTGGACCTCATCGATAAACACGAGCGTTTTGCCTGGTGCAATCGACTTTCCCGAAAGAAGCGTCACCCTGCTGATGAAATCATCGGCATCCCGCGCCTCGAGAAGAGCATCTTTTGCCTGGCGATTTTCCATGAGGTTAAGCTCGATGTAGGTTGCATGGTTGGCTTTGCCAAATGCGCGAATCGAATAGCTTTTGCCGATCTGGCGAGAACCCGTAATGAATAAGGCCTTTTGCTCGGCAGACTTCAGCCAACGCTCCAGCTCTGCCGCTATTTTCCTGCGCAGCATAGGCTCTCCCCTCGGTGCCATCAAATGAAATGCAAAGTTTTATACGCTTGATTATCGATGAAACGCAGATTTTTTAGAACCTAAAATCGGATGAAATGCAGAGATTTGAGATTCTAAGCAAAAAAGAAGGGACACCACCGGCGGATGCGATAAAGGGACCGCCCCTTTGTCGCATCCGGCTATTCGTCGACGATCTCAGCAAGCCAGACGTTCAGCGTATCGACCTCGGGGCAGCAGAACTTTGCCGTGCCGGGCTCGTTGCCAGGCACGGTTCCGCCATAGCGCAGGATATCGATATAGGGAAAGCCCACATGGCAGGCCATAGCGCACATCTTGCCGCGGTCTCGGTCGAAGTCAAAGACGTCGCCCGGCTTGTGACCATGGTGGCAGCGGCACGCACCCAGCTGGTCCACGCAGCTCACGCGGATACGCGGACGCTTGCCACGCGGCGCGCCGAGCGGCTTGTTCTCGCCCGCAGGCTTGACGCCGCCCTCATCAGCATTACTCATGGTCAATCACATCCAGGCAGGCCTCGATGGGAAGGCCGGCGGACTTATCCTCCTGGTCGGCATTGCGCTCGATAAGCTCCGCTACCACGCGCATGGCATCGCTCGTCGCACGCTGCAGGCTCCAACCGGCCATAACGCGGCCGACGAGCACCGCCGAGAACGTGTCGCCCGTGCCCGGGAAATAGACCGGAATGAGCTCAAAGGGAATCGTGAAGTACTCCCCCGCCACATGGTCGTAACCGATAACCGCGTTCGTGCCATTGACCACGGCGCTCGTAATGACCACCGACTTGGCACCCAGCTCGCGCACAGCGTCCACAAGGGCGCGGGCCTCATCGGGCGTGATCTGCTCTGCAATAGGCGTATCGGCGAGCAGACAGGCCTCGGTGTAGTTGGGCACCGCGTAGTCTGCGCACTCCAGCAGGTGCCGCATAAGGCCAATCGTGGACTCGGGCACACCGGCATAGAGCTTGCCGTTGTCGCCCATGATGGGATCGACGAACACCTTGGTGCCCTTTTGCGCGCGGCGGTGGCAAAAGTCCGAGATGATGCGCGTCTCTTCCTCGGTCACGATAAAGCCGGTCGAGATGGCGTCGAACTCAAAGCCGAGCTCCTCCCAAATGGCAAGACTCTGACGCACGTACTCCGTGGTGTCGTGGATGTAGAACTTGGGGTAGTTGAGCGTATCGGAAACAAGGGCCGTCGGCAGGTTGTGGATGCGATAGCCCATATGCGACAGCACCGGCAGCATGGCGGAAAGCGCGACCTTGCCGTAGCCGCACATATCGTTGATCAACAGCAGCTGAGTGTTCTTCATGAGAGTCCCCCTTGGGTCGGGCGCGGCGCGGCAGCGCCACAGTGCGACTAAGTGTAGCGCAGGGAACGTTACGAGCGAAGTCGGGCAGCGTGAAGGGCAAATTGTTGCGGAAAGGTTACGGGAAGGAAGTTAGTCGTTGGGGACGTTCTTAAATGACTAGTCAAACAAGAACGTCCCCAACGACTAACCCAACGACTATCAGCGCAAGGAGTGTCCCCAAGTGCCGGCACATAAGGAACGTCCCTAATTGCCACCTAAGTGCCAAAACGACTGGTCGGGCAACACCGATGTTTTGGCGAAGTCAGCGAAAACCCGCCAGAGCGAGCAAGGTGCCTTGAAACGAGGCGGCATTGACCTTCTGGTCATGCCGCCGAAGTTGAAAGGCAGATTGCCGCTCTGGCGGGTTTGCAGCGTCGAGCCGTTACGCGGTTTGGTAAAACCGCGTAACCACTAGTTTGGTACCTTGACATTCATTTCTCATGCTCCTAGATTGGTTAGGCACAAAACAATTCCACTACCTAACTAAAGAAAGGAGCAACACTAATTCATGTGCGATGAACCTCTTAACCTTTGTTCGCACGAGCCCGGCGGCAACCCGTCACAGCCGGCGGATGCACCCGAAGCGGTTAGCTCAGAAGACAAGCTTGCCAAGCGCATCCTCAATGGCCTGGGCTTTTGCGGCCATTACATGCATTTTCATGGCGGAGGCGTGTCCGGCAAGGCGCCCATCATCTGCCTGCTGGCCAAGCAACCCGGCGGCGAGATGTCGCAGCAGGAACTCGGCATGCACTTTGACCTCAAGCCGGGGTCGCTTTCCGAGATCCTGTCCAAACTCGAGCTCAACGGCCTCATCGAGCGCAGCCGTAACCCCAAGGATCGACGGCAGCTCACCATTCGCCTGACCGAAACCGGCCGGGAAAACGCCCGCATCGACCAGGCAGCCCGCATTCGCTTTAGAGAGCAGGCCTTTGGTGCCCTCACCCACGACGAGCGCGAGCAGCTCGCCGAAATGCTCGAGAAAATCCGTGTAACCTGGGAGGAACTGGATGATTAAAACCCTCATGGGCAGCATCCGCGACTATATAAAAGTCACCGTTGCCACGCCGTTGCTCGTGCTTGGCGAGGTGCTCTGCGAGATGCTGATTCCATTTATCACCGCCAACCTGATCGACGCCATCAAAGATGGCACCACCGTAGCCGAGATGCTTCCCACCGCGGGCTTTTTGGTGCTCATCGCGCTGACGTCGCTTGCTTTTGGCGCCGCTGCCGGCGTCACCTGCAGCCATGCGAGTTGCGGCTTCGCTAAGAACCTGCGTCACGACCTGTTCTACAAGATCCAGACGTTCAGCTTTGCCAACATCGATGAGTTCTCGAGCTCCTCGCTCGTCACGCGCCTGACCACCGATATCAACAACGTGCAGCAGGCCTTTATGATGATCATCCGTATCGCCGTGCGCGCGCCGCTGGTATTGATCTTCGCCTTTACCATGGCATTTATCATGGGCGGCAGCGTCGCCATGGTCTACCTGGTCATCATTCCGCTGCTGGGCTTTGGGCTGTTCTTTATCATCTTTAAGGTGCGTCCCATCTTCTCGCGCGTGTTCCACAAGTACGACGCCCTTAACGAGTCCGTCGAGGAAAACGTCACCGGCATGCGCGTGGTCAAGAGCTATGTGCGCGAAGACTTTGAGAAGGAGAAGTTCGCGACCGCCGCACGCGACGTCCAAATGGACTTCACCCGCGCCGAGAAGCTGCTGGCCTTTAACAACCCCATGATGAACATCTGCGTCAACGGCGCGTTCGTCGTCATCATCTACCTGGGCTCCAAGCTCATCATCACGAGCCAGGGCACCCTGTTCGACGTGGGCCAGCTCTCCTCGATCTTTACCTATGGCTTCCAGATCCTTATGAGCCTGATGCAGCTGTCGATGATCTTTGTCATGGTGACCATGGCCGACGAATCGGCGCACCGCATCACCGAGGTGCTAGCCGCCGAGCCCACGATCGCCGATCCCGCCGAGCCCGTGCTCGAGGTTGCCGACGGTTCCATCGACTTTGACCACGTGAGCTTTAAGTATTCCGCGCATGCGAAGCGCCAGGCGCTCGACGATATCGACCTGCACATTAAGAGCGGCGAGACCATCGGCATCATCGGCGGCACCGGCTCGGCCAAGTCCACGCTTGTAAACCTCATCGCCCGCCTGTACGACGCCACCGAGGGCACCGTGCGCGTGGGCGGCATGGACGTGCGCGACTACGACTTGGACGCCTTGCGCCACCAAGTGGCCATGGTGCTACAGAAAAACGTGCTG
The DNA here is from genome assembly GCA_902494605.1 of uncultured Collinsella sp. Lineage (GTDB taxonomy): Bacteria > Actinomycetota > Coriobacteriia > Coriobacteriales > Coriobacteriaceae > Collinsella. The sequence goes on from CABUUG010000004.1 coordinate 30,833, forward strand.
TTTAGCGGCACCATCGCCGAGAATCTGCGCTGGGGCGACCCGAACGCCACCGACGAGGAGGTCCGCGAGGCGGCACATCTGGCCTGCGCCGACGAGTTTGTCGACGGCTTCCCCAAGGGCTATGACACCTGGATCGAACAGGGCGGCTCCAATGTTTCCGGCGGTCAGAAGCAGCGCCTGTGCATTGCGCGTGCCCTGCTGCGTCGCCCCAAGATTTTGATCCTGGACGACTCCACCAGCGCCGTCGACACCAAGACCGACGCCAAGATCCGCGCAGGGTTGGCAAGCTATCTGCCCAACACGACCAAGCTCATCATCGCCCAGCGCATTAGCTCCGTGCAGGACGCAGACCGCATCATCGTCATGGAGGGCGGCCGTATCGCTCAGATCGGCAACCACGACGAACTGCTCAAGACGAGCGAGATCTACCGCGAGACCTTTACCTCGCAAAACAAGATGTCTGCCGAAGGCGAAGGGGCCGTCAAGGCCGACACCGAGGCATCCGTAACGCAAGCTCAGACCCAGGAAGGGGGCGAGGCACATGAGTAAGGCAACTACCGCCGAGCGCGCGCTCAACCGCAAGGGCGGCACCATGTCGCGCCTCATCAAGACGCTCTTTGGCTTCTACCCCGTGCTTTTGCCCCTCGTCGTCGTCGGCGTGGTGCTCTGCGCCATCATCAACTCCATCGGCGCGACCTTCCTTCAGAGCGCCCTGCAGATTATTAGCGAATCGTGGCAGTCGGGCGATTGGGAAGCCGCGCAGCCCAAGATCGCACAGCTCGTGACCACCCTCGCCTGCATCTACGGCGTCGGCATCCTGTCCTCGCTGTTCTGGAACCGCGCCATGGCCATCGTCACGCAGGGCTCGCTCGAGAAGCTGCGCGAGAAGATGTTCAACCGCATGCAGGACCTGCCGATCCGCTACTTCGACACGCACCAGCGCGGCGACATCATGAGCCACTACACCAACGACATCGACACGCTGCGCCAGATGATCAGCCAGTCGCTGCCCAACCTGCTCATGACGACCATCGTCATCGTCACGGTGTTCTTTATCATGCTGTACTACAGCGTTTGGATGTGCCTGGTCATTGTGGCAGGCGTCGCCTTTATGACCTTTATGACCAAGCTGCTCGGCTCCAACTCCGCGCGCTTCTTTATTGCGCAGCAGACCGAGCTCGGCGTGGTCGAGGGCCATATCGAGGAAGTCATGAACGGCCAGAAGGTCGTCAAGGCATTCTGCCACGAGTCTGCCGCCGAGGCCGATTTTGACGAGCGCAACGAAAAGCTCTTCGAGGTCTCACAGAAGGCCAACATGTACGCCAACATCCTCATGCCTATCCTTATGAACCTGGGCAACCTGCTCTACGTGTTGGTGGCCCTTGCCGGCGGCATTTTCCTGGCGCTGGGCGTGCCCAACCTGAGCATCTCGGGCATGGCGCTGTCCATCGCCGTCGTGGTGCCGTTCCTCAACATGACCAAGCAGTTCTGCGGACAAATCGGTCAGATCTCGCAGCAGATCAACGCCGTGGTCATGGGCCTCGCCGGCGCCGACCGCATCTTTGAGCTCATCGACGAGAAGCCCGAAGCCGACGAAGGCTATGTGACGCTCGTCAACGCGCAGGTGAACCCCGATACCTGGCAGCTCGAGGAAGCCGACCACCACACCGGCATGTGGGCATGGAAACATCCGCACCGCGCAACCGGCGAGATCGAGTACGTACCGCTGCGTGGCGACCTGGTCATGGACAACGTCGACTTTGGCTACACGCCCGACCACGAGGTGCTGCACGGCGTGTCCGTGTTTGCCAAGCCGGGCCAGAAGGTCGCGTTTGTCGGCGCCACCGGTGCGGGCAAGACGACCATCACCAACCTCATCAACCGCTTCTACGACATTGCCGACGGCAAGATCCGCTACGACGGCATCAACGTCAACAAGATCCGCAAGGCCGATCTGCGCCGCTCGCTGGGCGTGGTGCTGCAGGACGTGAACCTGTTCACCGGCACCGTGATGGACAACATCCGCTACGGCAATCTGGACGCCACCGACGAGGAGTGCATCGCGGCGGCCAAGCTCGCCGGCGCAGACGACTTTATCACCCGCCTGCCCGACGGCTACGACACCATGCTCACCGGCAACGGCGCTCAGCTGTCGCAGGGCCAGCGCCAGCTGATCTCGATCGCGCGCGCCGCTGTTGCCGATCCGCCGGCAATGATTCTGGACGAGGCTACGTCGAGCATTGACACCCGCACCGAGGCCATCGTGCAGGCGGGCATGGATAAGCTCATGGAAGGTCGCACGACGTTTGTCATCGCGCACCGCCTCTCCACCGTGCGCAACTCCGACGCGATTATCTGCCTGGACCACGGCCGCATCATCGAGCGTGGCAACCACGACGAGCTGATCGCCAAGCGCGGATACTACTATCAGCTCTATACCGGAGCGTTTGAGCTGGAGTAGCTCAAAACAGCCCCTACGCTCCCTCGGGGAGCTCCTACGCGCAGCCTTTTCTCGCAGCCTGAAAAGAAGTGGTGAGGCCCTGGCCAAACGGCCAGGGCCTCATTTTGTAAGTAGTCAAAATAGCCCGTCCCAAATGAGCTATTTGAGAAGTTGTGCCATGGCGTTGATGAATTTTTGTACTTGGAGGGTCGGCTCGAGCGGATAGTGCAAAAAGACCGGCACCTCGCGGCCGCACAGGAACGGTACGCCCACAAAGGCCGGGTGCACCCCCGACCATGCGCCGCAGGTGAGCACCGCGTCACCCTTTTCCTCCGCCTCGTTAAAGAGCGCAAAGTCGAAGCTATCCACATCGATCACGTCCACGCCGCCGTCTGCCAAAAGATCGATACGCAGGCTGTCCATAGCGTCGTTGCCGTGGCGGAGCACGCGCAGACGCATACCCTCCAAGTCGGCGACCGTAATGCGATTCTTGCGCGCCAGCGGGCTCGTGCGCGGCAGGTCGATATAAAACGGCACGTTGACAATGCGGAGCTTTTGGCAGGCGTCACCCCAGCGCGGGGTCGAAAAACTCGACTGCACCACATCGACCTCACGACCGAGGCTGCGCATGACGGTCTCGCGCTCGTCATAGAGGTCGCTTACCGGCACGATCTCAAATCGCAGCGACGGTTCCAGCTCGTGTACGCCCGACCACATCGACAGCGTTTGGCGCCCCGGGCACATCATCGACACACCCAGACGCACAGCACCGCCATCGCCCGCCGCGCGTCGGGCGCGGCGCAGCGCGTCCTCGGACTGCCGCATGATCGAGCGCGCGTCGTCCACCAGCAGAGCGCCCGCCGGCGTCACCTTAACACCCGAATGCGAGCGCTCGAACAACGTGATGCCAAACTCGGCCTCGAAACCCGACACCTGTTTGACGAGCGCCGGGGTCGACACGCGCAATTTTGCCGCCGCACGTGAGAAGCTTCCCAGCTCCGCGGCGGCCGATATGGCCTCGAGTCGTCGATCGTACACGTCAATCTCCCGTTTTCGCGCCTGTGAACGCATGGCGCCACAGGGGGTCGTTTTGGCAGGTCACGCGCTCGATTGAGAAAAACTGCATCGCACAGTATAAACCTACGGTTAACGCCATTCTAACAAATATGCAATTCACCTGCGCAAATGCAAAGCATACGATAACCAGCGAAAACCACGTGGGTCGGTTAATGGGAGCGACCCACAGGGAGGCACAAGAAGACAAGAAGGGAAGTTCCTATGAGCAACTGGCTTAAGCTCGAGGGCGATGTCTGCGCCGTGACCGGCGCACTCGGCGGTATGGGCGTCGAGATCTGCCGCGAGTTCGCCCGCAACGGCGCCAATGTCGTCCTGCTCGACCTGGACGAGGAGAAGGTCAAGGCCGCAGCCGCCGACCTCGCCGCCGAGTTTGGCATCCACGCCGAGGGTTACAAGATGAACGCCACCGACGAGGCCGAGGTTCAGGCCGCCGTCGATGCCACCATCACCGACTTCGGCCGCGTCGACGTCCTCGTCAACACCGCCGGCATCCTGCGCTTCGCCGCCATGGAGGACCTGCCGCTGAGCGACTGGGAGCAGGTGCTCAACGTCAACCTCACCGGTTACTTCATCACCTCGCAGCGCTTTGGTCGCGAGATGATCAAGGCCGGCCAGGGCCGCCTGGTGCACATCTCGACCGTTGCCAGCCACTCCCCCGAGACGTTCTCGGGCGTGTACAGCTCCACCAAGGCGGGCGTCAACATGATGTCCAAGATGCTGGCTGCCGAATGGGGCCCCTACGGCGTGCGCTCCAACTGCGTCGAGCCCTGCTTCGTCAAGACCCCGATGTCGGCCAACTTCTACGCCGACCCCGAGGTCGAAAAGAGCCGCAGCCGTCTGATCGCCACGCGCCGCATCGGCGAGGTCAGCGATATCGCCAACGCCGTCATGTTTCTGGCGTCCAAGCGCTCGGACTTTACCACCGGCGACGCCATCAAGGTCGACGGCGGCTTCTCCAACATGATGGGCGACCTCACCGCCAAGCCCGGCGGCCGTCGCGCCTATGCCGACAACTACCTTAAGAACAAGGGTGTCGAGCTCTGGTCCGATGAGTCCGGCGTCGCCAAGCCGACCGACCAGTAAACCAACCTGACGGGGAGGCCCCGCGGACACGCCCGCTCCTCCCCCGTATCGATTAGAAAGAGTCAAATGGCTTCCAGCAACTCCAACAAGGGTCGCGCCGTCGTGCTTTCCGCCGCGTGCGTCACCATGTTCTTTATCAGCTCCATCGCGCTGTATTCCGTCGTGAGCAAGAATCTGCTCGCCGTCTACCCCGAGTGGTCGAGCGCCCTTACCTGGGCTTTTCCCGTCTTCCAGACCATCATGGCCGTGACGGGCATCTTCGCCGGCCGCATCTCCGATAAGATCGGCCCGCGCAACGTTGTGATCGCCGCCGCCGTGTGCTACGGCGTGGGCTGGTTCATGTCCGGCACTGTCACCGAGCCGTGGCAGTTCTACCTGTGGTTCTCACTCGTCGCCGCCGTCGGCAACGGTCTGGGCTATAACCCGGCGCTCACCACTGGCCAAAAGTGGTTCATCGACAAGAAGGGTCTCGCCTCCGGCATCACCCTGGCCGCTTCGACCGCCGGTCCCGCCGTGCTGTCCCCGGTGCTCGCCTCGCTGCTCATCCCGAGCCTGGGCATCTTTGGCGCCCTTAAGGCGCTCGGCGTCATCTTCTTTGTGACGATCGCCGCCTCCGCCCTGTTCCTGAAGGCCCCCGAGGCCGGTTGGCTGCCCGAGGGCTTCGAGGCACCCAAGGGCGGCGCGCACGCCGGCACCTTCGGCGACCTCACCCCGGGCGAGATGGTCAAGACCCCGCGCTTCTGGGTCCTCATCGTCACCTTCGCCTTTGCCGCTACCGCTGGCACCCTGCTCGTGGGCAAGGTTGCCTCCATCGCCGCCGTCCAGCTCTTCGCCGACCCCACGAGCGCCGCGGCCGTCGCCCTCGGCGGCGTGGTGGTCTCCGTCAACACCTGCGCCAACCTGGTCGGCCGCCTGTCCTTTGGCCAGATCATTGACAAGCTCGGCGCCTATAAGTCGCTGCTCATCAGCCTTGTCGTCACCATCGTCGCACTCGTCATCATGTCGATGAGCTTTACGCAGAGCATGTTCTTTGTGGCGCTCGCCCTGCTCGGCTTTAGCTTTGGCGCCCTGCTCGTCATCTACCCGCCGCTCACCGGTGGCGCCTTTGGTACCAGCAACATCGGCGTCAACTACGGCATCATGTTTTTGGGCTATGCCGCTTCCACCTGGATCAGCCAGCCCATCACCGCCGTGCTGTATCACGCCGAGGCCGGCAGCGCCGCCTACCAGCAGTCCTTCTACGGCGCCATTGTGATCGCCGCCATCGCCGTCGTGCTCACCGTCTACATGATGGTCTCCGACAGCAAGAAGAAGTCCGCCTAGTTTTACCGATGCGACAAAGGGACAGTCCCTTTGTCGCATTCCACCGGTCACCAGTATTAAGGAGTCGAAATGTCTGAGCTCAACCCCGTCCGCATTGCCGTTATCGGCGCCGGCGCCATGGGCCGCAACCACATCCGCTTTGTCACCGAGGAGCCCGAGGCCGAGCTCGTCGCCATCGCCGACGCCTTTGAGGGCGCCCGCGCCACGGCCGAGGCCGCCGGCGTGCCATTTTATACCGATCCCGCCCAGATGATGGACGAGGTCAAGCCCGAGGCCGTCATCATCGCCACGCCCAACGACCTACACCTGGGCGTTGCCCGCGAGGCTGTGAAGCGCAACATCGTGCCGTTGGTCGAAAAGCCGATCTCCAACGACCTGGAGGATGCCCAGGCCTTCGCCGCCGAGGCCGAGACCGCTGGCGTGCCCGTGCTCGTGGGTCAGCACCGTCGCCACAATCCCTTCGTCAACAAGGCCAAGGAGATCATCGAGTCCGGCGAGCTGGGCAAGCTCACAGTGTCGAGCTTCCACTACATGATCTATAAGAATGACGAGTATTTCGATGTCGAGTGGCGCCGCAAGAAGGGTGCCGGCCCGATCCTGGTCAACCTGGTGCATGACGTCGACCTGCTCCGCTACCTGCTGGGCGAGCCCGTTGCCGTCCAGGGTATGCAGTCCAGCGCCGCCCGCGGTTTTGAGACCGAGGACTCCGCCGTGGTCAACGTCCGTTTTGCCGATGGCGCGCTCGCAAGCATGACCATCTCCGACGCCACCGCCAGCCCCTGGAACTGGGAGGCAACCGCTCGCGAGGATCCGCAGTACCGCCCCTTCGACGCCGACGCCTACTTTATCGGCGGCACTAAGGGCGCCCTGTCGCTGCCCCGCCTGCACCAGTTCTCCTACGACGGCGCCTCCAACTGGCACAAGCCGCTGCAGATGGAGATTCCGGCCGTCGACCCGGCACTGCCGCACAAGATGCAGCTCAAGCACTTTGTGAAGGTTGTTCGCCGCGAGGTCGAGCCCGTCGTGACCCCCGCCGATAATGTCAAGACGCTCACGCTGCTTAACGCTATCAAGGAGGCCGCCGAGACCGGCCAGCTCGTCGAGCTGTAATGCCTTAAGAGCGACCGCGGCAGAAACCCCCATGCCGAACCCTTCGGTCCGCCACCAACAAGCCCCTCTTCTTTGCCCCGCGAGCAGCCTCCTGCCCGCGGGGCTTTTTGGTACCTTGCCGGCGATTTTTCTGGGACGGGGCGGCAAAAGTGGCTAAAAGAGCCCCGTCCCAAAATGACTACTTGGGTGGAGTGGCGGGTGGTATCCTTGGTAGCCCTGTGCTGCAAACGCACCTTAAACGCAAGGAGTCCCATGGATCTTATCGCCCAGCTCGCCCGCGAGCTCAACCTTAAGGCCGCCAACATCGAGGCGGCCGTCAAGCTCATCGACGAGGGCAACACCATCCCCTTTATTTCGCGCTACCGCAAGGAAGCAACGGGCGGTATGGACGACGTCGCCCTGCGCGCGCTCGACGAGCGCCTGTCCTACCTGCGCAATCTTGAGCAGCGTAAAGAGGACGTCATCCTGCTCATCGACGCCCAGGGCAAACTCACGCCCGAACTCGAGCAGCAGATTCGCGAGGCCACGCAGCTCCAGCGTGTCGAGGACCTCTACAAGCCCTACCGCAAAAAGCGCATGACTCGCGCGCAGAAGGCCCGCGAGGCCGGCCTGGAGCCGCTCGCCAACATGATCATCATGCAGGCCTCGGCCAAGGGCAGTGCGCTCGACGCCGCCGCAGCATACGTCAATGAGGAGGCCGGCTTCGACACGCCCGAAAAGGCGCTCGCCGGCGCCGCCGACATCGTGGCCGAGACGGTAGCCGAGGACCCGGAGAACGTCGCCGATCTGCGCGCCTTTACGCAAAACACCGCCGACATCGTCGTCGAGGCCACCGACCCCACCGAGAAGACCCCCTACGAGCCCTACTACAACTTTGACGAGCCGCTGCGCCGTATACCCAACCACCGCGTGCTGGCTATCGACCGCGGTGATCGCGAGGGCAAGCTCCGCGTGCGCGTGAACGTCGACGGCGCTGCCGCCACGGCACGCCTCGGCAGCCGTTGGCCCCGACGCCAGGGCGCGTTTGCTCCCATCTTCGATGCCGCCATCGCTGACGGTTACAAGCGCCTCATGGCCCCCTCGCTGGAGCGCGAGGCCCGCGCCAAACTCACCGTCCGCGCGCAGACCGAGGCCATCAATGTCTTTGCCAAGAATCTCGAGGGCCTGCTCTCGGCACGCCCCGTGCGCGGCGCCCGCGTGCTCGCGCTCGATCCGGGCTACCGCACCGGCTGCAAGGTCGCCGTCATGGACGAGACCGGCAAGCTGCTCGACCACGGCGTGGTCTACCCCACCAAGCCGCGCCACGACGTCGCCGGCACCAAGCGCGAGCTCGCCCGCCTCGTCAAGAAGGACGGCGTCAACACCATCGTCATCGGCAATGGCACCGCCAGCCGCGAGACCGAGGAAGTCGTCTCGGAGTTCATCGCCGAGCAGGCGCCCAGCCTTCGCTACACCATCGTTAACGAAGCCGGCGCGTCGGTGTACTCCGCCTCCGAGCTCGCCAGCCAGGAATATCCCGACCTGGACGTCACCGTGCGTGGCGCCATGAGCCTGGGCCGCCGCCTGCAAGACCCGTTGGCAGAGCTCGTCAAGATTCCGCCCCAGTCTATCGGCGTGGGCCAGTACCAGCACGACCTTGACCAGACCGAGCTTTCGCGCACCCTGGGCCACGTGGTTGAGGACGTCGTCAACCGCGTGGGCGTCGACGTCAACACCGCGAGTGCGAGCCTGCTGGGATACGTATCGGGCATCACGCCGAGCGTGGCCAAAAACATCGTGGCCTACCGCGAGGAAAACGGCGCCTTTACCGATCGCCGCCAGCTCAAGAAGGTCCCCAAGCTGGGACCCAAGGCATATCTTAACGCCGCGGGCTTTTTGCGCATTAGCGGCGGCAGGAACCCACTCGACGCGACAAGCGTCCACCCCGAGAGCTACGAGGTGGCCACGTCCGTCCTAGAACGCGCCGGCGTTAAAGCAAGCGAGCTCAGCCGCGGCGGCGTGCCCGACATCGAGCGCCGCCTGGGCAGCATCTCGGCGCTGGCAAGCGACCTGAACTGCGGCACCCTCACGCTCATCGACATCGTCAACGAGCTCAAGAAGCCCGGCCGCGACCCGCGCGACGACGCGCCCGAGGTGGTCTTTAGCCGCTCGGCACTTTCCATCGACGACCTGGAGCCCGGCATGGAACTCAAGGGCACGGTGCGCAACGTTGTGGACTTTGGCGCCTTCGTCGACGTGGGAGTGCACCAGGACGGCCTCGTACATATCTCCAAGCTGGCCAACCGCTTTGTCAAGCACCCCAGCGACGTCGTGCGCGTCGGTGACACGGTCAAGGTGTGGGTCGAAAAGGTCGATCGCGACCGCAAGAAGATCTCACTCACCATGGTGCAGGGCAAGTAAACCGCCAAAGCAAAGGTACCCCCTGTAGCGATGTGCAAAATCGCGAGTATTCTGCAAATTCCACCGTTCCGGATGCCCCTCAGAGACGAAAAAGCAAAAAAAACAGCCCCCGTTTTAGCGTCGTCAGAGCCAAAACGGGGGCCGTTCCATGCTTCGGTTAACTGATAAAGACCTTTACCTTGCTGAATACTCTCAATTTTGCACGGCGCAGGCGGGGGTACCCTTGCTTACGGCAGGATATGGAAACCGAGCGCCGCGATATCCTTGGCAAAACCGCGCACGGTATCGAGCGAGACCTCGTACGGGTCGCGACCGATATTCTTGCGCTTGGCCAGGATGCTGTTGGGCACCGTGATGATCTGGCAACCGCAGGCTTCTGCCTGGTAAATGTTAATGAGCTCGCGCGTGGACGCCCACAGGACCTCGCAGTTGGGCTTTGCGGCGGCCTTCTTGACCG
>CABUUG010000005.1 GCA_902494605.1 uncultured Collinsella sp.
CCTTGCGGCGCGCGCCGAAAATGATCCGTTTTCCTCCGTCCCTAACGGATCAGTTGGCGGCGCTTGTCGGAGAGGAATACGCCGGCGGCAACCAGGACCGTGCCGCCGATTACGAAGGTCTCGCCCAGCAGGTCGGACGCATCGCCCGTGGCGGGCATCGTCGTCTGCGGCGTGGTGACCCCTGACGCCGAGGTCATGTGCTTGGCCTGGCACGTCACCCGCGTCGCAGGCTGAGTCTGCTCGCCATTCCCGCGCTCGGCGGCCTCTTGGCGAGCGATCTCGGCGTTGAGCTCGACAATAGTCTGGTCGAGCTCGGCCTTGGCGGCGGTATAGTTGGCAAGCGCCTCCAAGTAGGCAGGTGCCACAGCATCCGTCGCAGCAACGGCAGCGTCGAGCTCAATCTTGGCAGCTGCGGCACGCTCGGCGGCATCATGCGCTGCGGCGATCTTAGCGTTGAGCACCTCATCCGCATCGTTGGCACGGCCGCTAGCGATGGCGTCGGCAAGGTTAATCCTGCGCAAGCGGGCAACCGCGGCGGCAGAAGCATCGCGATCAGCGGTCGCATCCGTTACGGCGTCATCCGCCGCAGTCACGCCAGACTCGGCATCAGTCTTCGCCGAAGCCGCGGCCTCAACAGCAGCATCGGCAGCGGCCTTGTCCTCCGTCGCCTGAGCAAGCGCCGCGGCGGCATCATGTAGCTGAGCCGCACGAGCAGCAGCCGCGACGGATGCGGCCTGAGCTGCGGTCACAGCCGTGCCGGCACCGCTCGCAGCAGCCTGGGCGGCAACAAGCTCGGCCTGGGCAGCAGCGACGTCGGCATCTGCCTGGCCTGCCGCACCCTGCGCGGCATTCACTGCAGCCTGCGCGTCAGCCTGAACGGCACGCGCCCCCTCGAGCGCCGCCGAAGCCGCATCAAGTGCACGCTGTGCAGCGGCAACGTCGGCAGAGTACGCAGCCAGCTCATCCTGGGCGGTAGCAAGCGCGCTCTCCTTGTCGCCAACGCCGGCGCGAGCGGCATCCAGCGCACGCCGGGCAGCGGCAGCCTTGCCCTTGGCGACATCGAGTTCATCAGACTTGGCAGTCACGACACTCTGCGCCGCGGCAACCGCAGCGCCGGCAGTATCCACGTCGGCGCGGGCATCAGCCACGGCACGCGCAGCGGCCTCAGCCGCGGCCTGCTTCTCCCCCACGGCAGCCTGGGTATCCGAGACCCCAGCGGTAGCAACGTCAACATCGGCGGCAGCAGCATCGACTTGAGCCTGCCTTGCAGCGGCGGCCTGCGACGCGGCGCTGACCTTGCCGCCAGCCTGCGCAGCCGCGCCCTGAGCGGCAGAAAGCTCCTGACGAGCCGCGTCCACGCCCTGCCCAGGATTTGCCAACGAGTCACACCACGCATTAAGCGCAGCCTCGTATTCGGCAACCGTCATCGGATTGGCGGCATTCGTGTACCATCCTCCAGACATAGAGAACGTCTGCGCCTGCGTAAGCCAACGGTTCATCGTCCCGCGCGTGCAAACCCCCATGCCCGTCACGGTGTAATCGGGATCGATCACATTCATGTAGTGACCGACTGTATGCACGCTCCCGCCATGCGCAGCAACGTAGCGGTCCACTTCGTCACCATGCTGACGATAAAAATCGAAAGCAGCATTCCCCGTAAGGCCCGTCGCTCCCAGCGTAGCCGCAGCGCGGTCAAAGACGGCCTTTTCCTGATCGACCCACTGGATGAACGGATCGCTTCCGTAGTTCCACGCCACGTTTTCGCCCACGTTGAACTGCTGAGCATGGGCAACCTTGGTGTCGGAGTAGTTCGCATCGGCAATGGCGGTCGCCATCATGTTGTACGTCACCTTGAGCTCGCTCAAGCCGACGCTCTTGCGGTACTCGTTGCACGCCTTGAGCCACACAATTGCTTGCTTCATGTTGGCCAGACTCGTCGCGTCAACCTCCTCGCCCACCTTGGTAAGGCTGGCATATTTGCAGTTGAGGATCAAATCCGCCGCATCGTCGGCACCCACGCTCTTAAAGAACGCGATGGCGCCCTGGCGGTAGTTTTCCGCCGAGGCGTTCGCCGTAGCCTGGGCAGCGTCGAGCTTGGCCTGTGCCTGAGCCACAGCCTGGTCGGCCTGCTGCTTTTGAGCCTTCGCCTGGTCGAGCGCTTGGTCGGCGGCAACCTTCTCGTCCTTAGCGGCCGAGAGCTTGGTCTGAGCGTCGGCCAGCGCCGCGAGCGCATTGGCATGCTCGGTCTTAGCCTGATCGACGGCGGCGTCTGCCGCGGTCGCAGCAGCCGTGGCAGCGTCCAACTTGGACTGCGCGTCAGCCGCAGCCTGCTGCTGGACGGCGAGCGCCTGCTGAGCAGCCTGCACCTCGCCCTCGGCAGCGGTCACTTCCTGCGAGGCGGCTGCAAATTCGCCCTCGCGCTGCGCCTGGACCGACTTGGCGGCGTCCAGCGCGGCAGCGGCGGCGTCCACCTTGGCCTTGGCAGCCTCGTACTCCGGGCCCGCGGCACCCTGCTCGGCACGGTCGAGATCGGTCTTGGCGGCGTCATAGCTCGCCTGAGCGGCATTCACATCCTTATCGGCCGCATCCTTTGCCTGCTGAGCTGCCGAAAGCTTGCCTTGCGCGTCCTGCTGTTTGGCCGCGGCGGCATCAACGCCAGCCTGGGTATTCGAAAGCCTGACCTGCGCGTCGGCGGCCTGCTGCTTTGCCTGCTCCAGCTCGCTCGCGGCCTGCTCGGCAGCGGCCTGAGCCGCGGCAACAGCCTCGGGCGTGGCATCGGCAGCAGCGGCCTGCGCGGACTTGAGCGCAGCCTGGGCATCGTCGGCGGTCTTCTGGGCAGCGGTCAGGGCTTCACCCTTGTCCGTCAGATCCCTCTTTGCGGCATCGAGTGCAGCTTGAGCGTCCTCGAGCGCCTTCACGTCCGCATCGGCCTTGTCCTGCGCGGCGCCCATCTGCTGCTCCAGCTCGGCCGAAGCTGCAGAAGCGGCAGCGTCGCTTGTGCCACGGGCCGCATCGTAGGCGCTCTGAGCCTGCTGCTGGTTGGCAGCGGCGGCGTCGTAAGGAGCGGCGGCCGCATCCAAATCGGCCTTGGCAGCAGCGGCCTTAGCGCGAGCCGCATCGACCGCAGCCTGCAGGTTGGCGACCTTCTGCACCGCTGACACCGTGCCCGCGCCAGCGCTAGCAGCAGCCGCGCTCGTCAACGGAGACAGCACCGCAGCCGGCTTCGCAGTAGCGTCGGCACCGTTCGCACCCTGCGCCACCGCAGTCAGCGGAGACAGCAGCGACCCGCCCGTCATGGCGATCGTCGCCGCAGCAACTGTCGCCATACGCCCGGCGGCCTTCGCCTTACCCGCAGCGCCGCCATTGATGTTCTTGTTCACGTTCTTGCTCATTGCCGATTCCTTCCCACGATGAGCTGATGTTTGACACATAATCGATCCAATATGCCCCGCTAAAAAGAGGTGATAACGGGGTAATTAAATCGGAGGAGTTAGAGACGAGCCCGCATCCATCAGCGGATGCCGAGCTCATACTCCCGCTCGCGCTCAATATCATTCAGGTACTCATGATCTTCGGAGCTAAGCTCTAGATCATCTTGAGCGAACATGTAGTTCTCGGCCTTAGAACCAATACTGTAACCGCAGATGGTATTGAGATCGATGTGGTCGGTATTGTTGTTGTAAAGGGGGAAAAATCTGCTGGTCATGCTCAAGTACCTCTCAACATAAACTGAAAACTCGTTTGCTTGGTCTCTTTTTGAGACCCCATCTGATGTGCTATGGCTGCAGTATATGTTCTCCGCTTTTACAATGCAAGCCTAATTTCAAATAGTTCTAGGAGCGATAATTGCGCAACACCATCACTTGTCGCCACTGCCGTCCTCCACCGCGCCCTCACGCGCAGCGCACTCGTTGAGATACTTGACCGGAATCGGCCACACGGACGGAGCCTTATAGCGCGAAAGGCCTATGTTGGCCAGCTGAACCAACAACTCAGACAAATCATCGCCGTCGAGCACCTCAATCGAACGCACGTGAATCGCAGTCGCCATATCCTCCTGGGTGCCGTTGTTGACGCCCACGAAATAGCAAGTCTTGCCCGCACGCTCGAACGTTCCAATGCCGTAATAAGGCGAGTTGTAGCTCTCGAAAAACTTCTTCTTACGCCCTGCTTTGCCTGTGAGCTGATGCTCGCCCACCAGGGCCATAAAGTTGTTGGAAAACGTCGTCAGACCTGTATCCCGCACGCGTGCAAGCATAGACCGCCCGTCCGCATGCACGTCAAAGACATAGGCACCCTTATCGAGCTTGCCGTCCGCGGTCAGCAGATCGAGCTCCATCTCGTCCTCGGGACCATCCTCTGCCGAATGTGAGGCATAGCGCATGCCCCCATTCGCGCCAATCGCCAACGTAGCGATACGCGAATCCAGCTCAATCTTGTCCTTTGCTTTATGCGGTACATCGACTAAGCCACACACCGTCACCGACTCAATATCCAAAGCGTCAAGGTCAAACGCCGTCACCCGCTCGTCGACAACATCCTGCTTTACCAGCAGTTCTTTGAGCATGGCGCCCAGGATCGCCTCTTGCGCGTTGCGATCCTTTTGCTTTGGCGCCGCCTTAAACAGTGGCTCGCACACATCCGGCGTCACGTGCTGTTCCACCACGCCGGCATGCAAGGCATAGCCATCGTCCTCGGCAACCTCATTGGGCACAACGACAAGGTTCAGCACCCGCGAATCAACTGTCCTTCCGCCATACGATGCGCGAACGCCCCACAAGGAATCGTCAAGTCGATCGGCCAGCCGGCGCGCCACTTCGGCAAGCCCATTACGCGCAAACGACACCACGATTCGCTGCCCCGCCATGCGCTCCGCGACCACGCGAGCGTATTCATCACCCTTGAGCACCTCGTAGAAACTCTTACGCGGGTATTCCATGAGCGTCACCCGCGCGAAGTCGCTGTAACGGCGTTCGAAAATCTGCAGCTCTCGATACAGAATGCCCTTCTTGGTATAAGCGACCTTGTCCGCTTGGGCCAAGAACGTCAGATCACGGCGCTTGGACGGCTTGTCGCCCCTGGCGCGACGCAGGATGTACTCGTCTTTTTGCTCGTGGGCAAGCACCATCGTCGCCACGGGCGATAGCCTGTAGCCCACTTGGCTCTTAATCTTCTCGAGCTCTTTCTCGTCACCTTGCGCCCTGCCAATAAGCACACGGCGCTTGGTGAACGTTCGAATCTTAAGATCGAAGGTGCAATCCTCATCGATAACGATTTCAACCGTTTCGATCTTGGCAGGTCCCCTTCCGTCGCTTTCGACAGCATCGCGGCGGGCACCCTTGGCGCTAATGACATACAGGTGCCCGGTGTCATTGGGAACCTCGTCCTCAATCCCCTCAAACTGAGAGCAGGAGTTGAACAGCAAACGGAGCGCAACGTAATCGTCCAACTCGTTCCAATTAGTTTTAATCGGAACTATCTGCTCCTGATAAGGCGAGGCATTAAGGTCGCCCGTCTGCACGCCCGCTTTGACCATCAGAAAGACGCGGTTGTCTGCAAGCTGCGTGAGCGCGACGACCTTGCCCGTCTGGCACACATCGGCCATAAAGTTCGCCACGGCTTGCTTGCCCGCATCGCCGACGTTGCACCAAAAGACCGAGTAGCGCCGCTCGGCAGCAACGGCATCGAGCTGTAGCTTAAACTCAGATACGGCAATGTCTCCCAAGCCACACGACTGGTTATGCTTCGATTGCACGGCCGATCGCCTCCATCATCTCCAGATTGATTGCACCGTCAGCGGCCATATAAGGAACGGAGAACACAGTCCCTTCGGCGTCGAGTGCCTTGGGCACGCACTCAAGCGCTGCCCCATCAGCCAAAACGTTGACGATCAGCAGGCGCTTCGCCCCAACTTTTTGAGCCTTGGCCCTAAAGCGCTCGGCATCCGACGCCTCGCGACCGTCGCGAACATAAGCGATATAGGCACCGATGCGATAGTGCTTAAAATCGATCCATACCCCGGTCGTGTTGTCAGCAGCATCGAGCACCTCAAAGTCGCCACCTGTCTCGGCGTGTGCCGCATCGCCACGCGTAAGCGAATAGCGGCCGTCGTAATATGCCTCAAAGATTGCCCTTCCGGCAGATTCTCCCAGCTCACCCAGGTAGACCGCCTGGAACATATAGGGCGTCATGTGCGCCGTCGCCGCCGGCTGCAGCGTTGTGGGCACCCCGTCGCTCGACCAACGCTCACGCACTTCGCGAATTGACAGCAGCTCGGGTACGCGCGCCGCCGCCTGGCTCACCTGGCGAACCGTCGCGCCCTTTAAGCCCTCCTTGCAGTGGCAACGATCCTCCAGACGAGCAGCAATCTGCTCGACGGGCTCACCATCGTAGCTAGGGAATTCAAAGTGCGGCACCTTGCATGCCCCGCCTTCTGCATAGGCATAGCCATTTGCAGCATGCGACATGCGCAGCGCGGTACTCCGGCGCTCTGGGTATTGCGCGAGATCTTCCCACGGCAGGCAAAAATGATGCAGATAAAAGTCGCGCTCGCCATCAAAAGCAGCGAGATCTTCGTCCCCGGCGTTTAGCGAGGTAACTTTCCACGCCAGCTTTTCGTGCTTTTGCTTGGCAAGGTTGTTCCTAAAGGCGGCAAGGTTCTGCTGCTTAACGGCAGCGTGTTCCTTGTTGTCCGTCATATGGTTGTTGGCAGCGGCACAGGCACCAACCACCTGCTCAAGCTCGTAGCCCATCGGCAAATCATGCAAGAACGAAAAGTTGCAATCGTTCGCAATCTCGCGGTCGAGCAGCACCTGCACGCAAGGCATCTTTACACTCGTGCGCATCAGGCGACCCACAGCCTGTGCCACAATGCGAGCGCCTTCGACCTGATAAGAGAGGGTGTCGCGCACCGGCAGGCTCTTATTAACGCCAGATAGAAGCATCCGTACGTTCCGGCGCTTTTGAGTAAACGGAACCTCGCCGCGCGCTACCAGTTCCTCCTGCTCCACCACGCCAAGTAGCGCCTGCTGGACAAACTTATTTGAGTTGATCTCCACTCCCCAGGTCAAACGACTTGTGGGCGACTCGATATATAAGAAATCAAGATCCATCTTGGGGCGACGGTCGACATTTTCAAAGCCGCAATCGACCTGATGAACCATGTCGCACAGATTCTCCGGCACCTTGTATTTGAGATTCTTGGAAAAGCCACCGGCCGAAAGATTGATAAACATCAGGGTCGGCTGGCCCAGCTCGAGACGTTTTTGAGCGCCACGCCAACCTGCATCCCATTCCGCAGCGTTAAAGCACGGCACCATGTCCTTGGCGGCCTCAAGCGATTTCTCGTACGACATCTCGGGGCACTTGATGTTTCTAATCACCAGCTCCGCGACAATCTCGCGCGCAAGATCCAGCGCCAGACTATTGAATTCGCCATGGTTTCCCATGTGGCGCGTGGTAAAAACGGCTCCCGCCTGTTGCTCGTTACGCGCCACACCACGGGCCCAAGCGCTCACGGCAACAAGCGTCTTGCTCAGGCGTTTCAACTCAAACTCGATGCTCTTGGCGTCGCTTATGCCCACCCTGTCGGCAATCTTTAAGCGCAGGCGCACCGCAAGGCCCTCACTCACGCCAATCCCGTCAAAGAACCGCATCGCGCACTCGTACACCTCGTCGGGCGACACAATAACGCTGCCAAAGGCGCCGCCTGCCA
The DNA here is from genome assembly GCA_902494605.1 of uncultured Collinsella sp. Lineage (GTDB taxonomy): Bacteria > Actinomycetota > Coriobacteriia > Coriobacteriales > Coriobacteriaceae > Collinsella. The sequence continues at coordinate 7,715 of CABUUG010000005.1, forward strand.
GCGCGACCATGCCGGCAATCTCCTTGGACTCATCCACCCAAGCAACATCGACGTCGTACTCCTTCGCAGCCTGTTTGTTAAACAGCTTAGTCTGTCGCACGATTTCCTGGTTGAGCTCGCCAATCCAAACGTCCTTGCGAACCACACCATGAACCTCGTCAAGGTAATCGAGGTTGAAGTTTTTGACGGCCGGCGCACTCCATGTTGCGCTCATGCACACGCAAGGCGCTTTGGCGGCAATGGAGGCAAGGTAGGCCTCGGGCATGCGCTCAATGCCATGGCTGGTTAGGTACGTGGTAAACATGTGCTCGATGGTGGTTTCCATCACTAAGTAGTCAACGCCACGCGCATACATCGAGTCATCGGCGGCATCGATCTCGTCGTTCTTGCGATCTTTAAAGAACAGCGCCAGCATCAACGAATTCCAAAAGTATTTCTCACTGGTCTGGTCGTTCCTAATGCCCAGAGCGTCGATGATATTCTTGCGCGAAAGATCGTCCTTGTACGAAAGACCCCCGTAGTACAGGCTGTCCATAAGGGTGACGCAACGGGCGAGATGACCCACTACCATCCTGACAAGACCGCGTGCACGGCGCACCGCCTTGCTGACGGTTTGCTGCCCATTCCCTCCACGAGCGGTAATCATATTGCGAGTACCGCCCTCATTGAGTTTGAAGCGCAACGGATTCGCTGAGTTGTCGCCCACCGAGATATCGTCACTACCAAACAGATGTCGACCGGAGAGCTGCTCTTCTTTCGCCTCGTCAGACAGCGCAAAAGGCGGGCGCAGTTTCATTTCCTTAATACAAGAGGCGAGTGCCTTTTGAATTTTCTTGGCATCCTTGGCGATTTCTTCGGCAGCTTCCTCTACGCTCGCCCGCGAAACCCTGTTCCTCTCGGCGTTTGACCCTTTGTGATCGCCCGACGTGGAAGCATGTGTGTAGACCGCCATCCATTGATCTCGATTCCCCAGTAGCAAGGGGTCCACCACACCGCCGTTAAAATGACGATCGAGGATACGCAGAACCTCGTCCGGCTGGAACGTCACGGGATCATCCGTCAGCGTCGACAGTATGTCGGCCTTCATGTGGTCGATTTCGTCAAAGATAAACAGGCCCTTCTCGGTAGCCATTGCGTTAAAGAGCACAACACCCGCACCGGTCACTGTATCGATCCTATTGATGAGCTTTTGCGGTGTCAGAGCAATCACATGCGGCATACTCTCGTCATTGAGCAGAGCAGACGGCCAAATCTGAGGAATCACCTCCATACCGCGCGTGACGTTTTTAAGCTCGTGGCTCACCGCCCAACGCAAGCTCGCATCCGCCGACGACAGCTTATCGCGAAGGGCAGGGGTCAAACGGTCTGCAACACCTCCCAGGCGATTTCGAGTGTCGAGAATGCCCAAGAGGTCATCAGCAATCTCCATAGCGTTGCACCACGCCCGCTTAATGATACGACGAGAGCTCTCATCGTCTGCCTCGATGGGACACGGGATGTCACGCACGCCCACGGCGCCCTTGCCGCGCGTAGCCTCAATCCAATGCAGGATGTTATCGCCCGCACGCGGAAGATCGAACACCATGCGCTGCGCGGCATCGCCATCCATGCCCTGTTCAACCAGCAATTTGCGCACGCTCGCAACGTAGTTGTCGCGGTTGTCCTTACCCGGCACCACAAACACCAGGTAACGACGGCCCGGGCACTTGTTAAAACAGCCCGAATCGTCCCAGCCACCGGCGATGAGGTCGGCTGTGACCTGCTCGGCCGTATAGTTTTTACCCGAGCCCGTCGTGGCGCCCAAAAAGTACAGGCCATTGTTGCCCTGATCCTTGGGGGCAAACAGCGCACGCTCAAAAAACTCGCGCATCGCCTTTTGACGTGCAAGATAGGGAGCGAGCTCCTTGTCGTCCGCAGACGACGGATTCGATTGGCAGTTGAGATCCCACATAGCCATGGTCAAACCTCCGATTTAGTTGTTACACGTGTTTGATACCATCCCGTGCGGACAAAACTCGCGCTGGGCGGTCAAGGCGGCGGCGTCCATGCCGCTTGAGAGAAGAAAGAAAGGAAAGAGGAGCAGTCAGCGACTACTCGCACGAAGCGAGCAGTTTCTTAAGATCGCACTCCAACGCCTCGCGCTCTTTGGCATCGATCACTGCAAGGGCGACACGCATCAGGGATGCATCGGCGGCAGACTCCTGAACCTGGTCGGGGCGCTTGCTAAAGCTTTTCCCGGCAGCCTTCCGATCGGTCGCGCCGTTCAGTGCGGTGGCTAAAGATTGTCATCGGACTTTGCGCTGGCTTTGGCCGCCTCTTCGCCCGCGATCAGGTCCTTAACCGTTATATACGCACTGTACGTAGCATCCTCGATCTTTTCCAAAACATCATCAGGGTCGCAAGTGCCCCAAGTTTCTTCGAGGACTCGAGCCAATCCCCAAGCAGCGCTGAGCAGGACGTCAACGTCCTTTAGATCTAAATGATCGACCGTAAAGGGATAGTCCGCGCACTCCAGTAGATACGTATCAACTGCGCCAATTGCCTCAGCCACGTATGGCTCAAGATCGCAATGGGGTTGGAGGGCGCACAGCGCCTTGTGCGGATCGGTCGGCTCGATCCAATACAGCGTTGTCGCATCCTCGCATTTCTCGAGCGGATAACGCTCAACCGCCTTCTCCCAACTTTCATACCAAGGATCGGCATCGCCGTCCGTCATCGACCTGCAAAGATCAATCGCCGCAGAAACAGTCGCACACGAGCATCTATAACTGGCGCCTTTCCTAAAATCATCATTGAGCTCGTCGTCTCCAGACAGCCTCGCCTCCATGATCAGAAACGGGCCGTCATCATCTGTAATGCTCATGGGATAGTTGTCACATTCGTAGTACGGATACATTTTGTCTCCAATCAACCGTTCGGTCACATTAACAAGCAATATCAAAACCGCGCTCACGCGGAGGGTTGTCGTCCTCGATCCATTCGAGCCCGTCGTTCTCATCGATTCCGGCATCGGGGACTGACGACCATCTGAACTCGAAACCAAGCTGGTCAAGCTCATCGACTCGCTCACTGATTACTCCGTACGCATCCAACGCATTCTCGAAATCCTCCGAAGACACATAGCCGCGCTCGCACTGCTTGCGCATCTGGTGCAAACGACCCATGGCGGCAGCGATGATCTCGCGAAGAACGATAACCTCGCGCTCGCATACATCGATGTTTCCTTTGTTGAGCTTGATGCAATCGGACATAACGGCCTCCCTGGTTTTAAGCCTTTTCGCTTGATTCCATTGAACAGCCGCAAACAGCCGCGTAATATGACTTTTATCGGGTTTTAAATTTTGGCTGTTTGGAGCATTAATGCTTGATTCCGAAAAAGAGCCGTTTAGCTGGGGTTTCGAGGCTGGCTTTCTTCGCTCTCCCGTCAATCCCCGCATGCTTCTTCTTAACAGAACGCCAGAGATTGATTGCGCCGATGACGGAAACGCAACCGGCAATGCAAGCGCATGGAATCTCGTCTCCGTAGCCAACGACCTATTACGCGTCGACTTAAGCTCGCTTTTCAACGAGATTGGGGGCCACTTTCGTGAGCGAGCAAAATTGCGCTTTTACATCGATTTGCAGAACGCCATTCGTCAGCCCCCTGCTCCCCACGATGCGCAACACGCTTCGATGGACTACGCAGCCGAACCAGACCATGACGACTGGCTCGATCCAGACGATTCCGACCAAGAGTCCGCGCAAGCAGAATTGAACGAAGCCGAAATCGAAGTCAACCTTCAAAAACAAAAGGAACGCGACCTCGATTTCTTTGCTCCGATATTCGATAAAGCCATTACGCGCCATGCACACGGAGAGATATCTGGCATGGCCAGGTATCTCCTTGAAAATGTCTGCAGGCAGTGTGTCATGAACATCACAGCGATTCCCGACTATCGCTATTACAGCTGCTGGATGAACAACAACGCTATTGAGTGCAACGAAATCAACCGCCTGTACCGCGCGGTGATCACGACATCGGCCCAACTCAATAAGCAAGAAATGGCGTCCCTCTTCAGCTCCTATCTCAAGCTCGTGTCGAACGACATGGACATTACAACTACCAACGGCAAGACCGGGCTAACAGAACCGGTGCCGTATAAACGCGACAATCCAAGAGACAACTATCCAAAGGTCAACTCGCAGATAGAAACAGCTTGCGTTTGCACCAATACCGATCTCTTTCGAGCGCTTCTCATTGTTTTTTATCAGGAATGTCTGGAGCTTGCCCCGCTGCTTAAAAACACCGAGGCACCTAGCCTGCTCGCGCAAAACGAAGAGTTTTTCCCAGCCGCCATCAAAACAAGCGACCCGCGACAATTTCGATTATTCGATAATCAGCTGCCGGCAATCATCCGCTTTGGCGACGCTTTTGCATACGCAGCCAAAAAGCACTTGCCCGGAAACGAAACGGCTCAAAAGCTCGAAGAACATTTGAGCGATATAAAACGCATGAATAGCGCCCCCTTTATGCAGGCGTTTCGCAAGAACTATCTCGAGGCTATGCGCGAGAACCAAATCTACGCAAATGGAGACTTCCATACGTATGCAGAGCTTAACGACCAGGAAAACCTCAATAGGCTCGTAAGGCTTCAAGCTGTTATTGCAAAGGCAGGAGAGCTTTACTTCACCGAAGAGGAATGTTCCTTTGCAAGCCTTTATGCCCGCATCCTCCACGAGCTGCTGCTGTGCGGCATTATGCCGATAACATGCCAAACCTGTGGTTCGCTCTTTTTTCCGACCGGCCCTAACAGCAAGTACTGCGATCGATATAACGCGGCGACCAAGCTCTATTGCAACCCGCGGCACAACGCCAAAAAACATCTTGGTCGCAAATCACCCCGCGACGTCGCACTCAATATACGGAGAAAAGCCGACACGGCATACGAAAAGGGTTTAACGGATTGTGCCCACTATTTTGACAGCCTTGGCAATTTTGTTCTCGATGGTCTTGGCCCAACATACCAAGCGAGCGACCTAATTTCCGACGAGCTCTATGCGGCATGGCTGTCTATCGTCAACCAGCCCAATTGCAGGACAAAAATCAGGCGACCAGATAGGAACGGTTTTCCATACCCCGTACTGTGGTACGGATTCATCCTCAATGGCATACAGTATGTACAAGTCGAGTTTCCCGAAGCCGAGTACCCGGCGCTTTTTGAACGCTTGAGCCAGCTCGCCGAAAGCCCGCAATCAAAGTGCACGCTGAAGCACAAGGGACCCGGCGAGCACCCATACAGCTCATGGCTTATCAAGTTATACGAGTTGTTGGAGATCATTGCGCAAATTAATAGCGCCGACCAGGTGGCAAAGCCCATTCCATTGCTTGGAATAGATAGGGACGATTGTGTCTCGACCGACCCGACCGCCCAAGGCACACGGAGCGCGCCCGACGCATGCGTCTACAGCACCGGCACGATAGATAGCCTTAGCTTTACCGTGTATACGAAGGGATATGACCCGGAAGAGCGGGAACGAGCCTGATGTAGCGGCTTCGAGCGAAGCCGCCGGTCACGGGGTGGCACCGGGGCGCGGACGCCGCGGGCCATTGGGAGCAACCCTCCTCCGCTACCTGCGCGACGTGGCAGCGCCGCTGCGTCGTCCCTGTCGCCGAACATCGTCCTGAAGGCGCGGGCGGGTGTCCATGAACAGCCGCGCCCGCACTAGCCTGGGGGACAGCCGCCCCGCCACCAGCAGTGCGCCGGCACGCCTCGGCACCGCCAGGGTCTCCGCCTCCACGGGCAGGGCAACTTTCTCGATGACCTCGGCAGAGCACACGCCCGACAGGTCAACCCCGTTGTAGACGATTGGCCTCATGCGTTGCCCCTCGCGCGCCCGTAGGTGTTACCGCTACTCTGAAAATGACCAGATGATCACCCAACAATCTTTGGCGAGTGGGGGCTGAACGCATCGTTGCCGTTCTGTTCATCCACCGCCCTGCGCCCCAGGCTTAAGGGTTCTGCCGCGTCATCTTCCACCCGCACGGACAGGACATAGTAGAAGTCAGCACCCTGATTCCCACGATCCCGCACGTAGCCAAGGTCGGCCAGGCGGTCGGCCAGCTCGTCCCTCGAAACCAGCTCATTCGAGGTTATGCGACACGCCACAGGCTCGATCTCGTAGGTGTTCGTCTGGCTTATGGCGTTCCGATAGAAGCGGAACCACGACGTGCGGAAGAGATCCTTATGGTGCGAGTAGACATGCCCGTCCTTAATGGCATAGAAGTAGAAGAGAAAGCGCCCGCCCTTGCGGAGCCTGCCGCTGCTTTCGAGAAAGTGATAGTAGTCATCGGGAGAGTCCCCTCGAATGTAGCCAATCACGAACGATTCGCCACCATGCCCGTAGGAGTCGCTATCTGTCTTGCCCGCGCTTGGAGGCTCAGCCACAACCATTTCGGTGAAGTAGCTCAGCCGGTTCAGCCGCGTATTGCTTGCCGTGTTCTCGCCGATGACCTTCTCTATGAAATCGCGCAACGCATTCTCTGCCGTCCTGCTGATGCTCGGCTTCATGGCGAAAGCGCCGACACCCGGCAAAATCTCCTCGAAGAGCCGGAATTGGCCCTTCTCGCCCGTTTCGCCCGAACCCGGATAAAGCACGTAGCTGCCAACCGTGCGCCGTATCGCGTCGTTGTACGTGTGCATCTTCAGCAGGTCACCGCGCTTGTAGGTGTTCGTGGTGGAGGCCGCCTTCTCCTCGTTAAGTTCCTCGCGCTCTGCCTCCTCGGTGCCCACATCCTTGCCGACAAGCCCCGTCAAGTCGGTGATGCGGTACTTGGCGTCGAAGTGGACGAATGCAACAGCTCCATCTTGCACTGCGGCTCGCTCGTTTGTATAAGCATCCGGGAATATCGCGAGCGTGTAGTCGGGTCTGAACGGTCTCGAGTACGAACCCTCGTAACGAGTGGCATGAAAGTCACGGGGCGAGAAGGTGCGGTTGTAGTAGAGGTTTACCTTCGCGCCGCACTGCGCAATCTGGAATGACTGGCAGGAGCGTACGCCCTGCTTGAGGGATATTGACAGCCCACCGTCGGGATTCGTCCCGATAAATGGGTGGTCATCGGTGCTTATCGGCTCGCACCCCTCGATCCCCCTTACGATGTCGTACAGCTCAAAGAAGATCCAGTACTCGTAGAGGAGGGCCACATTCTTCGATTCGCCCTCGTAGATGTCATCCTTGCCCTTCCAGTCGAGCTGCAGCGCCATATCGAGCATGGAATATGCGAAGAAGATCTGCGAGTATCCCTCGCGCTTCTGCAACACCTGGTTGTTCTGAGGCATCATCTGCAGGGTGCCGACATCGTCGAAGAAGGCGTCGCTGAGTATCGTATCCAGCATGGCGTGCAGCGCGGCGGCTTCGCGATAACACTCCGTCTGCCGAGTATCGCCCTTCTCGGCATCCAGGACAGTCATCAGAGAGGTGCAGATCCGGTCAATCTCATGCAGGGCAAATTTCACAAACCGATTGGCGGGCGTGTCGAGCAGGTCGTACTTGCGCGTGACGCTGACCATCTGGGGGAGGTAGACGCCTCCCGCATCGCCGCCGCAGTTCAAGCGCGTCCACATCCGGCTGTTCGAGAAGGGGTTCGTATAAAACCTCCGGGACGGCATGCCAGCCCCAACCGACCGCAGCTCGTCCTCGTGATCCAGCGTCCTATCAGGGTTCCTCTTTATCGCCTCGAAGAGGGCTTGGAGGTTCGGTTCGTAGCAGAACTGCCGCAGGAAGACGAACTGCTCAAGCAGCGTCTCGCGATTCTCGTCGGCTTGCTTGTAAACGTTCGACGTGGAGCCCGAGTAGTCAAGGAGCAGCGCAGCGCACCTTGCGGCAAGCTCCTCGGTGAGCTCGATGTAATCGTCTTCATAGCCAATCTTGAGCGGGACGACTTCGAACTGTAGCATCGGCGCATCAGCTTCCTCGCCGAATCGAATCCTCGAACGCCCGAGATAGTTCACGAACTGGAAGGTGACACTATTGCCGTTTCTGTCGCACCTGATATTCTTGCCTTCGTTTTGGAACGAGGCGCGAGGATGCAGGCCACCATCAGGGGTCCGCTCGTATTCGAGCACATAACATGTGGTTTCGTTGATTCGAAGCGTGGGACTCCCGTCAAGACCGTCCTTGACGGCGAAGGCTGGTGTTGAACCAGCGCCATTCTGGGATGCTTCCGGCTTGAGACCGAAACACGTCAGCCCGGTTAGCCCGGTCTGCTGTTCCTCGTCCCAATCGACTCGGTCATGCGCACCGCTCTGGTAGAGCCTGGCTATTGTTCTTCCATCCGCTGCAAAGCGGATTGCGCCGATGCTGCCGTCCATAGGCTAGATGAAGCTCGCATACTGCACGTTATCGAGTTTCGCTGCCATCTGGCTTATCTTAACGGAGCTCAGCTCGCCATCGCATATGTCTTTCAGGCTTTTAAGCAGATTGCCGATCTCACGCTTGTTACCATGGAGCTTCGGCAGCACCTTCTGGACAATCTGCTCATCGACGGAACGCTCGAGTTCGTAGTTCTCGCCGTCAAGCTCGTGCGCGGCATTAACGTACATTCGCACTTCGCGCACGGTGCGGAAGGCAAACTCATAGCCGCATTTCTCCAGCTCTTCATACAGCTTGCCGAACTTCTCGAAGATGGCGTTAGCATCATCTTCGCTGATGTAATTGGCTCCCTCCCATATGTCCTTGGCGAGACGCAGAAAAGCCTGGGGGACGCCGGAAGCTGCGACGGCAACGTCCGGCGCATCCTCGATGGCTTTGAACCCTGCAAGGACTTCGGCCTTCGACGGCTTGAACTCTATGACGTTTGCCCTGTCGAGCACCTTGGGGCTAAACATGTAAGTGGTCTCATCGATGTTCACGGTGCCGACAACGAACAGGTTCTGCGGATAGGGCAGCCTGCCAGCACCGCCATCGCCGTACCCATCAAGCACGATGAGGTTATCCTCGCCGATGGTCTCCATGTGGCTGAGGAAGTCTGAGAAATACCGCTCGACATGGCTCAGGTTCATCTCGTCGAGGATGAGGAAATACGGAACCTCGGGGTTAGCGTTGGCCCGTTCGATGAGTCTCAGTATGCCGGTCTCTTCGTACGCGCCTTTGCCGCCGTCTGCAATCGGGTTGAAGAAGCCCAGCACCTTGGTGTTGTCGGTCCAGTCGGCACCGACCGGGACGAGCAACCAGTTTGGCTCCCCGTCTTCATCCAAGACCTCAAGGTACTTTGCAAAACGCTTGGAAATCCGCGTCTTGCCTGTTCCGCTGTTGCCAGCAAGGATGACAAAGGGCTTTGCCAGTAGTGACGTGATGTAGCGCCTGGAGAAGTCGGTTTTAAATTCAGCTGGAAGGTTGTTTAGCTGAAAAGTCCTCTTCTCTCTGCTTGATGCTTTCGATGAATTCTTTGCAGCAAGGTCGATTAGTTGATGCATTGCGGGCAGCACGTCATCGCCTTGTTCGTAGTCGATGCCCTCTTCGGCAATCAATTGGCTCGCTATGAGGTTTCGCATGAACTCAGCCACGCTGTAATCAAACTCAAGTTTCCCTGCGTAAACGTCAGCGAAATACTTGAATGCCGTGGTCAGGCTACCAGCCCTCATCTTGCATCCGCGATTGCAAAGGGCAATAAGATCGTCAATTCTCGACTTGTAGTCGTAATCTATCGCACCCGAAAACTGCCCGTCTTTGTATCTGCTTCCAGTGGCGAAGAAGAGTTTCGTTAGCTCCAAGATATATGCATCTTCGGAGACGCCCACAGGCTTTACTTCGGCTGCATCCATCCAGAATGTCCTTTCCGCAAAACCGTCCTCTTGCAACGGCGATGAATCGTTTACTTTGCCCGTCACTGGCAACAACAGCAGTGCGGCAAACAAGTTGCCGACATTTGGACGCTTTGCCCCGTCTCCTTGTATTTGCACACGTACTTTTCCGCCTTTTTTTGCAACGGGATAACGCGTGCCAAGGGAGACAACTTGCCCAGTAGAGGGTACGACTACTTCCAAGATGATTGCGTGTCCGATAATGTCAACTGCAGTCAGCGTATCCCCGTTTGCAAGAGAGCCTGAACCTTTGAGTTCGTACTGTCCAGCACCACCTTGTCCAACTGTTCTCCCGCGAACGGATAGCGTATTCTCGCTATATATAGAATTCGGAATGGGATAGCTCAAATTCCATTCATCGACAAAGGACATGGCAACCACCACAATTAATCTGCTGCATAGTCAGCTATGCATCTAGCAACGTACTCAGCAAGCTTAACTGGCACGGCATTGCCAATCGCCTGCTCAATGTCTGTCTTGGACCCGACAAACTCAAACTCTTCGGGGAAGGTTTGCAGATAGCTGCGCTCCTTGTATGTTAAGGCTCTCACACCTTCAGAAATATCAGCCTTGTCGGCATGATGCCTCTTATATGCTGGCGGTATCGGACGGTTGGTGCCTCGTACCGTTACCGCTGGCTCGTCAATCGTGAAGACGCCCCTACGCTGGAAGTTGCGTGGATGCATGTAGAAGTATTGCGTGCCGAGCGAATCGCCAAGGTAATCCCTGACGGTCATCTGCTTGTCGCTCAGCCTTGAATCCAAGAGTTCGCCGAGAAAGTCATCTTTATCACCAAGATGACCGACAAGGATAAAGCGCCTGCGAATCTGAGGCACACCACATAGACTGGCGTTGAGGACGCGCCTCGTGAGACCGTATCCAGCATTGCGGAATATTTCCAGCGCCTCGGGCAGGACGTCCATCCGCTCGATATTGTAAACATTCTCCATGACGAACCACTCGGGTCTGACGTCCCGAACTATCTCAGCATATCGGATGGTGAGATTGGCCCTTTTGCCGCGCTGTCTGGCGCCCGCAATGGAGAAGTCCTGGCAAGGGGGGCCACCGATTATCATCGACGGCGAATACTCTTCAATTTTCGGGACCGCTTCCGCATCGTAAAGATCGTATTTGAATGCCGGGTGGTCGAAGTTTGCCGAATAGATGTCGACAGCCGCCTGCCAGTTATCAAACGCCGCCTTTATGTTGAAGCCCGCATTCTGGAATCCGAGCGACATACCGCCGCATCCCGAGAAAAGATCAACGCAGTCCATCGCTCACATCCCTCCTGTACTCTAGTAGCGCTCGTGCAACGTAGGTGGCAAGGTTTACCGGTACGGCGTTGCCCACCATCTGGTTGATATCCGTCTTACTCCCAAAGAACTTGAAAGACTCCGGGAAAGTCTGGATCCTACTGCGTTCCTTTGGAGTCAAGCACCGGGCTTGACTGAGGTCCGCCGCGTCGTTGGGGTGAAGCTTGTAGTTCGGCGGTATCGGCCTGTCCACACCACGAATAGTGACCGAGGGCTCGTCGATGCTGAAGATGGCCCGCCTCGTGTAGCTTCGCGGAATCCTGAAGTAGTAATCAATTCCGAGCTCGTTACCGAGATACTCACGAATTGTCATCTGATGGTCAGAAAGGCCCTTCTCAAGATATGGGTCGAGGAACCCGTCGGGCGCCCCAAGGCATCCGATCAAGAAGTATCTCTTGCGAGCTTGGGGGACCCCGCACAGGCTTGCATCCATCACTCGCCCACTCAAGCCATAACCCTGCGCTTTGAGGGTGGCCCGAATCGCTTCCATGGATTTGCTCGTTCGAACGCGTGGGACGTTCTCCATAACGATGAAGCGAGGCTTGCACCTCGCGATGATCTCGGCATATCTAACAGAGAGGATTGCGCGCCCACCATCCTCGGATCTCTTGCCGGCCTGCGAGAAATCCTGACAAGGAGGCCCGCCGATGATGATATCCGGAGCGAAGCCGGCAACTTCCTCGGATACGGAAACGTCGGAGAGATCCCTTTTGAAAACAGGATGCTGGAAGTTAGCGCGATAGACATCAATGGCAGCGTCCCAATTGTCGTAGGCAGCCACAACATTGACGCCAGCCTTTTCGAAGCCGAGGGACATTCCGCCGCAGCCGGCGAAAAGGTCAACTGCCGTTATGTTCCTCTCGTTTTCCACGCGCTCGGTCTCCATTTCGATAGATACAGACAAATAAATAATTATAATTCCGTTTCTTCCAACATGCTTCAAGATCAGTCGGCAACAGAACAAATCCAGTTGTAACGCTTCGCCCGGACAAGAATCGCTCGTGCTCGATTCGAGCTTATTGCCGCCCAGCAGGGCAACCACTGTCGCGTGCTCGCCCGTCAGAGGCCGTCCGCGCCGCATCCGCGTCCGCTCCGGATGCCGCGCCGGGTCGGTCGTGCCGCGGACCGTCCCTCGCGGCACGCACCCTCCGCTCCCGCGAAAACCCGTTCAACACAAAGGCTTTTAGGTATAGCCTTATTGCTGTACGCCACGAAGTTCCCGCCCACTCACGCCCTCGCTGCCAAACGAATACGCATCCCTCTCTCTTCTATGGATGCAACGCTGCCGAAATATAAATCGACTCATGCGATCGCTCTCCGACCTCAGCTGAAACGTTTCAGAGCGCAACAATCTTGAACCTCGATCCACCCTCCAGACAAACCTCCTCAGTTCATCCATTACTATCGAAAAGATCTTCCATGAATTTTGACGGCCTGTTTCAGCTGTAATGGAAATAAAAACCAGCTTTTCGAAGTCGGCGCCGCAACCAGGCAAGCATTTCCGAAATCGCAGCATCACATCGCTCGATATAAGTAATTTGCTACTGGTGCAACGGCCCCGAGCACCGTTCCCGCGCGACTCTATCGCAAATACGTTGCTTAGAACAGGGCACTGCCACATTTCAGCAAGCCAATCCGAATCCTCGTTTGGTCGGGAGATAGTCCAATTACCCTTTAAATATCATATCGTTGTGGTATTCAATAAACTCAGCTCGTGGGGCAAATCGCTTCGGAAGCGTAATCGGCTCTCCGTTGTAGCGCCACAAATTTACCGCTTCCTTGAAAGTAGCGGCAGGCTAAACGAGGGCGGTGAGTTCCTTTTCTACTTCTACGCCATTAAGGACGGGCACGTGTACTCCCATCATAAAGATCTCTTTCGTACGACCCATTTCCGCTTCTACAGGAACGCAATCAGCGAGACAAACACTTACGAACTTGAACCCGTGCTTTGCAAGGTGAAGACTAACGAGCTGGTTTCGAGAGACGAACTAGCCGACCGGCTGGCCGCCATTGGTTACGAGCGGAATCGTGGGAGCCAGGGGGCGGACTTCCACTACGTGCTTAGCGTGGAGGTCGAGAACGCTGCAGTTGTGCCGCTGAGTCTCGCGTGCGGATTGGTCGACGGGCAGAACGGCAACGATGCTTTCAGCCCGCACTCGCCGAAGTTGGTGGGATAACATTTCACGAGCATGTCGATTGGTACAGGAGGAAAGATTATGGACGAGAGAATCAAATCGATAATCCACAAAGCTGTTGATGATGCCGGGCGTTATCCGTTTCTCTTCATCGGCTCTGGCCTCTCCCGTCGTTACTGCGGCACGCCGGGATGGGAGGGGCTGCTTTCGGATATCTGCGCCGAGGTGCTTGACGACCCATATGCCTTCGCGCGCTTCAAGAGCCAGGCGAAGATTGCTGTCCAGAACGGCGAGGTCGAGTCCGAACTGCCGTACGTTGCCACGCTCATGGAAAGCGAAGTAAACCACGAGCTCTTTGCATCGGATGAATTCGCTGCCTTCCGCGAAGGTCACAGTGACGAGCTTACCGGGGACGCTTCGCCCATGAAGATCTACGTCGCAGATAAGATCGCGAGAGCTCGTCTCGTCGAGAGCGCCGAAACTGAGAAGCTGGCGAAGGCGGGCAGGGAAAAAGTTGCCGGCATCATCACCACGAATTATGACTGTATGTGTGAGACCCTATTCCCTGGTTTCACGACCTACGTCGGAGAAAGCGACCTCCTGTTCTCTGACCAGGCTTTCTCTCAGGAGATATACAAGATCCATGGCTCAGTCTCGAGGGCGGGAAGCATCGTCCTGACCAGCGCTGACTATGCGGAGTTCGCGCAGAAGAGGAAGTATCTCTCGGCGAAGCTGCTCACCCTCTTCGTCGAGTATCCCGTCATCTTCCTCGGTTATTCGATTCAAGACGAGAACATCAGGTCGATACTGGGTGACATCTGCGAATGCCTACCAGATGACAAGCTCAAACGGCTGGGCAAGCGGCTCATCTTCGTTCAGCACGCAACCGACACCTCTGTTGGCGAGATTGCTATGAGTTTCGGTGGCCGTACGCTTTCGATGACGAAGATCACCACGGATGACTTCGAGTCGATCTACGATGCGATGCGCAGCTTCCGGAAAATGTATAGCACGCGATTTATCCGCGAGTTGAGGGGCAGCGTGTTCAGGCTTGCGGAGCATATCGACCCGAGTTCCGACATCATCGTCTCAGGGATAGACAATGTCCTCAACGACCTTGACCCGGACCAGAAGATCGTCATCGGCCTGTCGGTGTCACCAAGTAGCATCGGAAAGCCGATTTCACCTGAAGATATCTTCGAGGACATCGTGCTCGATAACCTTCGCTATGACCCAAAGTTCATCGTCGAGAACTACCTCAACATGTACGTGCGCCAACGGCCCAACAACATGCCTGTCTTCAAGTACACGCGCGGACTCGGTGGAGAGGTCGGTAAGGACATAGCGACTTATCTCCCAACGCTCACCTCGATTGATAGCTATCGAAGCGAAACGTTCCGCAAATCGATGCCTGCGACTCGTCGCAGATTCGAAGGGTCGCTGAGCATAAAGGGCCTTGCGAATGCATGCGCGCCAAAGAGCCCGTTCGCGTTCATCCCGTGCCTTTCAGAGGAAGAGATGGACGTCGACGACTTGGAAGCGTTGCTGAAGCGGGCACTGGCTGACGTGGGAAACGACCCTGCCAAGAAGAGGGCTCTGTTGAAAGATTCGCATTATCGGAAGTGCGTCCGCATCTACGACTTCTTGCGCTATGGAAAGTAGGAAGTCCCCCAACCTTCACCAATAGTCCGGGCAACGGCATCCGAACCTAGATCCAGTTGGGGGACATGCTCCCGAACTATGCACGGTTTCCCGCGCAAAGCTAGTTTAGCAAAGAAATGTGGAGATTGGCGGTTGGGCGCTTGAGATTCCTGCCAACTGCCGCACCCCTTGAATATCAACTTCATCCGAACACCTCCCAAATTCATCCGTACATGTACGGATGAATTTGGGAATCCGATACCCTGAGGGCCGGGTCGGCCGGCCCCGGGAGATCGGAGGACGCCATGTCCGGAAAGAGCGGGAAGGGCGCCGCGAGGGCGGTCCCGAGGGCCCACGGCAGGCGATCGGCGATTTCATGCAACTACGGCTGAAGTGTCTTTATGTGGTTCAGCGCACCCAACAGTACCGTTTGATTTCGCTCAAAGCATAAACGAAACCATGCATATATTCCCAAGGCAATCAGGCATGGCGTCACGAAAACCCCGGCAGCGATTGAATTGTTGCCCGCCCATGCAGACAGACACCCTCCGACCGTAAGTGAGATGATCATGCTGATCACGCTGGGGGCCCAACTCGTATAATGCACCCCACTCACCGCCTGTTCGACTATTTCGCATTTCTTTTTCAGGCTAATGTCCTCATCCACTTCACCAAGAGAAAAGTCCACTCCCGAAATTAAATCGAGCAATTCAGCCTCACTGTAGCCGCCTTCCTTGAATCTTTTAATGAAGAAACCTCCTGGTCCAGGCCCACAGATAGGACGGTTTACACGAAACAGTTCCTTATAGGCGATTCTCATTGTTAACTCCTTAAAGTGCAGATGCTATTTACGCTATCGTTCTATCATTTCGTCCGGACAGATTTTTATCGGACCGTCGGCAACCGTTCACAAGGACATCCCGTTCAGTAACTCCCCGCGCTCCTCATACCCGCGCTCGAGCTTCTTCCCAAGCTCCGCAGCGCAGCGCTTCGTTTCCTCGGCAAACAGGTCATCGATAGCCCTGTCAATCCGCGTGCAAGTCTGCCGATGCTCGTCCTTCCAGGGCAGGTTGAGTCCCAAACTCGCGTCCCAATAGCCGCCGAGTTTGGCGTTAATTACTTCCTCGGGATACAGCACGTCGCGGCGAATGCCCTCAACTACATCGTCCTCGTCCATATCGCAGGCCGCATCGCCCTGCTCGAGGAACTTGCGCAGCTCCTTTTGCGCCCGGATGTTGTTCAGCATGCGAACACACACCACGGCCAAAAAGCGATAACGTTCGCATAGATCCCACTCGCCTTCGAGCCATACGCGAAAGCCCAGCATTTCGCTCGCGGACTCATCATCCATCAGGATCAATTCCCACGGAAGCACATTGGCGAGTGCGTCCTCCCCCAGCCTTTGCACGCCGTCGCGCATAAAGATGCACGGCTCCACGTCGTAATAGCCAAAGCCGTGGTCTGCACCACAACGATTGATGACGTGCTTGGGCAGCAGGACGATCTTGTCGCTGGGCTCGGGATCTATCTTCCGCAGCTTTTTGACCTTGCGGCGGGCGCGCTTTAGGCTGCGTTCGCTATCGCCACGGCCGCGGCCGTCCGGCTTGCCGCCGTATCGAAGGGCAACCTCACGCGCCAGGATCTTTGTGTCCGCAGCGCACAGCAGGTCGCTCACGGTGGGCAGGTCTTCCCACTCAATGCCATCGACGTCCCAAATCCTGTTCATGTTCAACCTCTTTCTGGCTGTGAATTTACGCACTTGTTCGCCCTGCACAACGTACTTGTAAGGCATGCGCCCCGCTAGAGCGCCTTCTTGCTGGGCGCAATCACCTCGTCCACCAGGCCCAGCTCCAGAGCGCGCCTGGCGTTGCACCAGCAGTCGCGCTCGGTGAGCTCGTGGAACTCCTGGGCGCTCAGGTTGCCATGCTCGGCCAGCAGCTCGTCCAGCTCGGCGCGCATGGCCGCTGTATGCTGGGCCACGATCTCGATATCGGTCTGCTGCGCCATGCCCGTGCCGCCCATCAGTTGGTGGATGAGCACCTGCGTGTGGCGGTACACCTGACGGTGGTCGCCGCAGGCCAAGATCACCGCGGCCATCGAGGCCACGACGCCCTCGCCCACCGTGATCACGGGGCAATCGAGCGACTGCATGGTGTCGATGAGCGCCAGCCCCGCCGTGACGCTGCCGCCCGGGCTGTTGATGATGAGGGTGATGGGCTCGGTCGCACTTTGATGCTCCAGCACCAGCATGGACTTAATAAGGCCGTTGCAGGTCGCATCGTTGACCTCGCCCTCCAGCAGCAGCACACGGCTGTTGAGCAGTTCGCTTGCCATATCGACAGCGGCAACACGGCCGTCCTTGGACTTCTTTATGATGCTGGGCTCACGATACATAACGGGCATGGTAATTCCTTTCTAAACGGAATCGGTAAGGAGGCAAAAACTGGACCGCACGGCTTACGACTAACGGAAGCCGTGCGACAAAACATGCAAGATGGGGTACACAAAGCTGCAAGGGCTAATCCCTCAGCCACTTGGCAGCATTGGGGTGATCGGCGCAAAAGTACTTCTTGGCGCGGAAGGGACGCATGCCGGTCACCTTGACCAGGCAATCGGTGCGGGGCATAAGCCCAACCTCGCCTGGGGTCATCACGCAACCGCGCACATCTACGGCAGTGCGCTCGGCGCCCACGTACTTGGTGCCCAAAACCGACTCGCCACACAGTTCGCTTATGTAGTTCTGCGTCGCGATGTTGCTGCCGCCGCCCATATAGGCCAAACTATCGCAGTTATCGAGGATGGTAAGCGCCGTGGATTTGCCGTACACGACATCGAGCTGGCTCAGCGATTGCGCACACATCAAAAAGCTAATGCCGCGACTGCGCACAGTCGCAATGCTGCGCTCAAAATCGGGGATGCGGCCCACATTGGGAAACTCATCGAGCACAAACTGCACGCGACGCTGCAAATGGCCGCTGGGGCTGGCATCGGCACGGCGCTGGGCAAGGTTAAACAGCTGCTTAAGGGCAACGTTCGCAAGCCATGCATTAGCCGAATCGTTGTCGCTCACCTTAAGATCGATCATGCGCTTGCCCTCGTCAATACGATCAAGACGCATCTCGTCATTCTCAAAAACGCGCATGAGCTGAGGCGTCTTAAGCCGCGAGATAGTTGCATTGAGCGTGATCAGAATACTCTTAAGCGTCCTATCTGCCGCACCTCGAAAATCGCGATACTGCTCAACGCCATACAGATCAGCGTTCTCCGCACCAAACTTATCGAGAAACTCCCTGGACTCCACCTCTTCTACAAGGTAGTCCAACGGGAATCGCCCCTCACCATCTCCCGTAACCTTGATGAGCGCAGCCAGTTTAAAGACGTTGTTCATCTTAAGGTAGCGGCGCGGGGCATTGGGGTCCTCACCCGGCGTAAGGGTGCCGGCAAGGGTCTCCAGGAGGAACAGGATTCCAACAATCGCTCGAAGCAGCAGGTCGCTCGCGTTATTCCAGAACGGATCATACCTAAGGCTACGGCCGTCAGGATCGACCCCCTCCATGATTGCCGCCACTGTGGTGGGGATATCCTCGACATCCATCACGTAACGCAGAGGGTCGTATCCGGCCGACTGCTCGGGATTAACAGTATCGAGAACCGTTACCTCGTAGCCGTCCTCTTCAAAGCCTTTCCCCGTACGGCGCAGCAGCTCACCCTTGGTGTCTGTGACCACATAACAGCATTCGTGGTGATTGAGCAGGTTGGGCAAAATGAAACTCGCCGTTTTGCCGCTGCCGGTACCTCCAAAGGCAAAAACATTGTTGGACACACTCGTCTCCCAATGCTTGTCGTCCTCGTAGAACGCCACCGTGGCACCCTGCGCCAGGATCACGTCGCGCTGCTCATCGCCGGACGACAGCGCCCGCATCTCCTCCTTAGTCGCCCACTTCTTGGTCTGATACTCCGTTTGCTGCGCGGCCTCGTAGCCGTACATCTTGATGACTGACATGGCGTGGCTCCTTTCTTGTCCGCGGCGTTAGTGGTTGTTAGGCAATGCGATCGACACCGTCATCCTCATTGAGCTGTGCCGAGCGCGGCGACTTGGTCGCGTGGCCGATCAGGTGCTCGGCCTGCGCCAGATAACTCTCGCGAGCAGCAGTTGAGACCGTTGTGTCTCCCAGGTACGCAAGCAGTGCATGGATCATCAGCTCGTCAAGCAGGTCGTAATCTTTATGATGCTTGATATTGAGGAGATAGCGATTTTCGAGTCCGTGTACTTTGTTGGTCAAATTGATTTCCATCTTTTCCTCCATGTAATAAAAAGTGTGTCGTTCGTCCAAAAGTGCCTCAAACGGGCGTTTGACGCATAGCTCAAAGTTGAAACGCGGACTCGTATCGAACACGCGTCGTTGCACCTTGAGGTAGCGCTTGTAAAACATGACGGCATCATCTTCATCCGCCGTAAAGCCACGCGATCCATCGCGGTGCAGCCGGTCGCATGGCTTTCTGCCGTCGGTGTGGCGCACGAAGGAGGACGGGATATAGGCACCCTGTTTGGTGCTGTACTTCATCCCTGTCGCAACTTCCTCGAACAAGAGAACGCCAGCCGATTTAAAGCCCGCAGTACGCCCGTGCCTAAACATACTCACTACAGTCGCCACGCTTTCCATGCGACTATCGCGCGGGGGGAAATACAGTGGCAGCAAAGCTAGTGTCGCGGCAGTCAAAAGTTCGCGGGCCTCGTGTACATCGGCTCGATACTGCTCGGGCACCAGCCCGGGAATATCGGGCGAGCGCTCTTCCAGCACACCAACGAGCGATTTAGCCAGGCGCTCGACGTTCTTCTCGCCGCAGTACGGACACGGAAGTGGCAGCTCTGCCTTCCTGTTCACTTTGCACATGCCGCGAAGATCCTCGTCGATCTCGTCAAGGAATGCTTTGTAGATGTCGTCTTTACTCTTCACGAATGACCTTCCTTTCTGTGGTGGGCGCTTATAAGGAGTCTGTTCTAGGCTTTAGAATGTTTAGACGCTAGAGCGATGATTATCGCTCTAGCCTGCAGTTTCATAAGTGGAATCCTCCTGTTTGATAATGCAATTTGCCTAAAGACGCAAAGCGTTCGCATCAAGCAGTTGGTATTGAGTTGGATTTGGATTGCTTCGAGAATAGCACAATGCGCTGTTCTCGTCATTAGAATTTTTTAAATTCTTCTGCTAATATAAACTCACTGAGAAGAAAGGGCTCTATACATGCGTGAAACTACATCATCATTGCCACGCCTCACCGCCGCCGCCCTCTCGCGCGCGCTTAACCTGGAACAAGACAGTCGTCTGCTCACCGTACGTCTACCCGGCGCCGTGGATGCCGAAGATCTCGCTAAGTGCTTTACCTTAAACGGTAACGGCGTGCCCAATATTTGTGAGCTTGAGCCCGGCAAGCAGAGTTCAAGCGATGACGAGCTCGCTCCCGTGTTTATCGACGCATCAAACTACTATCGCGCAAACAAGCTCGATGTCGAAAAAGACTGCGCCGCGCTCATCGATTATTTGGAGCCTGGCTACCTTGATTTTTGCGACTGGGGACCTTTTATTTGGTGTCTGTATGCTCTCGCCCTTTCTGGCCGCACTCGAGCAGCCGTGGTGCTTCCCGCCGATTTACTTGATAAAGCTGAACAAGCACGCACGATTTTGATACGCGAAAGGCTCGTCGAGAGCGTTATTTATCTGCCGCTTTCCGAACCTGCGCCCTATATGACGGGCGCACTTCTCATAATGTCATCAGGAAATCGCAACGTAGCATTTCGCAGCGTAATCGAATCCGGACCGCGTTTTCAGTATGTAACCAAGACATCGTATTATTCAGACGTCGCCTTTACTATCTCGCCCGACTGGGATCGCATTGATTCAAATACACCAAGGTCGACGTCTATCGAAACGTCCGTTTTCGCTACACGAGAGCTGCTCCAACACCACGCCCCTCTCTCAAAAGGCAAAATCAGCCTCATCGCCATCACTCGAAACTACAGTGCCACACTCGGTGACTCTTTTACGCGAGTCGCGCCATTCATGCCCCGCGAGAGCACGACATCGAACGACGTTGACGCAGTCGAGGTGCGTCGGATCTCATCTCAGGATTTTAAGGACGGTAATCTTCTGCCTGCAGATGCTGCAGATGATCAAAATGGTCCGGACTCTAAATACGTAAAGGTGGACCCCAGCGTTCTCGATCGATACGAGCTCCGCGCGGGCGATGTCGTCATGCCGCGCATGCTGGGTCGCTCTGGCGCGTCCAACCTGCTCGTGGTCAGTGCCGAAGACTCGAAGCAACACCTGGTTGCTTCACATAACACCACCGTCATCCGCCCGTCATTCCAAACAATGACCGAAGAGGAACGCATAGTATTTTCGGAGATAGTCGTCGGATATCTCACAGAAGGTCATGGGGCACAGTTGATTCAGGCATTAACTGAAGCATCCAGGATGCGCGCCATCCGCCCTACCGATTTGTTCGAAATCGAAGTCCCGCCGGCGCTCGACCCGCGCACGCGCGAGTATAGCGAATCCATCAATCGCTTTGTCGAGGTCGTAAAGGCGAAGAAACAGGCCGAGGCAGCTGTCGCCCAAGCCCAACGCAACCTCGAAGCTGCAAAAAGGGCCGTCTCCGAGACGCTCGAGCAAGCCAGCGAGTAAAACAGAAGCAGCAGAAACGCCCTAAGCCGGCGTCAGGACCAACTCCTGCCGCCGGCTTAGTTATCTGGGCTACTCCCATCTCATGGTTTGATGATTCCATTTGCACACATTCATCGAATGATCAAAGCATGGCGCATATAACCGATTGACGACCTCTTCCGCCCCGGCAATATTCCCCGCGAGCTCAAGCACTCCCGCCTGCCTCGCCATCTTTGCGTACTGCGCAGAGCCATTTTGCTTCCACCAAAGAGGCGCTACGAACTCTTTCGGCATTGTCACCTTGCGTGCAGACGCTTCCTTCTCAACTCTCTCAGCAAGCGTTGCCCCATCGACAGGGCATGTTTTCGCGTACACCAAGATGTCGACGATGTCCTTGATTCGCGAAGATGCTCGACCGTCATGCAGCTCCATCATTGCGAGCAATTTGTCTGCAAGGGCGCTCTCCACTCGACACACCCGATAATCGCAAACAGGAAGCCCCTCGATATCCAAGCGATCGATCGGCGCAAGAACTTCAGGCTCAAGTCCCCGCACTTCATCAACTACCAAATCAATTGAAATTGGTTGTAGCTTCTTGGTTCCCATAAAGGGAGTAAACCACACCTTCGTACCACATCGATACTCATCATCTGCCTTAATTTGCTCCGCGCGATCAAAGACAAATGAAACGAAATCGTCTAGGTCAATCGAAGCCGCCCGCACCAGATCGGCAATAGCTTCTTCGAGACTCTCCTCTTGAGCGACCAAGTCAATATCTCTTGTAACACGCGCATCGAGCGTTCGCGCCAGGACGCTTTGCCCGCCTTTGAGCACAAAGTGGTCGGTGCCTTGCAAAAAGACGCGGCACAAAAGACGATGAAAGTAGAAACCCGTGATTGCCCGATTAGTATCCATCGGCGACCGCCTTGCGGCATTCCTAACAGCCATCTCCAATGCGGCAGGCGTCTTGTACTTCACCATGTCCTCCGTTTCGCGTTAGTCGTTCAGCACCATTAGCAGAGGCTTCATTAGCTCACGGCGTTTGGCGGTTTTAGAGTTCTCTTCTACAAGCTCTTTCAGCCGCTGCGTATTGAGCCCACGCTCCAGTGCGTCGTGATAGGCATCGATAATTAATGAGGGGTCTTCGCAATCGAGGCATAGATCGACAAGTGTGCGCTCGGGCTTGGTGACCGGCAGACCATCGAGCCAAACGATATCCTGCTCGGCGATCTCTCGCTTTGCGAAAGAAAGAGATTCGTTTCTTGTATTGATGCGCGTGGGCGCGATCATCCTGTAGGGAGACAGATAGAAATCACCCATTTGCTGTAGGTTCGCCGCGGTCGTACCGCTCACGGCGATGCCGTCCCACTGGCGCTTTCTTTCCCACGCGCAAAGGGAAGGGTTGGTGAGCTTCCAAAGAGCGTTGAGCTCGTCAGTGTCTCGGCGCTGCGTGCCAGACATCCGGTAGGCGCCGTGACATATCCGTTCAAGACGCCCCACACGGCAAGAGTGTGCCAGTGCATCTCGAGAGATGTCCATGCGAGCCGCCTGTGCCGTGGTGAACACACCCTCACTCTCGGAAAGCTCGCTTATCGCTGTTATGTTGCTAAAGTACTTCATGTTGCAATTGTAGGATATTTTCAGACTTTTACAACGCGAATTCGATTTCTTATGATCGGCGCACCTTGCTTATCCCACTGCTGCCGCTTTGCTACCGGCACCCCACCCCCGCTATCGAGGTCTAATACTTTTCCGCGAAGTGAACGGCTGTTTTTGGACCCCTGGAGCATCCGAATTTTTCAACGGCATAAACGCAGGATTCCAGCACCAAAACCGCAGGAAACGACACCCTTAAAATGTCGATGCTTCGGGGGTCCGATTTAGCTCGTTCACTTCTCGGGAAAGTATTAGACCTCGCTGCTAGCTACCCAGAAGAGCACCCCCCCTTCCCCACCGTCACCCAAAAACTCATCCAACGTTAATCTTGGCTCAAGAATCGCTTAATCTATAACCTGCACTATAGAGTTCGACCAAGGGCGGGGCGGCGCCGCGCAACGCAGACCGCCGAACGCAACGCTCGCGCCCGGGCAAATCGCCCGGCGTCGCGCCCATCGAACGAAAGGACAGGTCATGGACGGCCTCGAAAAAGTTGAAACCATCCGCACCAAGTGCAACGTGAGCTACACCGATGCCAAGGCCGCGCTCGACGCCGCCGACGGCAACGTTTTGGACGCCATCATTTGGCTCGAGTCGCAGGGCAAGACGCAGACCACGTCGGCACACGCCGCCACCGAGTCCGCGCCAGTCGATGAGCCCTCAGCCGAGATGGTCGCCGCGCAGGCCGCCTACGAGAAGTCGAGCGAAAAGACCGACTTCTCCAAGAAGATGGACAGCGTGTGGGAGTACCTCAAAAAGCTCTTCCGCCTGAGTCTGGACACCAAGTTTATCGCCACGCGGCGCGATGCGATCATCCTCAACATTCCCATCCTGATCCCCATCGTCGCGCTGTTTGCCTGGGGCGCCACGATATGGCTGATGCTGATTGGCCTGTTCTTTGGCATGCGCTACCGCATCGACAGCGACGGCGACGTGCCCGGCAGCATCAACAACCTTATGAATCACGCCGCCGACGCCGCGGACGACATCAAGCAAAATCTGAACGACGACAAGTAATCGCAGACGGGGGCACGCATGGCACGGATCCTGATCGTAGAGGACGAGGAGAAAATCGCCCGCTTTGTGACGCTCGAGCTGGAGCACGAGGGCTACCAGGTGGAGCACGCCGCCGACGGCCGCACCGCCGTGGACCTGGCGCTGGAGCGCGACTACGATCTTATTCTGCTCGATGTGCTGTTGCCGCAGCTCAACGGCATGGAGGTCCTGCGGCGCGTCCGCAAGCACAAGGATGTGCCGGTGATAATGGTCACCGCGCGCGATGCCGTGATGGACAAGGTGGCCGGGCTCGATGCCGGCGCCGACGATTACCTGACCAAGCCGTTTGCGATTGAGGAGCTGTTCGCACGGATCCGCGTGGCGTTGAAGCGCTCGGAGGCCGTGCGGACGGCTTCGGGTGCGGGCGGCTTCGGTGCCGGGGCGGGCATGGCGGGCGGTGCGACCGGCAACGCCGCCACGATGTCCCAAGCCAGCGACACGGTCCAGACATCCGCCGCGCCCTCCCCCGCCACGCTCACTGTGGGCTCGGTCGCGCTCGATCCCGACCGCCGCGAAGTCACCGTCGTAGGCTCGCCCATCGCGCTCACGGCCCGCGAGTTCGACGTCCTCGCCCTGCTTATGACACATGCCGACACCGTGCTCACGCGCGAGCGCATCGCGCACGAGGCGCTGGGCTACGAATACGTGGGCGACACCAACAACGTCGACGTGCATATCGCGCACCTGCGTGCCAAGATCGAAGACGCCGGTGGTACCCGCATCATCCAGACCGTGCGCGGGGTGGGCTATGTCTGCCGCGCGTAACGCCGAGGCCAAGCGCGTTACATCCATCGCCCGCGCCATCAACTGGAGCTATATGTGGCGCCGCTTGATGAGCTATGTCTGGCTCGATCTGTTGCTGATGGTGATTGCGGCGGCGATCCTCGTCTATGGATACAACCAGACGCTGCCCGACGGCGCGTTTACCGCAGGATGGATCCCCGGCGCCACCGTTCACGGCATGTCGCTGACGCCCGCGCGCGGCTGGGACCCGGCAACGCTCACCTATACCGTCGAGCTTGCGCGTACCACCAAGACTTTCCCCCTCGCGCAGGACCTCGTCGCGCTATGGCCTCTCTACCTTGTCGTTGTGGGTTGGCAGGTCATCAGCGTGCTCGACATGCTCGGCGGCGCCCGTCGCGTGCGCCGCACCATGGCACCGCTCAACGACCTGGCCTTGCGCGTGGACGAACTCGGCCGTATGCAGCTCTCCGGCGGCAAGATAGAAACACTGGAGCAGGCCATCGAGCGCGCAAGCGTCGACTCGCCGAGCGTCACTACCGGCGACGCCGACCTGGCAAGCATCGAGGTTGCACTTAACCGCCTACTGCGCCAGATGCAAGAGGCCAAACTGCAGCAAATGCGCTTTGTCAACGATGCGAGCCACGAGCTGCGCACGCCCATCGCGGTGATTCAGGGCTACGTAAACATGCTCGATCGCTGGGGCAAAGACGACCCGGACGTGCTGGCAGAATCCATCGCGTCCCTCAAGGCCGAAAGCGAGCACATGCAAGAGCTCGTGGAGCAGCTGCTGTTTTTGGCGCGCGGCGATGCCGGGCGCACGGTCCTGCGGCGCGCAAATACCAACCTTGCCGCACTGGTCGGCGAGGTATGCGAGGAATCGCAGATGATCGATACCGAGCACACGTATCGGCTGGCCTTTGACGCTGCGCTTGTCAGCGACCCGCGCTGCGACGCGTCCGTCGACGTGGCGCTCGTGAAGCAGGCTCTGCGCGTGATCGTGCAAAACGCCGCCAAGTACTCGGATGCGGGAACGCCCGTCACATTTGGCGTAGCGCCGGATGCGGGCGCGGGCACGATCGATATAAGCGTTGAGGACGAGGGCATCGGCATGAACCAGGAATCCGCAGCTCACGCGTTTGAACGGTTCTACCGCGCCGACAATGCACGCGATGCCGGCGCACAGGGCTCGGGTCTGGGGCTTGCCATTGCCAAGTGGATCGTCGACAGCCACGGCGGCGTCATCGGTGTGACCTCGGTCGAAGGAGTCGGAAGCCGCTTTACGATTCGCCTGCCGCGGTAGGAAGCCTCTCGGCATAAATAAAGGGATAAGGCCATGCGGCCCTATCCCTTTTTGCTAGTTATGGCAGCTTGTGCACTACTCGCGGCACAGATGCACGGCGAAGCCGGCGAACTCGCGCTTAAAGTACACGAGCTTGGTGCCGCCGTCGGGCAGCAGCGCGCGCGACTCTTCGTTGACCTCGAGTCCGCGCTCGGCAAACCACTTCTCGGCCGCATCGATGTCGTTGACGGCAAAGCCAATGTGGCCCTTGGTGCCACGACCGTTCTGCTTCATGATCTCGACCAGCGAATCGTTAAAGTACGAAACCGGGGTCTCGATAACGGGCAGGCCCATCATCGTCGAGAACAGCTCCGCAATCTCCAAGGCGTCTGCCGGGTCGGCAGCGTTAATGCCCACATGGGCAACGCGCATACCAAAGAGCTCGACCGGATTGGCGTTCTGCTCACTCATGAAGTCAGCGCCTACTGTGCCATGACGTCGAGAACGGCCTTCTCGGCAGCGACGCGGTTCATGCCGGTCATGAAGGGCACGCCGCTCACGTACGGGCAGGTGAGGCCCTCGGGGGCAACGGTGGTGGCGATCAGCAGGTCGGCGCCCTCGTCGCAGTAATCCTTGGCCTCGGAGATGGCGCACTGCACAATCTCGTACTTGTCGGCGTAACCGTTGGCGTCGAGCAGGGTAGCGACCTTCTGGGCAACGAGCGTGGAAGTAGCAGCGCCAGCACCGCAAGCCAAAACGATCTTCTTCATAGGTAATGTCTCCCTTCGTGGTTTACTTTAGGTAAGTGTACCGCAGCGAGCGATGGCACTCAGCCTCGATGAGCTTTTATGCCAGTTTGCTTGCGCGCTGCGTATAATACATCTAGTACGTGTTGTCATACCGCTCGCTTTATGAGCGACTAAGGACCCCAATATGCCCGATTCCCGCACCCTCTGGACCGCCGTCGTCATCATCTGTATCGCCGTGTCGGTGTTCTTTAGCGTCAAAAAACGCACCACGTTTAAGCGCCTGCAGCAGCTTATGGCTGCCAAGCAGTGGGACGAGTTCGATCGTTTGCTCGATGGCAAACTCACCAGCATGCTGTACCCGCGCTATAACCGCGACTACCTGCGCCTGAACTCCTATCTGCTGCGCGAGGACCACAAGCGCGCCGACGAGATGTTCGATTTGCTGCTGGGGCTCAACCTGCCCAAAATGCAGCGCGTCGACCTGGTGATCAAGGCTTTTAACTACTACGTTGGCCAGGAGGACCGCAAAAAGTCCAAGGAGCTGCTGCACGAGATCGAGGGCTTTGAGGGCGGTCAGGCCGAGGCAGTCGCACACGAATGCCAGCTGATGTACGACACGATGATCTTGAAGCGCCATAACGACATTCCCGAGCTGGAGCGCATGCTCAAGGAGGCCGGTGACGACAAGGTCAAGAGCTGCCGCCTGGAATACCTGCTGGCCCTGCAGTACAAGAACAAGGGCGACGAGGCCAAGTTTGCCGAGTACTTGGAAAAGTCAGGCCGGCACTCGATGGCCGTCAACGCGTAACGAACGGCTTGTGCTAGACTTCTAGTCTCACGGGGGCGTGGCGGAATTGGCATACGCAGGAGACTTAAAATCTCTCGCCGCAAGGATTGTGGGTTCGAGTCCCACCGCCCCTACCATGTGATTGCTTGCGAGCCCGTGTTCCCCAGGGATGCGGGCTCGCTTCTTTTAGATGCCGGTGGGGCTCTAAGTTGCGGTGGAATAGTTCCTGTTTTGGCAGTTTACCAGCCCATTTAGGGACTATTCCACCGCGACTTAGGTTGGTGTTCCCACATTTTCCGATGGAAAAAAGTGGTTGTCTCCCACATTTTCCGATGGAAACTCCCAAATGGCCTTATACTGGCCGAGAGGGTTGGGAGGCAATATGCGGCGACAGCTTATGAGTGAACTTATCGCTTGGAAATCAAGGGCGAATCGCAAACCTCTCTTGCTTAAGGGAGCCCGCCAGACAGGAAAGACTTGGCTTCTTAACGAATTCGCAAGCCAGCAGTATCGAAACGTCATTCGTTTTGACTTTATGCTCGAGCCGAGCACACGCTCGCTGTTCGATGGGGACCTCGACCCCAAGCGCATCATCTCCCAGATAGAACTCCTACGTGGCCAAACCGTAACGCCGGAAGACACGCTCATCATCTTCGACGAAATCCAAGAGGCGCCACGTGGGATCACCGCGCTCAAGTACTTCAACGAACTTGCACCCGAATACCACATCGTGGCAGCCGGTTCCTATATGGGCCTCGCGCTCCGACGCGAAAACGAGTCATTTCCCGTTGGCAAAATCGACCAGCTCACCATGCGTCCCATGGGGTTTGCCGAGTTCGTTCGTGCCGTCGACGGCAACCCGCTCGCCGACGCCATCCTTGCCGCAGACATGAACCTTCTGGCAAACGTTGCCGAAAAGCTCGAACACTTGCTCAAGGAATACCTTGTTGTCGGCGGTATGCCCGAAGTTGTCTCCGCTTTCGCCGAGACACGCGACTTCATCGAAGCCCGAAGGCTTCAGCAGCAAATCATCGAGGCTTACGAATCCGATTTTGGCAAACATGCACCCGCCCGCATCGTCGAGCGCATGAGGTTGGTTTGGAAATCCCTTCCCGGCCAGCTTGCAAAGGAGAACAAGAAGTTTGTCTATGGCGCCCTTCGCCCCGGAGCGCGCGCACGCGATTTCGAGGAAAGCCTCCAGTGGCTCACGGACTACGGAATCGTTCATAAGGTGCCACGTGTTTCCGCTCTAAAGGCGCCGCTCTCGAGCTACGAAGACCTCTCGGGCTTCAAACTGTTCTGCATCGACACCGGCATCCTCGGAGCGCTCTCCGGTCTCTCTCCGGCCATCGTTCTTAACGGATCCGCTGTTTTTACCGAGTTCAAAGGTTCGCTGACCGAACAATACGTCGCGCAGGAGCTTTTGCTCCAGGACAAAACTCCCGCGTATTGGTCCTCTACCTCTGGCAATGCCGAAACCGACTTTGCCATCGACCATGCGGGAACCGTGCTTCCGTTTGAGGTCAAGGCGGCAGAGAACCTTAAAGCGAAGAGTCTGAAAATAGCCTGCGAAAAATTCAAGCTCGAGCGTTGCGTGAGGAGCTCCCTGGCGGCATATAGAGACGAGGGCATGCTCGTCAATATTCCGCTTTGGGAGATTGGGCAGATCGACAAGCTGGCATAGGCGCTGTGGGGACGCCCCGCAAGGACTGTCCCCAGGTGCCGGCTGTTGAGTTGCGGTGGAATAGGGACTGTTTGGTGCCCGAAAGGGCGATTGTAGTCCGTATTTCACCGCAAATTATTCAGAGGGTGCTGAGAGTGGGGGTCCAGGCGATGGTGGGAGTCGCGCCGTCGAGGGTCTCGTTGATGGTGGCGGCCATGCCGGCGAGTAGGCTGTTCTCGCTTACGGTGAGCGTGTCGTAGTTGCCAGCGCGCATGAGCTCGCGAATTACCACAGCACCGGCCAAGATAACGCCCGCGCGCTTGGACTGCACGCCCGGCAGCGCGGCGATGCCCTCCACGTCCAGCGTGGACATGCGCTCGATAGCGGCCGAGACCTGCTCCAGTGAAAGCTCGCGCAGGTGCACGAAGCTCGAATCATACGGCTCCAGCTCGTGAACCAGCGCCACGAGTGTGGTGACGGTGCCACCCACCGCGACCAAGCGCTCGGCACGCTCAAAATCGACGGGCAAGCTCCCAAAATAGGCAGCGAACTGCTCGCCCGCCCAGTTGGCAGCGGCAGCAAGCTCGCCGTCCGCAGGCGGCAGTGCCGAGAAAAACCGCTCCGTCACGCGGCGACAACCGATGTCCAGCGAACGCGTGCCCTCCAGCGCAAAGACCCCACGCTCCGGTGCGTACACGCCCGTCGCGAGCTCCGTAGAGCCGCCACCCGAATCGGCAACAATGATGCGCTCGCCGGCAAAGTCGTGCGCCACGCCAAAAAACGTCAGACGCGCCTCAACCTCGCCCGGAATCACCTGCGGTTCGAGCCCCAGCTCGCACAGGCCGTCCAGCAGCAGGGCGGCATTGGACGCATCGCGCGCGGCACTCGTGCACGTGGTGCAGATGCACACGGCCCCAAAGGCATGCGCCTCGTCCACAAACATCCGGCACGCAGCGAGCACACGCTCAACGGCCGCCTCGCAAAAGCGACCTGTCGCGTCGACGCCCTCGCCCAGATCGGTAATCTCGGTATGCTTGGACGATTCCACAATCGCCCCGCCCTCGACCTGGGCCAACACCAGTCGCGACGACACCGTTCCCAGGTCGATCGCCGCCACCTTATAGCGTTTGCAATTTGTCATTGCGGGCTCCCCTCCGGGCGCTATTTGCCGTTGGA
>CABUUG010000006.1 GCA_902494605.1 uncultured Collinsella sp.
CCGACCGATTGCAAGCGGTCGGCGGGGCCATTGTGGCTCTTGACAGCGGATTGGGTCATATGAGCGAAAACCCGCCAGAGCGAGCAAGGTGCCTTGAAACGAGGCGGCATTGACCTTCTGGTCATGCCGCCGCAGTTGAAAGGCAGATTGCCGCTCTGGCGGGTTTGCAGCGTCAACTGGTTACGCGGGTTGGTAAACCCGCGTAACTACCTACTCCCGAGCTCCGTACTGCTCGTAGTAAGCGTCGATGGCGGCCTTGAGCTCGTCATCGATGACGACCCTGCCGTCGATCTCGTGGTTGTAGAGGGTCTCGACGACCTCGGCCATGGAGACGATGCTCGCGACGGGGAAACCGTACTTGGCCTCGATCTCCTTCTGCGCGGTGGTCACGCCACCCTTGCCGACCTCCATGCGGTTGAGGGACACGATCAGGCCCTTGATCTCGACGTCGGCAGCAGCCTTAACCTTGGGATAGGTCTCGTCGATGGACTTGCCGCTGGTGGTAACGTCCTCGACCATGACCACGCGGTCGCCGTCCTGGGGCTCGTAGCCCAACAGGTTGCCCTTGTCGGCACCGTGGTCCTTGGCCTCCTTGCGGTCGCAGCAGTACTTGACCTCCTTGCCGTACAGCTCGTGGTAGGCAATTGCGGTCACGACGGCCAGCGGAATACCCTTGTAGGCCGGTCCAAACAGCACATCAAAGTCGTCGCCAAAGTTATCGTGGATGGCCTGGGCGTAATACTCGCCCAGCTTCTTGAGCTGATAGCCCGTCACGTAGGCGCCGGCGTTCATAAAGAACGGGGACTGACGGCCGCTCTTGAGCGTAAAGCTGCCGAACTTAAGAACGTCGGACTCGACCATGAACTTGATGAACTCTTGCTTGTAAGCCTCCATGCGGGCTCCTCTCGTAATCGCGTACATGCTCTTCAGTTTAGCGCAGGCAGAGCATCGATGCGGGCGCACTTTGAGGCCACGGCATTCAGTAAAGGCTTTGTCAGGGGCAATGGTTTTCTGAACAATGGGGTTAACATGGCAAACTCCCTCATCAAGAATCCGAGCGGATTAAAAAGGGGTACGAGATTAAACCGCCCCCATTTCCTGTGCTAAGGAAATGGGGGCGGTTCACGCCGGCCTTTATCTTTTTCGACAGCCTCGTTTGGCTCGCGCTACACCAGGCGCATGGCCTCCTGGACAGCACCGTAAAGGTTGGCGTCGTTGCCGAGCTCGGCCACCTTTATCTGCGGCACAGGAATGCCGGCAAGGGTCCCTTCGTAACCCGCGAGGGCCAGCGGCATCTGCGCACGCAGGGCATCGACGAGCTCGGGATGGCACGAGATGCCGCCTGCGATCACAAAGACCTCGGGGTCGAGCACGGCCTGCAGGTTGATGAGCTGTCCGTCAAAGGCGCGAGCGTAGCGGTCGAGCGCGCGCTGCGCCGCCATGTCGCCATCCGCAATCCACTCAAAGACGCGGC
The DNA here is from genome assembly GCA_902494605.1 of uncultured Collinsella sp. Classification (GTDB taxonomy): domain Bacteria; phylum Actinomycetota; class Coriobacteriia; order Coriobacteriales; family Coriobacteriaceae; genus Collinsella. The sequence continues at coordinate 1,475 of CABUUG010000006.1, forward strand.
AGCCGTCTACCGGAGAACCCGCAGACAGGCCCTTCTCGGCAATGGCGGCATCACGGAGCGCACGCCAACCGCCCGAACCCGCAAAGGAGTTTTCCGTGCCCGCGGCAGTCGTGACATCGTTGCGCAAGAAGCTGAACTCGCCTGCAAAGCAGTGCGCGCCGCGCAGGACCTTGCCGTCGATGACGATACCGCCGCCGATGCCCGTGCCGATAGCGAGCACCACGCCAAAACGCGTCCCACGCAGGGCGCCAGCCGCATACTCACCGAGTGCACAGCACTTACCGTCGTTATTGACGGCAACCGGCACCCCCAGCGCCTCGAGCATGAACTTTCCCAGTGGGCAGCCGTCCATAAACGTGAGCGCACCGCCGCGATGGATCGTTCCCGCGACGTCTCCCTCGTAGAGACCACTCATTTAAGTACGTCCCCAATGACCAGTCAAAAATGGGCCATGTGTCCCAGTTGTGGAGACTCGTTGAGCCGTCTGGGTATCGTGAAAGATCGCGCACTCCCCCATCATCAAAAGTGACACACGCTACCTGTTGATGGGAGGCAGCCATGGGCTTCTTTGACAAGATGTTCGAGAAGAAAGAGTGCGCGATTTGCGGTACCGAGCTGGGACTTTTGGGAAAGACCAAGATCAGCGAGGGCTACCTGTGCAAAGAGTGCGCCGGCAAGCTCTCCCCCTTCTTCCACGGCCATCGCTCCAGCACCGCGGACGATATCCGCGAGCAACTCGCCTACCGCGAGGCCAATGCCGAGCGCCTGGCGTCGTTCAACCCCACGCGCACGCTCTCTGCCGGGCGCACCAATATTATGCTCGACGAAGACGCGGGCCTGCTGATCATTACCTCGCAGAGCCGCTGGCGTGACGCCAATCCCGACATCATCGAGTTCTCGCAGGTACTTGGCTGCGACATGGATATCGACGAGCATCGCACCGAGATCTATCGCGAGACCAAGGACGGCGAACGCGAGAGCTACAACCCGCCGCGTTATGACCTGGATTACGACTTTAATCTGACCATCCACGTCAACACGCCGTACTTTACCGAGATCAACCTGCGCGTGAACGACTCCACCATCGATCAGCGCGGTTCCATCGAATACCGCGAGGCCAAGCGCCAGGCAACCGAGGTCCGCGACGCGCTGGTGCAGCTGCGTCAGGAGACGCGCGACAGCGTCGTGGCCGCCAAGGCCCCCAAGACCGCGGTCACCTGCCCCTTCTGCGGAGCCACCACCATTCCCGATGCCAGCGGGCGCTGCGAATACTGCGGCGGCGCCATCGGCGCATAGCCTCCGGCAGCGAAAGGACCGATCATGGCCTTCGAGAGCGTCAACTATCAGTGCCCCGCGTGTGGCGGCCCCCTTCACTTTGCCAGTGCCGAGCAAAAGCTCGTCTGCGACTACTGCGATTCGCGTTTTGAAGTCGAAGAAGTCGAGGCCCTCTATCGCGAGCGCCAGGACAAGGCAGATGCCAAAGCCGATGCCGCAGCCGCGGCTCCCAAACCTGCTGCCGACGATGCCGTGCAGGAGCTGGCTCAAAACGCCGGCTACATCTGCTCGTCGTGCGGCGCCGAGCTGGTCTCGGACGGCACCGTCGCCGTTACCACCTGCCCATACTGCGGCAACTCCGCCGTGGCACCCGGCCAGCTCTCGGGCGATTTCTCACCCGACCTGGTGATTCCGTTTAAGCTCGGGCGCGACGATGTCATGGCCGCGCTCAAAGACCACTACAAGGGCAAAATCCTGCTGCCCAAGAGCTTTGTCACCGGCAACCACATCGACGAGGTCCAAGGTGTCTACGTGCCGTTTTGGCTCTACGGCGCCCGCGTGGACGGCGAAGTGTACTTTGATGCGACCAACGAGACCGTAACCGAAGAATCCGACCGCACCGTCACGACCACCGACCACTACGATGCCTACCGCAAGGGCAATATCTCGTTTGAGCGCGTGCCCGTCGACGGATCGTCCAAGATGCCCGACGGCCATATGGACGCCATCGAGCCGTTTGACTACGACGCGCTGCGCCCGTTCTCGGTCGCTTATATGCCCGGCTACATCGCCAACCGCTACGACGAGGATTGCGAAACCTGCAAGGCGCGCGCCGAGCGTCGTATGGAAGAAAGTACGATTTCGGCCCTGCGCGAGACCGTCGTCGACGAGTATGACGACGCCACGGTTGAAAGCAAGCAGCTCGACTACACCTGGGAAGACAGCGACTACGCCCTGTTCCCCGTGTGGATGCTCTCCACCTCGTGGAACGGCAAGAGTTACCTGTTTGCCATGAACGGCCAGACCGGTCGCATGGTCGGCGAGCTCCCCTGCTCCAAGCCCAAGCTCGTCATCGCCTCGGTGCTGTTCTTTGTGATCGGGTTTGTCCTCTCCCAGATTCTCTTTATGGGAGAGAACGCCTTCGATCTGGATTACCTCACCTTTGATATCGAGGGCATCCTCATCAACATCGTCGCGCCGCTGATCATCGTGGTCATCGCAGACGTGCTGCTGGTGGGCCAGCTCAAGACGGCCAACGAGGCCACCCACGCCGATTGCTACTGTGGCGAGCTCGACCTGACCGAGAAGCACGACACCTTCAGCCACACCGAGACCACCGTTGTCATGAAGGACGACAAGGACGATTAGTCATTCTGACCAATAACCACCCGGCCTTTGACGAGAAAGGAAGATCACCATGGGACTCTTGAAAGCTGGATTGGGAGCTGCCGGCGGCGTCATGGCCGACCAGTGGAAGGAATTTATCTATTGCGAATCGATGCCCGCTGATGTCTTGGCCTGCAAGGGCAGCAAGCGCACCGGCGGCCGCAGCTCCAACACGCGCGGCGAGGACAACGTCATCTCCAACGGCTCCGTCATCGCCGTCAACGATGGCCAGGGCATGCTCGTGGTGCAAAACGGCAAGATCATCGAGGTTGCGCTGGAGCCTGGCGAGTTCGTCTTCGACACCGGCAGCGAGCCGAGCGTCTTTAGCAGCAACCTGGGCGACTCCATCAAGGAGACGTTCGCCAATATCGGCAGCCGCTTTACCTTTGGCGGCGACGCGGGCAAGGACCAGCGCGTCTACTTCATCAACACCAAGGAGATCATCGGTAACAAGTACGGCACCGCCTCGCCCGTGCCTTTCCGCGTGGTCGATAACAACATTGGCCTGGACGTCGACATCTCCGTTCGCTGCAACGGCGAGTATTCGTACCGTATCACCAACCCGCTGCTGTTCTACACCAACGTGTGCGGCAACGTGACCGATAGCTACACGCGCGATAAGATCGACAGCCAGCTTAAGTCCGAGCTGCTCACCGCTCTGCAGCCCGCCTTTGCCAAGATCTCGGAAATGGGCATTCGCTACAGCGCCATCCCCGGTCACACCACCGAGCTCGCCCGCGCGCTCAACGAGGTCCTCTCGGCCGACTGGCGCGACCTACGTGGCGTCGAGATCGTGAGCTTTGGCGTCAACTCCATCGCCGCCTCGCAAGAAGACGAGCAGATGATCAAGGACCTGCAGAAGGCCGCAGTCATGCGCGATCCCACCATGGCGGCCGCCAACATCGCCAGCGCCCAGAGCGACGCGATGCGCGCCGCGGCGGCCAACCCCAACGGCGCGATGGCAGGCTTTATGGGCATGGGCATGGCAGGCGGCATGGGCGGCATGAACGCTAGCCAGCTGTTCGCCGCCGGTCAGGCACAGCAGCAGGCTGCCCCGCAGCCGGCTCCGGCTCCCGCCCCCGCACCGGCACCCGCTGCCGCACCTGCGGCCGGCGCATGGACCTGCAGCTGCGGCGCCACCAACACCGGCAAGTTCTGCTCCGAGTGCGGCAGCCCCGCACCCGCCCCGGCACCGGCCAAGTGGTTCTGCCCCAACTGCGGTAGCGAAAACGGCGGCAAGTTCTGCAGCAACTGCGGAACACCCAGGCCCTAGCCCCTTTATCTGGTAATTGGCGGGGGTTCCGCCACCCCTGCATTTGCTTCTATGGGTTTCGTTCGATAAAGGAGGACACCATGAAGACAACGTTCAAAAAGTCCGCGCTCGCATTCCTGACATGTATCTTGGCGCTCGCCTTTGCCCTGACGGGCTGCAGCGGCGGCGGCAAAGACCCCAAGGCCAACTTCGTCGGCAGCTGGCAGTACTCGGGTGGAACCTTGGACGGCGAAGAGCTCACCGATGAGTACATGGATATGCTCAAGGAGTGGGGCCTCAACTGTATCCTGATCCTCGACGAAGACGGCACGGGCGTCCTCGACATGTTCCCTGAGGTCGCCGACCTGAAATGGGAGGCCAAGGACGCCACCATCGTAACGATTACCGCCGAAGATGAGTCGCACGACCTGAAGCTCAAGGACGACAAGCTCGTCCTGGAGGTGGACGGCGACAAGCTTATCTTTACGAAGTCCGACAAGGATCTGTCCGGTACGGTGAAGAAGGATCGCGAGAACGCCGAGAAGGAAGAAGAGATCGATGAGGCCGTCGAAGACGACGACGTCCAGAGCATCAAAATCTCCCCCGCCGTCACCGTCGCCGATGACGACCTGTGCACCATCACCATCACCGAGAAGTTCAAGGACGACTGGGGCGACATCGGCTTTGTCGTCAACATCACCAACAAGAGCGACAAGGACCTGACCTTCTACGCTCCTTCCGGCAAGACCAACGTCAACGGCACCATGAAGGAACCCTGGTTCTCGGCTCACCTGATGCCCGGCACCAACGCCACCGAGGAATTCACATTCTCGAGCGGCGAGCTTGACAGCCTTGACGACCTCGTCAATACGACCATCGGCATCGATGCCTACCTGACCGATTCCTACGAGGACGTCGCTTCCTACAGCGCAACCATCGCGTAACGGCACGTAACATCAGCCGCAGGTTGGCGGACACATCCGCGCACACCAGACGGGGCCGCAGGAGTTGATCCTGCGGCCCCGTCGTTTTTATGCCGACAGCACTGCCCATACAAGCAGGCCTCCCGCCGTTTTCTGATGCAAAACGGCAGGCGGCCTTTCTTTGGCGTTGGAGCGTGGGCGACGCACCGACTACGGGCGCTCCATATTGGGAACGATGCTGCCTTCGGTCACCGCATGCACGGCCAGGCGCATGATGTTGTCGTAGCCGGTCTTGCTCAGGATCTCCGAGATGCGGCGCTTGATGGTGCCCTCACTCATAAACAGTTCGGCCGCGATCTCGCGACGGCTCTTGCCCTCGCAGGCGAGGCGCAAAATCGACAGCTCGACATCGTCGAGTGCCGCCGTACCCGAAAAAATGCTCTCGGGCGGCTTGGGAAACGTGCAATAGCCCGCCAGCGTGGAGCGCATCACGGCGAACAGCTCGTCGATACCGACGTTCTTGTACACAAAGCTGTCGACGCCCGCCTCGCGGGCCTGATCGACAAAGGTGATCTCGGGCATGCCGGTCATGATAATGATGCGACACTCGGGCAGTTGCTCCTTGATGCGCGCCGCCGCCACGATGCCGTTTGAATCGTGTTCGGTGCACACGTCCATCAGTATCATGTCAGGGCGCTCCTTGAGCGCGACACCCAAGGCCTCGGAGGCATCAGCGATCGCGGCGACGACGGTCATATCGGGCTGGTCGCCAACGGAGCGCGCCAGGCTTTCGCGCAGGATGGCCTGGTCTTCGACGATTAACACGCGGATCATGAGCTTCTCCTTTGGACCGTGGCGCTGGAGGCGAGCGGAATGGATACCGTAAGCGTAAAGGGTGGGGCGGCATGGACCTCAAGGCTGCCGCCCAGATTCTGTGCGACATGCCTCATACCAGGGATACCCGTTCCCTCGCGATACGATACGGGGGCTGGGGAGCCGTCGTTAGAAATCGTCATGCGCGCGACGGCTCCAGCATCCGCCCCCTCCTGCCACAGACGCACGTGGACCCGATGCGCCTGCGCATGCTTGGTGGCATTGGTCGAGGCCTCACGGATAATCTGCAAAAATGCGGCGGCGACACGCACGTCCTCAGGCAGCGCACCCTCAACATCGATCTGCACACTCACCAGGCCAAAAGCATGGATGATATCGCCCAGCTGCTCTGCAGGCTCGCTGGCACCGTCACTACGCAAATCGGCGGCGATTGAGCGCAGCAACGGGTCAATCTGCTCGAGTGACTCGTCATCCAGGCGCCCCTCCTCCAAATAGCGATGAAGAATGGACAGGCGCTGCCCGATCACATCGTGCACGCGGGCGCGCATACGTAGGTAAGCCGCATTGTCGGCAACCTTTTTAACTTCTTCGATCTGGGCCTGGAGCTCTTGGCCCGCAAGCTCAAGCAGGTGGTTGGCTTGCGCCAAGCGGTCATGAGCATGCGCGTACTCTGTCACATCAAGACCGATAATGCACTCGAACGAACGGCCCGAAACCATAACACGATCGCACACAAACAGGCGAATCTCGGCGGGAGAGACCTCGACTACCGCACGCGCCTCACCAAAACGGTCCAGATTAATCCGCACACGGTTCCTACTGCTTTCGGGCATTTGCATGCTAAGTTTGCGCAGGTCGTTCCATGTGCCGCTCATGTCGCGTAGATCGGTTGGCATATGAAGCTCCACCAGGTTTTTACGCATGCAGCGGTTCATGAGCAGCGGACGGCCCCTCGGGTCTAGATACAGGATGCCCACGGGAATCACGTTGATGGTTTCAATCGTCGAGAATGCGGTGATATCCTCCTGGCGGTTACGGACGTCCATCAAGAGCGCCGCGATGGAACGGAACAGGAAGAACGCTCCCTCTGCGATAAGGACAACGGTCCACGCCGAGCCCATGGCAAAAACCACCGGCGGTGTAACGGCGACAACAAGCAGCAGCTCGACCAGCATGACGGGGCGACGATAGTGCACCATAAGCAGCACGCCATAGGCAAAGATCGCGGCATTGAGCCACAACGCTCCGCCCATTGCCCTGGCGCAAACGTCAAGCGGCGCCACCAGATGCGAGCCAGACGACGCGAACAGGATAAGCGCCGAAATCATCAGGTGAAGCACAAGGCTCGCCTCGTAGGCGCAAATCACCTTTCGGTTATAGGACGAGCGGCGCGATGCGATGAGCGGGACGTGGATCGTCTGCAGACACGCAGCCAGGGCAAAGACAACATCGAGCGCAACGATTTGGGGAAGGATGAGCGAAATCTGCATCGTCACTCACCCGCCCTCGGCATCAAGACGATCATGCGCAGCTGGCCGGGCTCGCCCTCAAGGCGGTATGCCACGTTGCGCCCTTGCAGAGCGCTTTCGAGCTCTTGCGCAGCGGGCGTCTGCGAAAGATCTGCATCATCGTTGGAAAAAAGCGTGGCGCGCAGCTCGACACTGCATCGGTCATGGTCGCCCAAGTGATACATAAGCGCCGGATGGTCGGTGGTGTAGGCAAAAAACGCAAAGTCATACACGCAGTCGTACAGGGCGCTTACCGTACTGGCGTGCATCGGGCGCCGTATGGCGATAATCGAGGCGCAATCGATATCGATGGTGCGCAGGTCGCTTGCGAGCTCGTTGGCAATGAGCTGAATGCGGTCGCGATCAAAACCGCTCTCCCCGTGCTGTGCCAACGTGAGCGACCCCTTGCGTTTGCAATAGGCAACGAGCATCTTGGCGCGCTGCAGCATGCGGTAACGTTCGTGCGAAGATGCCTCATCGGTCAACGGCGGCAGCGAGCTCAGCAGGTCGTACATCCCTTCGAGCGCGCGGGCAAGCGCCTGGTCTACGTCTTGGACCAGCAAGGTCTCGGCCTCTTGGTCTGCCAAATGCGTCTTAAGATCGTAGTCGGCGGCGAGTAGCTCGTTTTGACGCTGCAGCTCCATGCGACGATGTGCCAGTTCACGGTTAAGCTCATTGAGCTCCGACACGTCTTGGGCAAGCAGGGCCGATCCGCCCAGCAGTGGAAAGGCACGATACATTACATCGGGATCGGACGCCACGGCAAAGGCATGGGCGCGGCCGTGCTCCTGGGTCCGCAACTCCTCGCGCACGCCTACCGGCATTGGCTTTGACACCGGCGTGGCATAGACTTCCTGCAGGTCGCGCGTTAGAACTTTGAGGTCAAGCGGCAAGGTGTCGAAGATGCCGGCGATGTCGTGATACGACGGAATGACACCGCAATCGAGACAGATTTCCATCGCCACCACGCACAGGACGCAATAGACGAGCGAAAAGTTGAGCCTCCATGCCCAGGGCACGCGCAACGCATACGAGATGGCAAAGAATGCGCCACCCAGTAGTACGAACGCCGCCGTGCCCGAGAAACGCTGGATGCGAAAGGACGAGGACCGACCAACCAGGATAAAAAAGGCCACGAAGTCAAAGGCCGTCCACACGAGGACGGCGAAATAACCCCAGCCGTACGTGTAATCGTTGCTCCAGGTGTCGCTTGTGCGGTCAAAGCGGAAGACCTGCTGGTGAAAATCGTTGGTGAGCACAAATCCGATAAGCAGGATGGCCGCAATCCACAGCGCAGCGCAGTAGCGGCGACCCAGGCGGTGTTGTTCCAGGCCCGCAAGGCGCAGACCACACAACTGATAGAGCAGCGGAATGAGCGTCATGGGCACGTAGTACAGGTACCACAGCACAGTGGCATAGAACGGCGTGAACGACTTGTACTTCAGAATGACTTCGATCATCCAAAGGGCGCAGATGGTGGCGATGGCAACAAGGCGGCGGCGCAACACATAGTCCAAACAGCGCAGATAGACCGACACGCCCCAGATCGAAAATACAATTGCGGCGACAAGCAGCGGGAGAGAGCTCGAGTGGACGAGCGCATCCACGACCTCTTCGGACACCTTGCTATAGGCGGGCACGGCATTGGAAAGCTTGGAATCGGAGGCGAACAACGCCGGCAAGACTGCCAAAAGTATAAGGAACAGCGCGGTGGTGACACCGGCGATAGCAAAGACGCGATGGCGATATGCGCGATGCGTTATACCAACTAGGAATCGCGGCATGGCGAACAACCTGCCGCCCCTGGGATCCGCAACCGGCGCGGTCCGGGCGGCCGCGTGGCCGATATGTCGCTCGCGGGTACCCATAGTGCCTTTAGTGTACCGACAGATGGGTCGAAAAAGCGGGCCGCATGTCCCAAAATCCGCAGACGGCAAGGCGCCCGGCAGCCTCCCCCGTCTGGCACTTCCCGATATCCGCCCGCCCCAAACCACCGCAAAGGGGACAGGCACCTTTGTGGTGGTTTGGGGCGATGCGCTAGTCCACGGCGATGTCGAGGTTCTTGCCGATGAGGCCTACGTAGCCGCCTTCGGCTGCCTTGGGGCTGTCGGCGTGGCAGAGGACCCACTTGTCGGCCTTCCAGTAGCAGTAGCTGTCACCGGCGGCAGGCATGTCGGATGCAGCCTCGGGGCGCGGGCCGTTGGTGCCCGCCGGCAGCGCCACCATCACCTGGAAGCCACCGTCGTCGACCATGCACGGCGTGTAGTGGAGCGTGGTGTTGAAGACTTCGACGACCGTACCCGCCGGCACGCGGAACGCCTTGACGCACGCGGTGTCGAGCTTGCCGCCCTCAATCTCCCAGCGATGCGCCACGAGCAGGATAAAGTCGCGCGCGCCCAGGTTGAACTCGCTCGCGCGGTGGTACTCCAGGCAGTTGAGTCGTGTATTGTGGCCGTTGCACCAGCCGAGCTGGAAGGGACGGCCACCAAACATGAGAAAGCCAAGCTTGTCGGCATCCTTGACGTCCTCGAGCTCCGGCGCACTTGCAACGTACTTGCTGCCCTCGGGAATGGGCGTGGCAGAGAGCGCCTCGAGCACGGGCGACGTAAGCTCGGACGGAACGTTATCCCAAACGTTGCCATAGGACTTGAACTCGGGATCGTTGACAGAGTAGATATGCATGTTCGCTCCTGTTCGTTTATGTGACAGTATGAACATTCTAGAACAAACATAAGCGATTTTAAACGCTCGCCCCGACCAATCAACAAAAAGGCGCCCCCGCATAAGCGAAGGCGCCCAATGCACGCGTTTTGGACGATAAAGCCCTTATGCCTGCTGATAGTGCAGGTGCTTCTCGTCGATATCAGCCAGGTCGCGGTCGAGGTAGCGGCGCGCGAGCCAGTTAGCCATGGGAAGGTTCTGGTCCAGGTAGTTGCCGCACTCCTCGGGAGCGGCACCGGGGACATCGCCCTCAAAGTCGGCGACAAACTCGAACAGCTCACGCACGAGCGGCAGGATCTCCTCGCTCGTCACCTCGCCAAATACGACAAGGTAAAAGCCCGTGCGGCAGCCCATGGGGCCAAAGTAGACAATGCGGCTCGACCACTCGGCATTATTGCGAAGGAACGTCGCGCCCAGGTGCTCAATGGTGTGGCACTCGGCCGTGTTCATGACCGGCTCCTTGTTGGGCGTAGTCAGGCGCAGGTCAAACGTGGTGACGGCGGCACCGGTCGCAGGATCGCGGTCGATGCGGCTCACATACACGCCGGGCTCAAGCAGCAGATGGTCAACGGAAAAACTCGCAATGCGCTCCATAGCAGATCCTCTCGGTAGTCAATTTGGGACGGGGCTCTTTTAGCTGGTTCGAATGGTCGCACCAATCATACCAGTCAAAAAAGTCCCGTCCCAAAAAGACAACTTAGCCCAAGATGCGAGCCATGCGTGCCTTAAACTCCACGAGGAAGCGCGGAGCATCCACGGTCAGTGCCACAAGCGCACTCTTGTCCGGATCGGACAGGCGGCGCTCATCGCAGATGGTACGACCGCGGTACTCGCCCAGCAGATCAACACGCAGGTTGCAGCCGAGCGCACCTACGAGCGTGGGGTCGATCGCCACGGCAACGGCCAGCGGATCGTGCAGCGCACAACCACCCAGGTAGGGTGCGTTCATCTCGTACGAGCCAATGTAGTGCTCGACCATGCTCGCAAATGCGCAGCCCGCCATGGTGCCCGAGCCCGTCCAGCCGGCAATGTCGCGGCGTGTGAGCACCACGCGATGCGTCACGTCCAGACCCACCATGGTGAGCTTACGGCCCGAGCGCAGCACCGCGTCGGCTGCCTCGGGGTCGCTCGCCATATTGGCCTCGGCGCCCGCGCTCACGTTGCCGGGCACGGTAAGGGCGCCGCCCATCACGACCACGCGGCCGATGGACATCATCGCCGCCGCATCGCGCTCCAGGGCGAGCGCCAGGTTGGAGAGCGGGCCAGTCGCTACGTAGACCAGATCGGGACCATAGGTGCGCGCGGCATCGATCAGATAATCGACCGCAGCGTTGCCGTCGGCCGAGGTCGCCCCCACCGGCTCGTAGGGCGACGCGGGCACGCTCGCGCCGCCGATGCCGTTCTTGCCGTGAATGAGCGCGGTGGACGCCGGCGGCGTATAGGGCTCAGTCGCCTGCAGAGGACGGTCGGCACCCAGGTACACCGGAACCTCGGGGCGACCCAGCAGATCGAGCACCGCCAGGCAATTGTGCGCCGATTGCTCGACGCGCACGTTACCAAAGCACGTGGTGATGCCCACGAGCTCCACCTCGGGGCTCGCGATGGCATAGGCCAGCGCCATCGCATCGTCAACACCCATATCCAGATCAAGGATCAGCTTCTTGATTGCCATTGTTCTACTCCGCTTCTCCGTCTTTATCGTTTAACCAAACCAATGTTCAACTTCGGCGCGCGTGGGAATCGATTGCTGAGCGCCCAGGCGCGACACCGTCACTGCCGAGGCGCGAGCACCCGCGGCCATGCACTCAAAGAGCGGCAAGCCCTCTAGGCGAGCCGCCGCCAACGCGCCGATAAACGTATCGCCGGCGGCCGTGGTATCGACTACCGTACTCGAAAGTGCCGGCATGCGCAGCAGCTCACCGCCATCGCCGAGCGAAACCGAGCCGGCACCGCCCAACGTGATGACCGCAGCCCCGGCACCCTTGTCGAGCAGCGCATTGAGCGCGGTGACGCAACTCGCGTCATCCGTGGGCAGAATGCCCGTCAGCACCTGGCACTCGGTCTCGTTGGGACAGACCAGGTCGACCGCAGGCCAGACCTCCGCAGGCAGCTCGCAGGCGGGCGCTGGATTAAAGACCGTATAGAACCCCAGCTCGTGAGCGCAAACAAGCGCCTCGGCCGTCGCCGCAAGGTCGCATTCGCCCTGGGCGATAAAGACGCTTCCGGCAGCCGGGGCAATCTCGCTGGCGCCGCCGTCGAGCTCATGGGCCACCAGACGCCTCAGCGCGCAGGCAACGTCCGCGCCCGCAAGCGCATGGTTGGCGCCCGGTGACAGTATGATGCGGTTGTCGCCCTCGCAGCGAATGATGGTCGCCGTTCCCGTCTCCACGTCATCGCGATGCACTACAAAGTCACAGTCCACGCCGGCGCCTTGGAGCCCCGCCACGAGCGACGCGCCGAACGCATCGCGACCGACCGCGCCGATCATGTGCGTGCACGCGCCCATACGCGCGGCAGCTACGGCCTGATTGGCGCCCTTGCCGCCGGCGTTGGTGATAAACCCGCTGCCGCCGACGGTCTCGCCCGCACGCGGTATGCGCTCGCACGCCACCGAAAGGTCCATGTTCATGCTGCCGAACACCGCAACGATGCCGCGATCTGCCATGGAAACCTCCTCATCTGCGGGCTTTGCACCCACCGTCGACCGTCGATTGCGCGCCTTCGCACCTCTATAACTTTAGTTCACTTTGATGTGAACGCACCCTTGAGGTTGCGCCAGCAGCAAGCATTCACAGGAGCAGGCAGCTACAATGAATACGTGCTGATTATTCTCGTCATTGGATGATGTTTTATGGAACAATTCTCGCAATCGGGCTCGCGCGGTCGACGCCGCACGGGCAACGAGCCGGCGCCGCACGAACGCGTGAAGAGCGAACGCCGTGCCAACGAGCCGCGACGCACCACGAGCCCCCATCGCGCTTCTGCCAACAACGCGGGCCGCGCCAACACTCCCGCCGCGGAGCAGACGCCTGCTCGCCCCAAATCTCGCTATATCCCCGCCCTCGACGGCCTGCGCACGCTTGCCGTCGTCGCGGTGGTGCTCTATCACCTCAACCTCACGTGGGCGCAGGGCGGTCTGCTCGGCGTCACGATCTTCTTTGTGCTTTCGGGCTATCTGATCACACGCCTGCTACTCAACGAAGTCGCTAAGACCGGCCGCATCGACCTCAAGAGCTTCTGGATCCGCCGCATCCGTCGCCTGGTCCCCGCCGTGGTAACCGTCGTGGTGGTGACCTGCGCGCTGTGCACCGTCTTTAACCACGTGATGCTCACCAAGATGCGCCCCGACATCCTGCCGTCGCTGCTGTTCTTCAACAACTGGTGGCAGATTGCCCAAAACGTCTCGTACTTCAATGCTCTGGGCGACCCCTCGCCGCTCACGCACTTTTGGTCGCTTGCCATCGAGGAACAGTTCTACCTGATTTGGCCGCCACTGCTGTTTGCCATGGTATCCATGCATGTAAGCAAGCCCAACACGCGCCGCGTGGTTCTGGGCTTGGCTGCTGTCTCCGCCATCGCCATGATGGTGCTCTATAACCCCGCCGCCGACCCCAGCCGCGTGTACTACGGCACCGACACCCGAGTGTTCTCGCTGCTGCTGGGTGCCTGGATGGCCTTTATCCCCGATCGCGACCTGGCGCCGGTGCGTCTCGCTCGTCGTTTGGGGCTCAATCGCCTGGCCGGCGCCGCCAAGCACGGCAAGAACGCCAAGGGCAAGCCTGGCGAGAAGGCCGACGAATCAGCCGAGACCGCCCCGGCACAGCCGAGCGCCCTCGTGCGCTTTTGGTCCTCGCCCGCATCCATCGATGTGTTGGGCGTCGTGGGTCTGGCTGGCCTTGCCGCCATGGTCGCGCTCACCAACGGCTACACCGCGTTCCAGTACCGCGGAGGCACGCTGCTGTGCTCGATCCTCACGCTCATGGTCATTGCAGCCTGCGTGCAGCCCCAGGGCATGGTCGCACGAGCTTTGGCCGCCGAGCCGCTCGTATGGATTGGCAAACGCTCCTACAGCATCTACCTGTGGCACTATCCGCTGCTGCTCCTCATGAACCCGGTCGCCAACATTAACGACACGCCCTGGTGGCAGTATATCTTGCAGGTACTTGTGGTGGTCGCCGTGGCAGAGTGCTGCTATCGCTTTATCGAGACGTCATTTAGAAAGGGCGCCTTTGGGCGCACCGTATCCGAGTTCCGCGACGGCACCGCCACGCCCGCCAACTGGGTACGCGCGCACGTCCCTGTCTGCGCAGCCTGCGCTGTCGTGTTGGTCGTTGCACTGGGCGGTCTGATCTTTGTGCCCGAGACGTCTGCGCTGAGCGGCGAGGGCGCCGAAGTTCTGAACAAAGAAGCCAAAAACACCGCGCCCACCGACCAGCAAGCGGCCGACGACACCGACAAGGACAACGACGGCTTCCCCGATGGCTCCTACGACCTGTTGATGATCGGTGACTCCGTGTCGCTGCGCGCCGTTGATTCCTTTGACGGCGTGTTCCCACACAGCCATATCGATGCCGAAAAGGGCCGCCAGTTTGATGCGGGCCGCGCGACATTTGAGGGCTATATCCAGCAGAACCTTGCCGGCAAGATCGTGGTCTTTGCGCTGGGCACCAACGGCTTGGTAACCGACGACCAAATCGACGCCATCATGGCCGATGCAGGAGATAAGCGTATTGTGGTGTTTGTGAACACGCGCAGCCCGCAGCCGTGGGTTGGCTCTACCAACCAGGCCATCGCCAACGCCGCTACGCGCTACAAGAACGTACGCGTTATCGACTGGTACGGATACAGTGCCAACCGCAACGACCTGTTCGATGGCGATGGCACGCACCTATCGACCACTGGCGTGACTGAGTACCTCAACTTGATCCACGATGCCGTCAAGAAGGACCTGCCCGTGCATCCCGAGGATCACGTCAACGATCCGCAGCCGGCAGCCGTCAAGTCTGCCACCGACGCGCTCGTCAATGCGCTCGCTCTCAAGCCGCACAAGCTGGGCACCGACAAGTAACCTGCAGCGCAAACTTCCCACATCCGGAGGGGGTGTCTGCCACGGCAGACACCCCCTCCGGCAGTTAGGGACACTCCTGGCGCAGCCAATGAAGACCTCTACGGATGAATTCCAGGCCGCTCCGTCGCTCCAGACATCGTTTCCGCGCCTCGTGCCTGCCCCAAACAATCAAAACAAGCCCTTTTCGCCGCACCCTCAAAGGTCTGTGGGCAAAAAAGGGCAAATATGAGTACTGTTACCATTTTAGTAGCAGGCAAAACCACCCAAAATGACGTCCGAGCGACCCCTACAACCCCCTAAAGCAGCCAACCTGACTGGTTTAAGGCGTATTGGAGCCAATTTTAATGAACATACTAAATGCTATGTTCATTATCTTTTAGGATGTAAATGCTATTCACTTAGCAACAGTACTCATATTTGGCATTTTTTGTCCATTGCTATATAACTAACACCCTATAGCAGACAAAAAACAGGCCGCAGCCCATCGCTGCGGCCTGTTCGGAAGCAAAAGTGGGCGTTAAGCGCTGTAGCCCATCGCTTGCAGCACAAACATGACGACCGTCAGCACCGTAATCACACCGATAGTCGCCCACGTGAGCACATTCCACACGCGGCCGTTGCGGTTGGCGCCCATAATGTGTCGATCGGCGGCAATAAGCACCTGGAACACCAGGACCACAGGCAAAAGCACGCCGTTGATGACCTGCGAGGTCATCATAATCTGGAACAGGTCGACACCGGGCATGAGCACCAGCACGGCAGAGATGCCAATGATGGCCGTAATGATGCCGCGGTAGACCGGGGCCTCGTCCCAGCTGCGATCGGCACCGCGCTCCCAGCCAAATGCCTCGCAGATAGCACTCGACGTAACACCCGGCAGCACGCAGGCGGCCAAGAAGCTCGCCGCGACCAGGCCCGAGGCAAACAGCACCGTGGACCACTGGCCCGCGATGGGCTCCAATGCGCGGGCGGCGTCGACAGCATCGCTGATCTGAATGCCCGCGGGGAACAGTACCGTACCGGTCGTTATGATAATAAAGCCGGCAATGACATCGGCGGCGATCGAGCCGCTCACGGTATCAATGCGCTGCAGCACGATATCGTCCTCACCCGCATTCTTATCGACCACGTTGTTCTGCGCCAAGAAGATCATCCACGGCGCGATGGTGGTACCGATCGTTGCGACCACAAGCGACACGTAGCTGGGGTCGTTTTGGATGTTGGGCACAACCAGGTCGACCGCCACCTCGCCCCAGCTGGGACCAGCCATAAATGCAGCGACGATGTAGGTCACAAACACGCAGCTCACCAGCAGCAGAATCTTCTCGATGCGCTGGAAGCTGCCCGACATGGTAAGCATCCAAACCAGCAGGGCCACCAACGGCACCGAAATGCTCGCCGGCACGCCAAAGAGGGCAAGACCGCTCGCGATACCCGCAAACTCCGAAATGGTCACGGCCGTGTTGGCGATCAGCAGCGCCGCCATGGCCAGCACGCTCCTGCGCACGCCAAAGCGCTCGCGGATGAGCGAGGCCAAGCCCTTGCCTGTGACGCAGCCACAACGCGCCGCAGTCTCCTGCGTCACGATGAGCAGCACGGTCATGACGGGAAGCATCCACAGCATCTTGTAGCCATAGCTGGCACCGGCGCTGGAATACGTGGCGATGCCGCCGGCGTCATTACCCGAAAGCGCCGCCAGAAGGCCAGGGCCCATGGCGCCAAAGACGGCCGCAATGGTCAGCTTTTGCTTGGTGCTCGCCTTTTGCTTCGTGTTTTGCACGCGACCACCTACCCCATGACCGACATGGCAAGCAGCATCGCGGCGATGCAGTACGCCACACATGAGATCATGACGGCAATGACGTTCATGGCGGTACCCGACGTATTGAGGTCGTGCTCGTCACGCCAGAACAGCACCATCAGGTAAATCACAGCGCTCATGTTGCCAATCAGGCAAACGATGGCCGCAATGTTAAAGCAGCCGGTAAAGAGCTGCTCTTCAAACATGGGCGCATCGAGGAATGCGGCGGTGCGCACCAGCTGGGCGCACAGGTAGGTCACGAGCGACAGAATCAGGCCCATGCCCGTGCTCTGGAAGAAAAATCCCAGATACGGCTTGGGCTCATCGTCATGGCCGTCGTACTCCAGGAAGTAGTTCTTGACGAACGACACCATACGCGAGGCAGCCAGCAACACGAGCGGCATGGCGCACATGGGGAACACCACCAGATGCGCAGAGCCCAGCGCCGTCCCCAGCACTGTTGCCATGATGCACGAGGCAATACCCCACACGACAACCCAGTACTGGCGATGCACAAACCAGCTGAGCACATTCGTCGAGTCGTCGGACGCGCTGTCGCCCGAGCCGACGCCTGCGATCTGCAGGTCCTCCTGGTGTTCCTCGGCGATAACGTCCATGGCGTCGTCAAAGGTCACGATACCCAAAATATGACGGTTCTCGTCGCAAACGGGGATGGCGACCAGGTCGTACTTGGTCATCTCGTCCGTTACGTCTTCCTGGTCATCGTCGGGCGACACATAAACCAGATCGCGATAGGCCAGCTGGCCCAGCGTGGCGTCGCGGTCGGCCACGATGAGCGTGCGTAGCGAAAGCACGCCAGTGAGCATGCCGCTCGGGTCCTCGGTATAGACGTAGTAGACGCTCTCGAAGTCCTCGTCGAGCTTGCGGATCGCCTCGATGGCGTCACCGACCGTCGCCGTGGCGGGCAGGGAAACAAACTCCGAGGTCATGATACGGCCGGCGGTGTTGTCCTCATACCCCAGCAGGTTACGAATCGCCTTCTCCTCCTGAACGCCCATCAGGCGCAACAGCTTCTCGGCCTTCTCGTAATCGAGCTCGTCGATCAGATCAGCAGCATCGTCCGGGTCCATCATGGCCAGCATCGACGATGCATCGGTGTCGGACAGACCCTCGAGCATCTCGGTCATAAGCTCGTCGTCATCGAATTCCGAGATGGCCTCGGCGGCCTGGGCGGTATCGAGTTGCGCGAACACCTGCGCACGCAGGCGCGGATCGAGCTGCTCGATAATGTCGGCAATGTCGGCAGGGTGCAGCTCGCCAAGCGTCTTGTGCGACACCGACAGCTGGATGTTCTTAGTCGAACGGTCGAGCAGGTCCATATAGGACCAGGCGATGATGTCCTCGCCGAGCGGTTTGCCCAGGTGCTTCATAAAGCTCTCGACGACATGCTCGAGGGCGGGGCTGATCGCGCGCAGCAGACCGCGGGCACCAACTTCGGCACCCAGCAGGCGCAGTTGATTTTCGCCCGACATGGAAAACTTGATGTCGTTTACGCGCACGACCTTCATGCCCTGCGTGTCGACAATCTGCTTGTTGAGCACGTCGCGGGCGAGCAAGAGTTCGGTCGGCTGCAGGTACGAAAAACGGATTTCGGTGGCCGGCGACTTAAGGTGCACACCCGTCTCGTCGATACGGTCGACCCATTTGCGCCAGCTGATCATAAATGGCGTCTTGCCGGGTCCGCGGAACGCGAGCGACGTCACGTGCGGAAAAACTTCGCCGGTAGCAATGCCAAAATCGTTCACAACGCCGAGCTTTTCGCCATCGACGTCCAAGACCGGCAGTTTGAGCATCTCACTCAGATAATTCACTGGTGCTCCCCATCATTATCCCTTCGGACTGCGGCCATGCCGGCGCGCCATCCGTGGACTATTAGATATGTATACGCATGCGCGGGCGGCACGCCGCTCGGCGCTCACACCCCGTACATGCGCAAGAAGCACCTGCATGGGGTCATCGACTGTATGGTCGAGGTTTGGATTTCACCTGCAACCTTTCTCTTGACCCTTGTTATCCGCAGTAACTATAACATCAGCATCGCGCCGTGGCGCCAAATTTATGCTCCAAACATCGCAGGCATATCAAACGCTGACGCATCCGTGACATAGTCATCGGGGACGTTCTTACATGACTAGTCTGTGGTGTCGTCATCTTCGGCGAGCTGGGGGAACACGGCGTTTTTGGGCATGGTGACCTTCGTCAGCGACGTGAGCTTTTTGCTCAGCGATGTATCCGTCTTGACCAGATCGCTCAATGTCACGATTTTGTAGCCGTCGGCAATAAGCCCATCGATAATCTGCGGCAGCGCCTCGAGCGTCTGCTCGGCACATTCATCGTTGTCGGTCAGCAGCACAATGTTGCCCGGCGTCACCGAATCGAGCACCGTCGAGACCTGCTCGTCGGCACCGTTGAGCAGCCAGTCGCCCGAATCGATATTCCACGAGACCACGGCAGACACCAGGTCCATCGCATCAATCCAGTTTTGCTCGTCAAAGGCTGCGTAGGGAGCACGCAAAAGCATCGTCGACGTTCCGGTCGCGGACTTGATCGCCTCGGTGCCCTTCGAAACCTGCTCGCGCACCGCATCGCGGTCCTGGCCCTTGAGCGATTCGTCTCGGTAGCTGTTGGAGCCGACCTCGCAGCCAGCATCGACAATCGCCTTGGCCGTGGCGGGCGAGGCCTCGGCCGCATCACCCGACAGGAAGAACGTCGCGGTGACGCCCTTTTCCTTGAGCACCTGCAAGATCTGCTCGGTCGCGCCGCTCGGGCCCTCATCAAACGTCAGCGCCACGTACTTTTCATTGCCCTTGGGCGCCACGCTCGCGCACTCGACCACGCAATCGATGGCGGGCACGACCTCGCCGCGGTCCTGCGTCTTGCCCGATTGCTCGCCGACCCATACCTCAGAGCGACCCTGGATACCCCACGTCTTAACGTACTCGATAGCACCCGTGCCCTCGACCTTGAGCTTGGGCTCGATAACCGTCGCCTGGACCTCGTGCTTCTCATACGTGTCGCGGCCGTCCTTGACCGTCACCTTCTCGCCGCCCGTAAGCTCGCGGCTTTTCCACTTGCCCTGTTTTATGCGCTTGCCGTCCACCTTTACCGACAGCTTTTCGCCGCCATGGCGGGTCAGCACGCTGTCGTCAACGGCCAGCAGATCCCCGGCGTCGTAGGTATCGGTCAGCTCCTGGTCGTCGATGAGATTTTGCAGCGTAGAGCCGACGCGCACTGCAGTCTCCTGGCCGTTGAGGACGACATCCACGCTGCGGTTGACGTAGCCCACAACGGCGGCGACAAACAGCACGAGCGCGCAGCCCACGGCGATGAGCGCATAGGGCAGGCGAGACGGACGACGGGGCGTGCGGCCGTTGCCGATGCGAGCGCTTCGGTCGCTAAAGCCGCGGCTATGGTTGAGATACATCGCGCCGGGCTTACGGTGACGCTTGCGCTGACCGCTGGGCAGCTGCCCCAGGTCGCGGCGCGCCGTCGGACGCGCACCCGAGTGCCCGTTTAAGTTAGATCCGTTTTGGCGCATGTGCCCTCCCCCATAAACGCAGCAAGCCGGAGCAACAGGTCTCCGGCTTGCCTCCCATCATTTGGAACGTCGCTATTTACTAGCTTTCGACGAGCCCCCGCTCGCCTTTTGGTATTCGTCCTTAAAGGCCTTGAACATACCGCGCGTCTTGCCGAGCTGCTTGCCCAGTGCGCGGCTGCCTTTGTCCACGGCGACCGAACCCTTGTCATCGAGCACCTTGGCGCCCTTCTTGACCTTATCGCCCACCACGACGCTTGCCTCGGCAGCCTTTGCAGCGACGCCGCCCGAATACCCGATTGACTTGACCTCGTCCGAAACGATCATCGCGCCGTCTGCATAACCGCGCAGCATCGTCGGCGGCATCTGCGTGTCGCCCACCAGCACACTCGAGGCGGTGCCGGCGGTCACATAGAACGACTGCACAATACCCGAACGCGGCTTGAACTCCACATCCGAGCAATAGCCCACGACATCGCCCGACTCCGTGCGCACGTCCATGCCAACCCAGATAATGCAATCGTCCAGGTTGATGTCGAGGCGCTTGGCCGCAGCGGCATCGTAGGTGCCCTTGACGTCATCAACCGCGATGGCGCCCTCGTAGACGCCAATGGCATCGAGCGCCACAAATCGGTCGGGGCGCTCGATCATGCCCGCGATATCGGACTGGCGAACCATAAAGCCCACCACACGCGTACCGCCCGGGGTAAAGACCGGAAAGTGAATCTTGCCGAGCTTTTTAGGGCTGCGCGGCGTGCCATCCTTTTTGGTGCGCTTATCCTCGGTAGGCTTGCGATAGATCTTGGCGCCGACAAAATCCCCGGCGCGCATTATGCCTCGGTCGAAGGCTCCGCGGCCTCAGCGTCGGCCTCGACGGCGTTCTCGACCACGACATCGGCGGCGGGCGTCACGTTACCGCCCGAGATGGCGTCGTTGAGCTGCTCGCGCAGCTGGTCCATGCGCTCGCGGGCAAGGTCGACCTTGGCGCGCAGGTCATCGGTCTTGGCGTCGACCATCGGGCCAAAATCGTTGACCGCGGCGCGGGCCTCCTCGGCACCGTGCTCGTAGGTGTCGCGCATGTTATCCCAGGCGTCGTTGGCGATATCGGCAGCCATGGCGCGGGTCTCGGCGCCCGAGCGCGGAGCCAAGGCGACGCCGATGATGGCGCCGGCGGCAGCACCGAAGAGCGCACCCGAGATAAAGTTGAAAGTCTTACCCATGTTCATTCCTCTCCTGCGGGCACCTCGGCGCCCACCGTTTGAATGCTGTCCATTATACCCGCAGCACAGCGCTTGCCGTCTTGCTCATCTGCGTACGGTAAAGGCGCAGGTACATGATGGTGATAAGCGGGTGAGCCTACTCCTGCGGCATGGCAGGCATGGCCACCGTGGCGGCCGGGTCCTCGCCGGCGCCGTCAACGAGCGGTAGGTTGCCCTCGTGCGCGGGAGCAACCGGAACCGTCGCCGCGCCACCGTAGACGGCAGCGGGGGCCTCGTGGCTTTCGGCGGTCGCGCCCTCGGTATCGATTACCTCCTGTGGCTCGTCGTCAAAGCTCGGGACACCCTGGGGCTCCGCGGGCTTGGGCTCGGAGGCAGCCTCGGCAGGCGCCTCCCCGACAGGCTCGGCGGCAGCCTCGGCAGGCGCCTCGCCCTCGGTCGTGTCCCCGGCCTCGCCTTCGGCGTTCGCGGCGGCGACGGCCTCGTGCGGGTCCTTGCCCTCGGCCTCGGCACGCATGCCCAGTACCAGGTTACGCAGGCCCGCGACCGTACCGTCCACATCGGGAGCAGGCTGGTCGGCATGCAGATAGGCCCAATCCATCATAAAGGTCGCCGAAGACAGCGCGCCGATGGCCAGCGCGTCGTCGGGACACGAAAGCTCGACCTCAAAGACACGCTCATCGTGCTCACTCACGCGAGTGCGGCCGCACGAAATGCTGCCAGCGAGACCGGTCTCGTTCATGAGCTCGACCGTCACGTGCTCCAGCAGATGGCAAAGCTCGGTCTGGCCCATGCAGTCCTGGAACTCGCGACCGGAATCGCCCAGGCACAGGTGCTTGGCAATTGCGGGTACCAGGTAGTACACGCGCGCCGTGGCCTCGATGTCCTCCGAGGTCATGAGCGGCATGCCGGGGTTCACCAGCACGTGCGCGCAGATCTTGTCCTCGCTGACGGTGACCTTAAGGATGTTGAACAGGCCTGCCATAACTCTCCCCTACTCTTCCTTACCCTACTCGTCGCCGTCGTGCGGGTCCGCAGAGCCCGCACCAGACGCCGTCGGCTCGTCTGCCGAGGGCTCGGAATCCTTCTTATCGGTTTCGGCCGGAGCGATCACGCGAATGAGCGAGATGCGCTGGCCACGCATCGACTGCACCTTAAACTTGTACCCCGCAACCTCAAACACCTCTCCGATGTCGGGCACCGAGTCGCAAAGCTCCAAAATCCAGCCGGCGATGGTCTCATAATCATCGCTTTCCTCGAGCGGCCAACCAAGCTCAATCGCGTCATCGCACGAAAAACGCCCATCGACGAGCCACTCGCGGCGCGAAAGGCGCGTGAGGTACTTGTTGTCGGGGTCGAATTCATCCTCGATCTCGCCGACGATCTCCTCGACGATGTCCTCGATGGTGATGATGCCGGCCGTGCCGCCGTACTCGTCCACGACCACTACGATCTGGTCATGCGAAGTCTGCATCTCGGACAGCAGCGGCAGGATGTCCTTGGTGTCGGGCACAAAGGTGGCGTCGCGCAAAAAGTCGGCGATGGGCTGGTCGCCCTTGCCGTCGAGCGAAGGCTGAATCAGGTCCTTGATGTGCGCGATGCCGGCGACGTTGTCGGGATCCTCGTGATAGACGGGGATGCGGCTAAAGCCGGTCTGGCGCATGGCGGACAGCACGTCTGCGACCGTCTCGTCGTCCTCGCACATGGTGGTGTCCACGCGCGGCACCATGACCTCGCGGGCAACGGTGTCGCCCAGGTCGAAGATCTCGTGGATCATGCGCTTTTCCTCGTCGAGCAGATCGTCCTGCTCCGAGACCATGTACTTGATCTCTTCCTCCGAGACGTTCTGGCGGTCATCGGCGCTCTTGATGCGCAGGATGCGGGCCAGACCGTCGGAGCAGGCACCGGTCAGCCACACGAGCGGGCGGGCGATCTTTTGGAACACAGAGAGCGGTCCCACGACCTGCTTGGATACGCCCTCGGCGTTAGCGAGGCCGATGCGCTTGGGCACGAGCTCGCCGATCACGATGGACACGAAGGCGACGGCGACGGTGATGATGACCGGCGCCAGGCCGCGCGCGATGGCGGAAAGCGGCGCGATGCCAAAGCTCATGAGCCACGTGGCAAGCGGGTCGGACAGGCTCGTCGAGGCGACGGCGGACGAGGCAAAGCCCACGAGCGTGATGGCGACCTGGATGGTGGCGAGCAGCTGATCGGAATCGGCGGCCAGCTTAATGGCGCGCTCGGCGCGTTTGTCGCCTTCCTCGGCCTCGTGCTCCAGCACAGCGCGCTTTGCCGTGGTGAGCGCCATCTCGGACATAGAGAAGTAGCCGTTGATGAGGGTCAAAACGAGGGTGGTGATAAGGGAGATGGTTATGTCCATCGGGAGTTTCTCGAACCTCCAAGATTCGGGACGTTAGGGTAAAACGTTGGTGGCGGATACGGCAATTGCGCCGGCACCCAAACGAGGACGCGGGCGCGCAGGCATGGTCGCTAGATTACGAAGAGGATCACCGCCATGAACTGGAAGATGCTGCCGGCGAGCACCCACAGGTGAAACACGCTGTGCAGATAGCGTACGTTTTTGGCGATATAGAACGGCACGCCCGCGGTGTAGCACACGCCGCCGACGGCGAGCAGGGCAAGTGCCACGGGGTTGAGCAGCACCACAAGTTCGGGCAGCTTAAAGACAACGAGCCAGCCCATCAGCAGGTAGACCAAGCCACTTACCCAGTGCGGTTGACGCTCGCGCATAAAGCACTCGAGGGCGATGCCGATAATGGCGATGGCCCATACGGCAAAGAACAGCGCAGGACCGCCGTCGTTTGCGAGCGTGATGAGGCAAAACGGCGTATAGCTGCCGGCTATGAGCAAGTAGATGCAGCTGTGGTCAATGATGCGAAAGACGCGCTTGGCGCGCGCGGGCTGAATCGCGTGGTAGAGCGTAGAGGCCAGATATTCGAGAATAATGCTGACACCATAGACAATCGCCGCGGCCATGTGTGCCGGGCCCCCGCCGCGCAGGGCAGCGAATACGATCAGGAGCACCAGGCCCGCGATACCCAGCAGGCAGCCGACACCATGGGTGACGGAGTTCATAATCTCCTCGCCCACCGTGTAGTGTGGAACGGCCGCGGTCTTGGGTCGCGGCTTGGAACTGTCGCTCGAATCGGACATGCCGGTTACATCCTCCAACGTAAAGAGTTCTCAACACTATATCAAAGCGTCTAGGTACGTGCGAAATTTGCGCCATACGCGACCCTTTGTTTACCCATTCTTTGCCTGTTGACGCATCGACGGCGAACGTCCATAATGCGCTTGCATTAAATGTTGACGTATTAACATCTTATAGGAGAATACCGCATGGCTCAAAACGCACGTTCCCATCGAAAGCTCAAGATAGCCGGCATCGTTGCACTGGTGGTTGTCGTTGTGCTGCTCGGATTTGCCGGCAACTTTCTGTTTGACTTCGCGCTGAATCCCCAAGCGCCGTACACCATGAAGATGATGCAGGATAGCAAGAACGACAAAGAAGGCGAGCAGCCGGATGCCGAGGAAACCGAGGCGCGGGCATGGTTTAAAGAGAATCGTGAGAGCAGCAGCCTCACGGCAGATGACGGAACCGAACTTGCCGCTTGGTATTTTGCCGCCTCGGAGAACACCCACGATTACGCCGTCTGCCTGCATGGATATACCAACGAGCCCATCGGCGTGGCCCGATACGCCAAGCGCTTCCACGACCGCGGCATGAACGTGCTCGCGCCTGCCGCCCGCGCCCACGAGCGCTCCGGCGGCGACTATATCGGCATGGGCTGGCCCGAGCGACTCGACGTTATCGCATGGATCGGGCGAATTGTTCAGGCTGACCCCGAGGCGCGCATCCTGGTCTTTGGCGAGTCGATGGGTGCGGCAACCGCCATGAACGTCGCGGGGGAATCTCTGCCCGCAAACGTGAAATGCATTATCGAGGACTGCGGTTATACGAGTGTTTGGGACGAGTTTTCTCTGCAGCTCAAGGACGTGTTCGGCCTGCCCAGCTTTCCCTTGCTCGATGTAGCAAACTTGGTGTGCAACGTGCGCGCGGGCTACGACTTTCATAAGGCGAGCAGTGTGGAGCAACTCAAACACGCGACGGTTCCCATGCTGTTTATCCACGGCGACCAGGACACCTTTGTGCCGTACGACATGCTCGACCAAAACTACGACGCGTGCGCCAGCAAAGTCAAGCAAAAGCTCACCATCCATGGCGCCACCCACGCCAAGAGTGCGCAAGTTGACCCCGAGCTCTACTGGAACACAGTCGACGACTTCCTCGACGAGTATTTTTAGGCAAATAGCAACGTCTTGGGCTTTATCTGACCCCCTATTTTCGGAAGTATGCGGCAAAGTCTGGAACTGCCGACCAGACCGCAGTTTTACCAACAATTTATCTGGGGTTTTGTTGCCAAAAAACGTCGTGTGCTCGGCGGTCTCGAAATTTGCCGCATACTTCCGGAAAGCCGCCCGCGAGAGCTGTGCTCGCGGGCGGCCTTTGCTAACGTTGCACTACAAAAGCGCTTGATATGTCCAATAGATAGGTGCTATTTGACCTCGATGAGCTCGTACTTGCTCGTGCCTAGGCCGATCTTCTCGGCATGCGCAATGCAGGTGCGCCAGTCGGTGTCGGGATGCGTGATGCAGAAGGGGTCCTTGGCCTGCTCGCCCTCCAGATGCTCGTGGTTATGCTCCATCTTGGCCGCGCTATCGGTGAGCTCGGTGTTGGGCAGCGGCTCGGATGCCATGACGGCATCGGCGCAGGCCTGGTCGATGGCGACCGGGTCGAAGCTCGCGAACATGCCGATATCGTTGACGATAGGCGTGTCGTTTTCGGGATGGCAATCGCAGTTGGGGCTAATGTCCATGGCGAGCGAAATGTGGAAGCTCGGGCGGCCGTCGACGACGGCCTTGGTGTACTCGGCGATCTTGCAGTTGAGCACGTCGGCCGCGGCGTCATGGCCGGGCTTGATGGCGTCCTGGTTGCACACGCCGATGCAGCGGCCGCAGCCCACGCAGCGATCATGGTCGATAGCGGCAACGTGAACCGTACGGGTGTTGCCGTTGGCGAGCTCGCGCTCACGGGTGTCGTCAAACGAGATAGCGCTGTGCGCACAGACCTTTTCGCAGGCACGGCAGCCAATACAGTGCTCGGTCGCGACGCTCGGCTTGCCGGCGGCATGCTGTTCCATCTTGCCGGCGCGGCTGCCGCCGCCCATGCCCAGGTTCTTCATGGCGCCGCCAAAGCCGGCCTGCTCATGGCCTTTAAAGTGCGTGAGGCTGATCACAATATCGGCATCCATGAGTGCCCGACCGATCTTGGCCTCGCGCACGTACTCGCCGCCCTCGACCGGGATGAGCGCCTCGTCGGTACCCTTGAGGCCGTCGGCGATGATGATCTGGCAACCCGTGGCATACGGGGTAAAGCCGTTCTGATAGGCGGTATCGATGTGCTCGAGCGCGTTTTTGCGGCTACCGACATAGAGCGTGTTGCAGTCGGTGAGGAAGGGCTTGCCACCCAGCTCCTTCACGACATCCGCGACGGCGCGGGCGTAGTTGGGACGCAAAAAACTCAGGTTGCCCAGCTCGCCAAAGTGAATCTTGATGGCGACGAACTTGTTCTCAAAGTCGATCTGCTCGATACCGGCGTGACGTATGAGGCGCTTGAGCTTGTCGAGCTGGCTCTCGCGAGCATGCGTGCGCAGGTTGGTGAAGTACACCTTAGCGGGTGCTGCGGGTGCAGTTGCGGTCATAGATCTATCCCCTCGGTCTATATGGCGTTACAGACATAGAGGATGGTACCAGTTAAAGTAGAGTTAAAGTCAAGTACGGCACCTAGTCATTGGGGACGTTCTCAAACGACTACTCTTGGACTTTAAGGGCCTCGGCCAGGCTGACGCGCTTGATAGAACGCGTGTGTAGCAGCGCCACGACCAGGTAGGTCGCAAAGCCAATGCCGACGCATGCAACCATGGACCAAGCGGGCACGTAGATCTCGATATTGCCGTTGTAGGCGAGCAGCATCGAGCGGAAGATGGCCGTGAGCGAGCCAATAATGACCGGCAGGCTCAGCACGAGCGACGCCGCCACGCACAGCGTGATCGAGCGGATGTACAGATGCGAGATCTCGCTATCGCGATAGCCAAAGACTTTCATGTAGCTGATCGAACGGGCGCTGTGGTCGATCACAGCCTTGGTCAGCAGGTACATAAACAGCAGGAAGATAAACACCGCGAGCCCGACCATCATGCCGATCATTTTGCTCATCATGCCGATGAACTGGTCGCCCACGGCGCGCATGTCGTCGGGCGTGGTGTCGCCGGCAAAGTAACGAGCATCGAGGTCGAGCTTCTCATCGCTCGCATAGCCGTTGAAGTACGCGGCATCGTTGCCGAACAGCTCGTTAAAGTCGTCGATGCTCATATAGATATTCATGTCCGACTTGGAGCCCCAGGCACAGTCCTTGCCCGCGTACTCAAGGGAATAATGCTCGCCCTCGTACTTGTCGCCGAGCGTGACCTTCTGACCCTCGCTCCAGCCAAACTTGTCGAGCAAGCCACCGCCAAAGACGACGCGGCCGTCGCCGACGTTGAGGTCTTTCCAATAGCGCGAATCGGATGAAATGCCGTAGACGGAAATCGTCTCCTCGCCATTACCATCGCCGCGGTCGTATTGCAGCTGGTAAACGGCATATTTCTCGGCCTGCGCGATTGCGCCCGCGCCGTTGTCGGTCGTATTGACCGGGTGGATATCGTCGTTGTCAGTGTCGATCTTAGAGGCCTTGTCAATCAGGTCGATAGCCTCGTCGCGGTTGCAGCCGAGGGCATCGGCAAGATCATCGAGGCGCGCATAAAGCGCATTCTTCTTGTCCTGGACCTTGGCAAGCGCATCCTGCACTGCGGCCAGGCTCTCGGCAGACGGAGCACTCGCCGCAGTATCGGCTGCCGCCTGCGCCGCATCGGCCGCGTCGTCGAGCTCGTCATCGGCATCCCGGGCGGCGGAAAGCAGCGCGCCGTCAACCGATTGCAAGCGCTCGAGTGCTGACCACTGCTCGCGCTCCTCGGCAGTACCCTCGAGCTCCAGCGGCGCCTTGAGCGTGTACTGGTGCTCGGCGACCAGGCTCGTCTCGAGGTTGTCCGCATAGTGCGTCATCGTGGGCAGAATCGCCAGGCCAAAGAGCAGCAGCAGCGAGGCAAACGCGATGCCCACGAAGAGCGTGGCAAAGTTGCCCAGGTTGCGCAGAAAGATACGCAGGCGGAAGCGCGAGACAAAGCCCATGCGCTCCGGCAGTTGCATACCGCGCTTGGTGCCCGATTTGCCGCTCGCCTCGTGACGAAGGAGCTGCAACGGGGTCTTGCCCATTTTGCGAAGCAGGCCCACATGCGTGATGAGGATGAGCGCGGCGGCGGGAACCACGGCGCACTTCACAAAGATCTCCCAGCTCCAGTACACCTGGAAGGGCGGCAGACTGTACGACCCGTAATAGAGGCTGCGCATGGGCTCGGTAAAGAACACAATGCCGAGCGCAGTGCCCAAAAGCGCCGCGACCACGCCCACGATGGCGGGAAGCGCAAGGTAGTGCAGCACGATCTCGCGTCGACGATAGCCGCTGGCGAGCAACGTGCCGATGATGGCGCTCTCCTCCTCGATGGTGGCATCGGTAAGGACCACAAAGACGAACGCCATGATCACGATGATGATGTCGAGCAGCGTCATCCACATCATGGAGTCGCCGTCCACGTCGTCGCGCGCATAGCCAATGCCCTGGTTGGAATCGGCGTCGGTCAGATCGTCCACGCGCGCATCGGCGTCGGTCAGTGCCTCGACCATATCCTGCTCCGCATCGATGCGATCCGCGGTGGGGAGGTCGCGATCGGCAAAGGTGAAGGAGTAGGTGTAGGCAGGCGCGCCGCCGGCATCCTCGAGCGCGGCAAAGCCGGCATCGGTGACCTCGGCCACACCGTACGTGATGGTGTTCACCGTAAAGTCCGAATTGTTGAGGAACAACGCCTGGCTATCGGGCTGGGTCATGATGCCGCAAATGGTGTAGGTGCGGCCCTCAAGCTCGACCTTATCGCCCACGGCGAGGTCGTTGTTGGTGGCGAAGACACGGTCGATGGCCACCTCATCGTCCGTCTTGGGCTCCTTGCCCTCACAGTAGGACGCGATATCGACCTTGGTGCGGTGCGCATAGGTGCGCAGCGTGCGCTTGGTGCCGTCGTCGCCGGCGGTCTTTTTGATGATGGCGTCGATGGAGAAATTCTTGTAGAGCGTGACGCCGCCGACGTCGTCGGCTGCATCCTCGGCGGCCCTGAGTTGTTCGTCGGTAGCCTCGAAGGAGGTGGTCACGCGGCCGTCCTCAATCGTGTATGCATCGCGCATGTCGTCGATGAGGCAGCCGATGGAATGCGCTGCGAGCAAAAAGCCCGAGGTAAGGGCGATGCTTCCGCACATAAGCAAAAAGATGCCCAGGTACTTGCCGATATTGCGACGCAGCTCGCGCGGGAGACGTTTTGCGAGAGGTGTCATAGCGCCGCCTACCAATCGAGCTCGGCGGCCGCGACGGGCGACTCGTTGAGCTCATCCTCGACGATACGCCCGTCGCGCAGGCGCAGCACGCGGTTGGCCATGCGGGCGATGGCGGCGTTGTGCGTGACGATGATGATGGTGCAGCCGTAGGTGCGGTTGACATCCTCCATGAGCTGCAAGATTTCCTTGGACGTCTTGTAGTCAAGCGCGCCCGTGGGCTCGTCGCACAGCAGCAGGCCCGGGTTTTTGACGAGCGCACGGCCGATGGCGCAGCGCTGTTGTTGGCCGCCCGAAACCTGGCGTGGGAACTTGTTGCGATGCACGTAGAGGCCCAGCGAGCGTAGCAGGTCGTCAATGTTGAGCGGCTTTTTGGACAGGTGCGCCGTGACCTCGATGTTTTCCTTGATGGTGAGATCGGGCACCAGGTTGTAAAACTGGAAGACAAAGCCCAGCTCACGGCGGCGATACTCGCCCAGGTCGCCGGCGTTGAGCGTGGTGAGGTCGCAGCCGTCCACCAGAATAGAGCCGGCGTCGGCATCCTCCAGGCCGCCGATCAGGTTAAGAAAGGTCGACTTACCCGAGCCCGAGGGCCCCAACATGACGCAGATCTCTCCGCGGTTGATGGACGTGTCGATGCCGTCGAGCACCGTCAGGCATGCATCTCCATCGCCGTAGTGCTTTTTGAGATTCTTAACCTGGACGTAGGCTTCCTGCGTTGCCATGCTATCCCCCATTGTTAGCCTTGTACTACTTTATGAGCGTAATAGTAAACCTTGGCGAACTATTTTTGGGCGAGAGCGGGGATTTGTTTCAAGACTAGTCGTTGGGGACGCTCTTAAATGACTAGGTGGCTAGGCGCGGGATTTGGCGCGTGCGAGGGCGAAGCCTGCGGCGGCGATGGCCACGGCAAAGAGCACCGTGACGCCTAGGTCGCAGGCGATGTCCCCCAGCACGGCAGACGTCAGGTCCGAGGCAAGCGCCTTGCCGATCGCGTCGTTCACCCAAAACGTCGGCACAAAATGCGCCACGGTCTGCACGGCCGAACCCATGAGCGACAGCGGCATCCAGGCGCCGCCCAAAAACGTCATGAGCATGCCAAGCAAGTTGCCCACACCGTTGAGCAGCTCCTCGCGCGCACCCAGGCTCGAAAGGGCAAAGCCAACGGCCAGCGGCGTGCACGCCAGGGCAAACGTCGCCGCCAGCGCCAGACATACACGGCCCACGCCGACCTCGGCGACCGCGCCGGCAAAGCCCACGACGCCCATCATGCTCGACACAACCCAGATGCAGACGGTGATCACGGCGGCGGCCGCAAACACGGCAAGCGAACGTTGGCGCTCGGAGATTGGGCCGGCATCCATACGACGTACGCGCTCGGGCTCGTTCATGCCCGAGAACACCAGCCCCACCGACACGATGACCGACGAGATAATCGCGTACGCGCCAAAGTTGAAGTACGACTCGAGCGTGGCGGCGGCTGTCGAGTCAACCTTGACCTGCTCGATCTGGACCTCGGCACGCTTCGCGGCCGCATGCTCGGCGGCCGTGGCAACG
>CABUUG010000007.1 GCA_902494605.1 uncultured Collinsella sp.
CACCCTCAATTCCACCCCGCCCATCAGTTGCGGTGGAATACGGAGTAGATGAGACTTTTGACAGCCAAAACAGTCCGTATTCCACCGCAACTGATGGGCGGGGTGGAATTGAGGGCTCAGATAGTCAGTCATGCCCTCATCCGCCACTCCCTCACCTACAGCGCGCCGTCCAGCATAAGGTTCACTTTGAGCACGTTGACCGTGGGCTCGCCGAAGACGCCCAGGAATCGGCCCTTGGTGCACTGGGCGATAATCTCGCGCACCTCGTCCTCACTTTTGCCCGTGGCCTTGGCAAGGCGCGGGACCTGGTACTCGGCGGCATCCGGAGAGATCTCCGGGTCGAGGCCGGACCCCGAACACGTCACCAGGTCGACGGGCACAGCGTCCATATCGGCATCGGGGTTGGCAGCGCGGATCTTCTTCACGCGCGCATCAATCAGCTGCCGATACTCCTCACTCGCCGGGGACAGGTTGGACGGGGCGCCATACGCCATGAGCTCGCCGTCTTCGCCTTCGACAATTGATACGTTCTGGATACGACCCCACATGTGGGCTTCGTCATCGAAGTTCTGGCCGATGAGCTCGGAACCCACAACCTTGCCGTCGACCGTAATGAGCGATCCGTTCGCCTGGTACGGAAACGCAAGCTGCGCGACGCCGGTCACCACGAGCGTGTATCCCAGGCCGCAGACGATGGTAAACAGCGCGAACACGCCAAGTGCGCGCGATGCGATACCTTTGAACATACAAACCTCCGTCTACATCATGCCAATGCCGAACAAGGCCAGCAGCATGTCGATAATCTTGATGAATACGAACGGCGCCACGATACCGCCCAGACCCCACACCAGCAGGTTGTGGGTCAGCAGCTGGCCGGACGAAAGCTCGCGATACTTCACGCCTTTCAGGGCGGCAGGAATCAGCGCGACGATGACCAGTGCGTTGTAGATAATGGCGGACAGCACGGCAGACAACGGGCTGGTGAGCCCCAGGATGTTGAGGGCGTCCAACCCGGGGTAGATCGGCGAGAATAGCGCCGGGATGATCGCGAAATACTTGGCGACGTCGTTGGCGACCGAGAAGGTCGTGAGTGAGCCGCGGGTCATGAGCAGTTGCTTGCCGATACGCACGATATCGATGAGCTTGGTGGGGCTGGAGTCGAGGTCGACCATGTTGCCGGCCTCCTTGGCAGCCTGGGTTCCCGTGTTCATGGCCACGGCGACGTCCGCCTGAGCGAGCGCCGGTGCATCGTTGGTGCCATCGCCGGTCATGGCGACCAGGTGACCCTCGCGCTGGAACGCGCGGATCTTCTTGAGCTTGCCCTCGGGGGTGGCCTCGGCCAGGAAGTCGTCCACGCCCGCCTCGGCTGCGATGGCGGCCGCCGTGAGCGGGTTGTCGCCCGTCACCATGATGGTCTTGATACCCATGCGGCGCAGGTCGGCGAACTTCTCCTTAACGCCGGACTTGATGATGTCCTTGAGGTACACAACGCCCAGCACGCGGCAGTTCTTGGTCACGACCAGCGGGGTGCCGCCGGCCTTGGCGATGCGCTCGACGGCCTCGTCGCACTCCTGGGAGAACACGCCGCCGGCTGCCTCCACATAGGTGCGCACGGAATCGGCAGCGCCCTTGCGGATCTCATTGCCCTCGTAGTTCACGCCGGACATACGCGTTGCCGCGGTGAACGGGATGAACTCCATACCCTTATCCTCGAGCGTACGGCCGCGCAGACCAAACTGCTCCTTGGCGAGCACGACGATGGAACGGCCCTCGGGGGTCTCGTCGGCCAGCGAGGAAAGCTGGGCGGCATCGGCCAGCTCCGCGGGATCGACGCCGTCGACCGGGATGAACTCGGCGGCTTGGCGGTTACCCAGGGTGATGGTGCCGGTCTTGTCGAGCATGAGGATGTCGACGTCGCCGGCGGCCTCGATGGCGCGGCCGGACATGGCCAGCACGTTGGCCTCGTTCAGACGGCTCATACCGGCGATGCCAATGGCGGACAGAAGGGCGCCGATGGTAGTGGGAGCCAGACACACGAGCAGCGCCACGAGCGTGGTCACGGCCGTGGGGTTGACCATGTCGTTAAGACCGACCGAGAAGTAGGAGTAACAATACAGGGCCAGCGTGACCAGGATAAAGACGATAGAGAGGGCCACCAGGAAGATCTCCAGAGCGATCTCGTTAGGGGTCTTCTTGCGCGCGGCACCCTCGACCATCGCGATCATCTTGTCCAGGAAGCTTTGGCCGGGCTCACTGGAGATCTTGACGATGATCCAGTCGGACAGCACCGTAGTACCGCCGGTAACGGCAGAGCGGTCGCCGCCGGCCTCGCGGACCACGGGGGCGGACTCGCCGGTGATGGCGGACTCGTCAACGGAGGCAGCGCCCTCGATGACGTCGCCGTCGCCGGGAATCTGCTCGCCGGCGCGTACGATCACCAGGTCGCCGCGCGTGAGCTCGGTGCCGGGAACGACGGTGAAGTGCTCCTTGTCCTCAACGGACTCGATGCGATGGGCCTCGACATCCTTCTTGGCCGCACGCAGGGAATCGGCCTGAGCCTTACCGCGGCCCTCGGCAAGCGCCTCGGCGAAGTTCGAGAACAGGTCGGTGAGCCACAGGATGACCGCGATGGCGACCACATAGTAGGTGGGCACACCCGCGTCCTGCACACCGAAGATGGAAGCGACGGCCAGGACGGAGGTCATGACGGCGGAAAGCCACACCAGGAACATGACCGGGTTTTGAATCTGGACGCGAGGATCCAGCTTGGCAAACGAGTCGCGGACCGCGCGGCTCATCATGTCTTTTTGCATAGCCATAAATCTGCGCCCTCTTTTACGCAATCATCTGGAAGAACTCGGCAACGGGGCCAAGCGCCAGGGCCGGGAAGAAGCTCAGGGCACCGATCAGCAGAACGATGAACACGAGCAGGAATACGAACATACCGTTGGTGGTAGACAGGGTACCGGCGCTCTCGGCGACCCTACCCTTCTTGGCCAGCGAGCCGGCGATAGCCAGCGTACCGATGATGGGCATGAAGCGGGCGAACAGCATCTCAAGGCCGAGCATGACGTTGATCCAGGGAATGTTGCAGTTCATGCCTGCAAACGCCGAGCCGTTGTTGCCGCCGCATGAGGTGAAGGCATACAGCGCCTCGGAGAAGCCGTGCGCGCCACCATTGTTGAGCTGGTCGGCAAGACCGGGCACCATGCAGGCGATGGCCGAGCACACCAGAATGGCAAACGGAGTTGCCAAGCACAGGACAACTGCCCAGCGCATCTCGCCCGGCTCGATCTTCTTGCCCAGGAACTCAGGCGTGCGTCCGACCATGAGGCCGGCGATGAACACTGTGAGGATGGCGAAGCCGATCATGCCGTACAGGCCGCAGCCCACGCCGCCGAAGACGACCTCGCCCAGAGCAATCTGGAGCATCTGGACAAAACCGCCCAGCGGGGTGTAGGAGTCGTGCATGGAGTTAACCGAGCCGTTGGAAGCAGCCGTCGTGAAAGCGGACCAGGTAGAAGAGGAGGCGATACCGAAACGGCTCTCCTTGCCCTCCATGTTGCCGCCGGCCTGGCCGTCGGTCATCTCGATATTGACCGCTCCGCCATCGGCCAGCTGCGGGGTGCCCGCATGCTCGTTGACGGCAATGATGCCGGTGAAGATCACCAGCAGGATGAACATGGCGGCAAAGATGGCCTTGCCCTGCTTGGTGTTCTTGACGCCGATACCGAAGGTGAAGCAACAGGCGGCCGGGATCAGCAGCAGGCTGGTCATCTCGATGATGTTGGTGAAGGCACTGGGGTTCTCATACGGATGGGCGGAGTTCACGCCGAAGAAGCCGCCGCCGTTGGTGCCGGACTGCTTGATGGCGACCTGAGGAGCCGCGGGACCCTGGGGCAGGAACTGCTCGGTGACCACACGCGCGCCCTCGACAACCTTGCCGTCGACCTTGACCGTGTCGCCCTCGATCTGGGCGCCGTCGATGACGCTCCAGCCGCCGTCTGCATTAGGCTGGACAGCGACGGGCTCTACGAGCTCAGCCTTCTGAGCCGGCTGGAAGTTGGAGATGACGCCACCGGCAGCCAGGCAGATGCCGAATACGAGGTTCAGCGGGATGAGCACATACAGGACGGTGCGGGTGAGATCGACCCAGAAGGAACCCAGACCCTGCTCCTTGACTTGACGGAAGCCGCGAATCAGCGCGAACATGACCGCGATACCGGTGCCAGCGGAAACGAAGTTCTGCACGGTGAGACCCATGAACTGCACAAGGTAGGACAGGGTGGTCTCACCGGAGTAGGACTGCCAGTTGGTGTTGGTTATGAAGGAAGCAGCCGTATTGAACGACAGGTCCCATGACACGCCCGGCAGGTGCTGGGGATTGCCTGGCAAGAAGGACTGAAGCGCCTGGAGTGCCACAAGAGCCACGAGGCCGATCCCCGAAAAGACCAGCACGCTCGCCAGATAGCGCCTACACCCCATCTGTTCTGCCGCGTCGATGCGAAGCAGACGATAGACGCCACGCTCCACAGGAGCAATCACAGGCGACAGGAACGTATGCTCACCATCCATGATATGGGCCATGAACCGACCGAGCGGAACGGCCAGGACGACGAGCACGGCAAAGTACAAGATGTACTGAATCGCAGCGTCCATAGTTTACGAATCACTCCTCATCAGAATGTAGATGTAATAGATAAAGAGTCCAATGCAGACGACTCCGATGATGGGAATGAGGATGTTCATTTACCGCCCCTTTCACGCGCGGTCCGATGTCTCGGACGCCTACTCTCGCAAGCGTCTGGGGACAGTAAACGCTTCTAGGGATTAAAGAGGCGTGAGGGCCGGGGCTCACGTCCTTAAGATGCCGTAAAGATGCAGGTAGAAAGCACTATTGCAGCTGCAGTGCGCCTATACTCGACCTCGCGAGCATACAGTGGCGTCTTCACCGCGTATGCACGCATGGACAACGCTTCAGAAAGGCTACGCTATGCAGCGCGACGCATCGGACACTCGCGTCAATCCAGACCTCATCCTCAAGGCAATTGAGGAAGACGAGGTCGCCGATAACACTCGAACCAGCCGGGGACACCTCAAAATTTTCTTTGGCTACGCTGCTGGCACAGGCAAAACCTATGCGATGCTTCAAGCCGCCCACGCCGCCAAGCGGCGAGGTGTCGACGTCGTCGCGGGATACATCGAGCCGCACGAACGTCCGGCAACTGCCCATCTTGCACAAGGGCTTGAGAACGTGCCTTGTAAACTCATCGAGCACAACGGCATTGCGCTCAGCGAGTTCGATCTAGATGCGGCTATCGAACGCGCCCCTCAGCTCATCCTTGTCGACGAGCTCGCCCATACGAATGCGCCGGGGTCTCGCCACGACAAACGCTATCAAGACGTCGAGGAACTTCTACATGCGGGCATCGACGTCTATACGACCGTGAACGTTCAGCATATCGAGAGCCTAAACGACATGGTTGCATCCATCACCGGCGTTGTCGTGAGCGAACGAATCCCCGACCGCATCTTCGATGATGCCGACCAGGTCGAGCTCGTCGACATAGAGCCCGAAGACCTACTTGAGCGCCTTCGCTCCGGCCTCGTCTACCGTCCCGCACAAGCCGACCGAGCGCAACAGCATTTTTTTACCGTCGAGAACCTTACCGCACTCCGAGAAATCGCACTGCGCCGCTGCGCCGATCGCACCGGCCACCTCACAGACGCCGCACGCGTGCTGGGAAACCGTGACTACTACACCAGGGAGCGTATCTTAGTCTGTGTCTCCCCGGCGCCGACCAATCCCCGCATCGTCCGTGCCGCCGCACGCATGGCGAAAGCGTTTCGCAGCGAGCTCGTCGCCCTGTTCGTAGAGAGCCCGCGCACACAAGCCATGAGCGATAATGAGCGCGCCAAGCTTGCAGCCAATATCGCCCTAGCCGAGCAGCTCGGAGCACATATGGAAACCGTCTATGGCGACGACATCGCGTTTCAGATCTCCGAGTTCGCGCGCCTGTCGGGTATTTCGAAGATCGTCATGGGGCGCACGGGCGAGCGCGGCAGCGTCCGTCAGGCCCTCTTCGGCCGCAAATCTCTCGTAGAACAGCTCATAACATTCGCCCCGAACCTCGACATTTACATCATTCCAAACCAGTCGACTCCGCCCTCCCGGCCCGAAGGACGCCGCCGTGCGCTCGCCCTGCAGCCGCCCAGCAGCCGAGACGCGCTTCGCACGCTGGCCCTCTCTCTTGTCGCCACGGCGATCGGCACGGCTTTCCGCCATCTGGGATTTGCCGATTCCAGCATCATATCCCTCTATATCCTCACGGCCCTGCTGACCGCCGTCACCACGACGGGGCGTATCTGCACGATCGTATCGAGCGTGCTCTCTGTAGTGCTTTACAACTTCTGCTTCGTCACGCCTCTGTTTTCGCTCGCCAGCTACGACCGAAGCTATCTGGTCACGTTCGGCATCATGTTCGCTACCGCTATGGTCGCCGGCGAGTTAACTGCGCGCATCGCCGACAACGCCCGTACATCCGCCGAGAACGCATTCAAAACGCGCGTACTCCTCGAAACGAACCAGCTCTTGCAGCAAGCCCATAGCGCGGAGGAGTGCGCCCGCGTCGCCATGAACCAACTCGTCAAACTGCTAAAACTCGACGTGGTCTTCTACCCCGCCGAACACGGCACGCTCGGCAAGGCGCTCTATGAGTCCGCTGGCACCGAAAACCGATCCGCGTCGCTGCTCACCGACTACGAGCGCGCCGTTGCAACCTGGACTTACACCAACAACAAGCGCGCGGGCGCAAGCACGCGGACCCTGCCTGAGGCGCGCTGTCTCTACCTCGCGGTTCGCACCGGCAGCAAGGTATTCGGTGTCATCGGCATCGCCCTGGAGGGGCGCGAGACCGAAGCCTTCGAGCATTCGATCGTCCTATCTATCGTAGGTGAATGCGCCTTGGCGCTCGAAAGCGACCGAGCGGCACAAGAGCGCGAAGAGGCTGCGGTCTTGGCGAAAAACGAGCAGATGCGCGCCAACCTTTTGCGCTCCATCGGCCACGATTTAAGGACACCCCTCACGGCTATATCCGGATCTGCGGCAATCCTTCGGAAGAGCGATGAGAAGCTCAGCCTCGAACAACGCTGCGATCTTGCCGATGCCATCTACGACGACTCCCTCTGGCTTATCGATACCGTGGAGAACCTCCTCGCCATCACACGCGTCGAGGACGGCACCATTCACCTCAACTTCACATCCGAGCTCATCGACGAGGTCATCGAGGCCGCCCTCAGCCATGTCGCCCAAGCATCGCATGGACGTACCGTCACCATCGAGCACACTGACGACATCCTGCTAGTACGCATCGACGTCCATCTCATCATGCAGGTGCTTACGAATCTCATCATGAACGCCTTCAAATACACGCCCGAGGACTCGACTGTCACCATCAGCGCACGTCGCGAGGGCGCGTTCGTCGTGGTGGACGTCGCAGACGATGGGCCGGGTGTGGCAGACTGCGACAAGCCTCATACCTTTGAGCGCTTCTTCACCTCAAGCAATACGCGGCCCGTGGATTCGCGTCGAAGCATCGGCCTTGGGCTGTCGCTCTGCCGCTCCATCGTGGAGGCGCATGGCGGCGTCATCGAAGTTCGCGACAACCACCCCCATGGGGCCGTCTTCCGTTTTACTCTGCCCGCCGAGGAGATCGAGATTCATGAATAATGCCGCTAAGCCACGCATCCTCCTGGTCGAAGATGACCTGACCGTTCAAAACCTCGTTTCGACCGCACTTGACCTCCACGGCTATATCGTGAGCAAGGTTTGCAACGGCCAGGCCGCCATCATGGATGCGGTGTCGCACGGCCCCAGCCTCATCATGCTCGACCTCGGCCTTCCCGACATTGACGGCATCGAGGTCATCACGAAGATCCGAAGCTGGTCGGCAGTCCCCATTATCGTCATTTCGGCGCGCACCGAAGATTCCGACAAGATTGCAGCACTTGACGAAGGGGCAGACGACTACCTCACCAAGCCCTTTTCTGTGGATGAGTTGCTCGCACGCGTCCGTGCGAATTTGAGGCGTTCCTCGATGGCGTCGGGCGAGTCGACAGAAGCGAGCACGTTCGACAACGGTCCGCTGCATATCGACTATGCCGCGGGATACGCGACGAAAGACGGACGCGAACTCTCGCTCACCCCAACCGAGTACAAATTGCTCGTCCTTCTGGCGAAAAACGTCGACAAGGTGCTCACCCACACCTTCATCACCCGCGAGATATGGGGCACGAGCTGGGACAGCGATCTGGCGAGCCTGCGCGTGTTCATGCGCACCCTGCGCAAGAAGATCGAGGCAGACCCCTCTCACCCCAAGATGATTCAGACGCACATGGGTGTCGGATACCGCATGCAGCGTCTCTAGCCCACCCCACAAAAAGTTGCGGTGGAATACGGAGTAGATAAGGCCTTTGACAGCCAAAACAGTCCGTATTTCACCGCAACTGATTTAACGATGCCCCAAAAATACTCTTCAACTCGCCGCGCTGGCATCCAAATGCGCAAAGTGCCCCGCGAACGGATGTCCGCGGGGCACTTGGATGTCTGGGCCTTACTTGATACCGCGGCCCAAGTCTTCGGCGATTTTGTCTACGCCCTTAAGCGCGGCGCAGGTCTTTTTGTTGGAACAATGTCCCGTGCAAACACCGCCTTGGGCACAGTCGGCACAGGTGCCCTTGCGGTAGATGCGCACGCACACGGCGACAAACGCAATACCGATAACAGCCAGTACAACAATATCGATAGGTGCCATAGCAAGCCTCCTCTAGTTAACCACCACTTACTTTACCCCATTCTCCACCTACCAAAAAGGGACAGGTTTATTTTGGTCGGTTTTATCTGCGGAAACGTCACATCTTAACTTCTGGAGCAAGGCAATCTGTCCCCCATCGCATCAAAAAGCCCGGGTATCGCAAGGATACCCGGGCTCGTGGAAAGGGGCTCGTCCTTATTCGGACTTAAGCGGAAACTGCGGCGGAAGCAGTGTTGGTCTCGTCCTCGTCGGTCCAGACATGCTTGGGCATGGGACGGAAGATCTGGAAGAGCATCGCAACCAGCAGCACGATGGCCACAACCGTCCAGATACCAAACTGTCCCAACACAAGCAGGTTGTAGAACTGATTGATGAACAGGCCGATCACCCACGCGAAGAGGCACTCGTAGCCGATAGCAATCGCGGTCCACTTGCCGGAGTCCATCTGGTTGCGGATGGTACCCATGGCGGCGAAGCAGGGAGCGCACAGCAGGTTGAAGGCACCGAATGCCACGCAAGCGCCCATGGTCGGGAACATACCAGCAAATGCGGTCCACAGGCTCGGATCGGTCTCGCCGGCATCGGCAACGGACAGCAGCGAGCCAGCGGTAGCGACGACATTCTCCTTGGCGACGAGGCCCGAGACGGTCAGCGCGGTGGCCTGCCAAGTGCTAAAGCCGAGCGGGGCGAAGATCCAAGCGACCAGGTTGCCGAGCATGGCGAGCACGGAGTAGTCCATGAACTCCTCGGGGATGCCGTCCATCGCAGGCAGGAAGCCGAAGGCACCATTGTAGCTGCCGAAGTTGGACAGGAACCAAACCACGACGGTGGAGGCGAAGATGACCGTGCCGGCCTTCTTGATAAAGGCCCAGCAGCGCTCCCACACGTGCAGCGCCCAAGAGCGGATCGCCGGGAAGTGATAAGCCGGGAGCTCCATGACAAACGGGGTCGGGCGGCCGGCGAAGAGCTTGGTCTTCTTGAGCATGAGGCCCGAAGCGATGACGGCAAAGACGCCCAGGAAGTAGAACAGCGGGCTGATCCACGCGGCGGTGGTGGAAGAGTCACCGATGATGGAGCCCATGAGCAGGGCGATGATCGGCAGCTTAGCGCCACAGGGGATGAACGTGGTGGTCATGACCGTCATGCGGCGGTCCTTCTCGTTCTCGATGGTTTTGGTAGCCATGACGCCGGGGACGCCGCAGCCCGAGGACACGAGCATGGGGATAAAGGACTTACCGGACAGACCAAAGCGGCGGAACACGCGGTCCATGATGAAGGCGACGCGAGCCATATAGCCGCAGTCCTCCAGGAAGGACAGCATCACAAAGAGCAGGAACATCTGCGGCACGAAGCCGAAGATGGCACCCAGGCCGCCAACGATACCGTCACAGACGAGCGAATCGACCAGGCCACCGTCCTCGGTGCCACCCGCCACAAGCGCGTCGTGGACCATGGTGGTAATACCCGGAACATACGGGCCATACTCCGCCGGGTCAACCGAATCGGCGGCGTCACCCGCAGCCTCGACAGCTGCGTCATAGGCATCGCGGCCCTGGCCGAGCACGTACCAGCCATCGGTACCAAAGAGCTGGTCGTTGGTGAAGTCGGTCACCGTGCCGCCCAGGGTGGAGACGGCGATGTAGTACACGCAGAACATGATGACCACAAAGATCGGCAGACCCAGGATACGGTTGGTAACCACGCGGTCGATCTTCTCGGAGGTGCTCATCTTGGCCGGAGCCTTGGTCATGCACTCATCGATGATGTGCGCGATGACGCCATAGCGCTCACCGGTGATGATGGACTCGGCATCGTCATCGCAGTCCTGCTCGCACTGAGCGACCAGCTGCTCCACGCGAGCGGCTTTCTCCTTGGTGAGGTTGATGAGCTTGCAGGCGTCCGCGTCGCGCTCGAACAGCTTAACGGCGTAATAGCGGCGCTTGTTGGCGGGAACGCTCACCGGAAGGTTGTTCTCGATGTGGTCCAGAACGTCCTCGATGGAGGAGTCGAACTTGTGCTCCGGCACCTGGCCCTTGGAAGCAGCAGACTTCTTAACCTGCTCGAAGAGCTCCTTGATGCCCTTGTTCTTAAGAGCGGAGATCATCATGACCGGGCAGCCGAGCTTCTTGGAGAGCTTGTCCGTGTCGATCTTGTCGCCGTTCTTCTCGACCAGGTCGGCCATGTTGAGGGCGACGACCACGGGCAGACCGGTCTCGATGACCTGAAGCGCCAGGTACAGGTTGCGCTCGAGGTTGGTAGCGTCGACCACCTGGACGACGACATCGGGCTCGCCGCTCATGAGGTAATCGCGCGAGCACTGCTCTTCGGGGCTGTAGGGGGAAAGCGAGTAGATGCCGGGGAGGTCCGTAATCGTGACGCTCTTGTCACTCAGGAGCCTAGCCTCCTTTTTCTCAACCGTGACACCGGGCCAGTTGCCAACGTAGCCGTTGGCGCCGGTGATCAGGTTGAAAAGCGTGGTCTTGCCGCAGTTGGGGTTACCCGCCAGCGCGACATGGATCTGAGAATCCGCCATTCAATCCTTCTTCCTTGTGTGCCCGCGCTGCTTTCTCCGCGCAGGCTGGATAATGTGCTTCAAAGTTGCAGCATTAAGTTAGAAATACCTAACTTTATCTGCAGAAATATACGTCGCGAGCCCTTACTGGACCTCGACGACGGCCGCCTCCTCCTTGCGGATGGAAAGCTCGTAGCCGCGCACGTTGATCTCGACCGGATCACCGAGCGGTGCAACCTTCACGACCTTGAACGAAGTGCCCTTGATGAGCCCAAGGTCCATAAGGTGGCGGCGAAGCGCACCCTCACCGTGAAGCTTGACGATGGTAGAGCTCTCGCCCACCTTAACGTCACCCAACGTCTTCATCCTCTTGTCCCCCTTTCGGTTTTTATGAAATGCTGCGGACTAACCGACAGTCATGATGTGCATGGCAACCTTGGAATCGATGCCAAAGCGTGCGCCCAGCACCGTGACGATGATATTGGCACCACTCGAGC
Organism: uncultured Collinsella sp.; assembly: GCA_902494605.1. Taxonomy (GTDB): domain Bacteria; phylum Actinomycetota; class Coriobacteriia; order Coriobacteriales; family Coriobacteriaceae; genus Collinsella. Next base: position 11,823 of record CABUUG010000007.1, read on the forward strand.
TCACCACGTGGATTTCGTTGCCCTCGACAAAGCCGAGGTCCTTGAGGTGGTGCTTCATGTCCTCATTGCCCTTTACACGAGACACGCGCACGGTTTCGCCCGCTTTTACCATCGAAAGCGGCATAGCCGGCATCTGCGGTCCGCAAGACATGAGTGGCTCCTAACGTCAGTTCGTCCTCAACATCGACGCGATAAAAGTTAACCACGTCTATGTTCGCTTTAGTAAACTAGCACGTGGTTAACTTTTTGGGAAGGGCCCTGATTTAGTTTTCGAAAAAGTTTCCTATACGAAACAAAGGCGCCGCAAAGACTGTCTCTTTGCGGCGCCTTGTCATACCAATTGATGCAACAGAGGGGACTGCCCCTTTGCCACATTGTTGAGGTTAAAGCGAGAGATTTCTGATCGATGTGACACAGGAGGCCTCATCCACGCCCGAAACACGAAAGACGACGCTCTCGCCGCACTCACCATAGAGGGCCATGAGTCCCATGACATCGCGGCCATCCGTGTGGCGATCGCCAATGCTGACTGACACGTCGCTACGATGCTTGGCAATGATGTCATAGAGCAGCGCAACCGGGCGGGCATGTAATCCCAACGGATCTTTAATCGTCTTTGTAAACTCGACCATGTCCCCTCCCACGACATCGCACATTCGGCCGGCAAAACCCAGCCACGTGGTAGTTATTGTAGCGTTAGATGCCTGCCGAGGGCCCCTCCGGATACCCCGTGGGCAAAAAGTGGCAAATATGAGTACTGTCACCAATTTAGTAGCAGCAAAATCGAGAGCAAATTGCCTAATTTGAGCGATTCGAAGAGGTTGAAAGCCGTCAAACGCCCTTTACAGGGGGTTAGATAAATTGATTTTGAGCCATTTTTGCTCAGAACAGGCCGAAAAATATGACACCTCTTTTGCAACAGTACTCATATTTGGCATGGTTTTGAACACAGGGTCCAAAACCATGCCCCAAAACACAAAAGGAGGGGCCTCGTAAGGCCCCTCCTTAGGAAAGGGAATCGATTTATTCCACAGCCGCAGATTAATCCTAGCCGCTACTCCATCATGTCGAGGACGGAGGGGCGCAGCTCGCTCTCGGCAGCCTCGGGATCGGTCTCGCGCAGACGGTTGATATAGCGGTTGTACCACATCACGGCAAGGCCCAGGAAGACAACTACGCCGCCAACGTTGTAGACCAGCGTCAGCCACAGAGGCTGATCGAGCGGAATGGTGCCGCAGATAAGCACGAAGCAGAAGACCACAAGCAGGAATGCAGCAATGGCCAGGCCAAAGGTACGCGAACCCATGCGGAAGCCACGGGGAGCAGCGTCAAAGTTCTTGCGCAGCATAAAGTAGGCAAGCAGGATCAGCAGCGGCGGGAGCAGAGCGGTGGCAGCCGTCATGTTGGTGACGATCATGAGCAGGTCGTCGAGGTTACCGGAGCCCAGGGCCGGGATGATCAGGATGGGGACGACGATGGCGAACTGCAGCCAGGCAGCGCGGGCAGGAATGCCGTGCTCGTTGAGCTCGACGATCTTGCTACCAAAAACGCCCTTGGGGATCTCGGTGAAGAAGACCTTGATGGGAGCGGAGGTCCACATCATGAGGGAGCCCAGCGTAGCGGCGAGAAGGATCAGGCCGATGACGCGCGTAGACACTTCCATGGGAATGCCAAAGTGGGCAAAGACAGCGCCGAACACGTCGAAGATGCCGGTGGAGATGGCAACGCCGCCCTCGGGGATGAACAGGTTAACCAGCAGCGAAGCGCCTGCATACAGAAGGCCGATGGTCAGGCCGGCGATAACGACGGTGCGCACGAAGGCCTTGACGCCACCCTTAAGGTCGTTAAGGAACACGCCGACAGACTCAGCGCCGCCAACGCCCTGGATGATCCAGGCAAGCGTACCGAAGAAGCCCCACATAGTGGCGAAGTTGCTCATGTCGGGAGCCATGTTGGCGGGCGTGGGAGCCGTAGCGAACTCAACGCCGCCAAAGGCAGCAGCCAGGGACAGCAGGATGAACACGGCAGTCAGGCCGAGAGCCGCGGTCGAACCGAAGGAGGAAATAGAGCCGATCCACTTAGCGCCCTTGGTCGAAACCCACGTGGCGATAGCAAAGACGACGATCTCGATAATGGTGATCCACAGCTGCGAAAGCTCGGCATTGGCACCAAAGAACACGTAGCGCGCGTAGATGATGACATTGGGCAGGACGGACGCAAAGAAGAACAGGTTGACGAACCAGTAGCTAAACGCCGTCAGGAATGCCCAGCGGCCGCCCATCGAGGTCTTGACCCAGGCGTACACGCCCGACTCGGAGTCCTTGTTGAGGCCGACAAACTCGGCGGTAACCAGGGTATAGGGGACAAAGTACAAAAGCGTGGCGAAGAAGAACGACGGCGCGGCTGCCAAGCCGATAGCCGCGTTGTTGTTGATGATGTTCTTGATACCGAACACGGCGGCGACCGTCATGCCCAGCAGAGCGAACGAACCAATCGTTCCTCGTTTTTCAGAGCTCATAAGCCCTCCCAATCATCTATTAAATGTCATCTAAACCCGTCCGAGCTGCAAGTGCAAACACGGACGGTGCACCTGCTAAGGGGAATGGGGAAAAGGGAGTCAACAAAGCCATCCCCCTTAACGGCGCGAAGCAAACGTCCAGGCGGACGAATACTACTTGTTGGGGAAGGAATATCCTTCAACCGTCACGTGCAGTACCACGACGCGGGGATCCGCGGCATCAGCCACGACACGGTAGGCCTCGTCGATCTCGACGACAGCAACGCCGCCGGCGGGAATCGTCACAGTCTCCCCCGTACCCTCAAAGCGCTCGCGATCATCGATATCGCTGTAGGCGCGGGTGCAGGTGAGGCCTGCCTTGGGGGCAACCTCGACAGTCAGGTCGCCGTCGAGCGGGGCGAGCACGGCATGATAGCGACGGTGACCGACCAGATCGGCGGTAGCGGCCTCGTGGGCGTTCACCCACCAATACACCAACGAGTCGCCGATGGAGTACGCCACATCGTGCTGCAGTTCAGAAACGCCGTCGAGCGCCTGGCCGGTACGCATCCACTTCTTGACGGACTTCATCTGAGCATCGAAGTCGGCACGCGAGTTAAAGACATGCATGGCTTATGCCTCCTTAATGGGTGCCAGCGCCTGAGCCAGATCGGCAGACGTCAGCGGTCGCAGGGACACCTCAAAGCTGAAGCTCTCAAAACGGGTGCGGTAGGAATCGAGCACCTCGGAACCCCAAGAGTTCGAACCAAGGCCGAGCAGCTGGTCGTTGATGTTGACCGTGACCGTGTCGCCCTTGACAAGGTCGTAGACGTGCTTGGCGTTATCGATAGCCTCGCAGCTATAGGGCCATGCCGAGAACGAGAACGGGTTAGAGGCAGCGTCAGCCGGACGAGTCACGACCAGACCGTCGCCGTGGCTAGAGCGCAGGGCAACCCAGCGGGTACCCTCGCGGTTGGCACAGTCCTGAGGCATAACGTAGGGCGTGAACATGTCGTCAACCGTAGTGCGGTAATGACCGACCGGGTTGGCGCGCAGCGAGTCCGGATAGTTCTCGCCCGGGCCGTGGCCATACCACTCGACGGCACGATCGCAACCGGGAACCTCAAAGGAGATGCCGATGCGCGGGATAATGTCCGAATAGTCGCCGTAGGGCTCGCCGGAAACCTTGAGGTCGACGCGACCGCTCGGAAGCACGGTGTAGACGAGCTCGACGCGCATGCCGAACGCGCGGACGGGAGGAGCGATACGCTGGCTCACGGTAACGACGACCGCATTGCCGTCCTGCTTCCAAGAAACCTTGCGGGTAGACGTCTGCATCACATCGATGAAGTTGTCCTTCCACAGGGAGTCATACTCCTGAGCGTGGTTATCGACGAGCGGATGCCAAAAACCAACCTGGGGGCCAGAAGCCATGACGTCGCGGCCGGATGCCTTCCACTCGCTCACGGTGCCGTTTACCTTGCTGAAGGTCAACTCGCCGTTGAGGGAGTGAATGCGGATCTCCTGCTCGGTCTCCTCGACCGTAAGCTCAGGACGAGCAGGAGCCGCGATGGCCGGCGCCGGATGGTTGGCGATGGCAAACTGGCTAGCACCCAACTGGAACATCGGCTCGCACCAGACGTGAGCGGCCATGGTGTAGGCGCGCACGGTCAGCAGGGTCTCGCCTACCGCGACCTCGTGAATCACTAGCGGAAGCTGGACGGACTCGCCGGGGGCAACCGCACCGGGCATGAGCGTCTTGCGGCAGACCACGTCGCCGTCCACCAGGGTCTCGGCCGACAGGCACACATCCTCGAGAGTGGTGAACCAGCGCTTGTTGGTGACGGTCAGCTCGCCTGCCTCGGCGTCATAAGCCATGCGAACCGGGCAGATGACCTGGCCGTACTCGGTAAGGCCCGGGCTCGGCTGCTGCCAGGGGAACACCATGCCATCGATGCAGAAGTTGCTGTTGTTGGGGTAATCGCCGTTGTCGCCGCCATACATATCGTAGGCAATGCCGTCCTCGGTCACAGCAGCCAAACCATGGTCGCACCATTCCCAAATAAACTGGCCTTGGATGCAATCCCAACGATCGAAGACCTCCTGGTACTCGGACAGGCCTCCGGGGCCATTACCCATGGAGTGACCGTACTCGCAGTTGATGCGCGGCTTGGGGAACGGATGCTCGCCAAAGTCGTTCATCTGCGACACGCGGGAGTACATCGTGGAAATGACGTCGACGGTATCGGCGTTGCGATCCTCCTCGTAATGGACCGGACGACCATCGAGCTCGTGAGCCTTGGCGTACATCGCGCGGATGTTGCAGCCATAGCCGCTCTCGTTGCCCATCGACCACATAATGATGCAGGCGTGATTGCGCTCCTGCATCACCAGGCGCTCAATGCGGTCGACGTAGGCCGGCTCCCATGCCGGGTCGTCGGTGACCAGGGCGATGTTGCCGATATTCTCGAAGCCGTGGCTCTCCATATCGGTCTCGGCGACCAGCATGATGCCGTACTCGTCGCACAGCTCGTAGAAGCGCGGGTCGTTGGCGTAATGGGACGTGCGCACCGCGTTGATGTTGTGCTGCTTCATGAGCTCCAGGTCGCGGCGCATGCGATCGAGGCCCACGGCGCGGCCCTTGTGATCGTCGTGATCGTGGCGGTTGACGCCATGCATCTTAAAGTAAGTGCCGTTGAGGTAGATATGATTGCCCTCGACCGTCACCTCGGCAAGACCCTGGCGATGCGGGACGTACTCGCTGACCTCGTCACCGTCGTAGACCTCAAACGTAAGGTCATAGAGGAAGGGGTCCTCGGGATTCCAGAAGTGGGCATCGGTCACGCTGCACTCGGCATGGCCGTCGACGCACTCACCCGTAGCCACCACGTTCCCGCCATCGCTGAGCGTATACACAACGCGGGAAGCGCCCTCGGCCACCGTATCGAGCGTGATCAGAGCGGCATCGCCCTCGCGGTGCGTGCGGAACCTAAAGTCGACCAGGTGTGCGGCGGGACGCTGCATAAGGTACACATCGCGGAAGATGCCCGATGCCCACCACATGTCTTGGTCCTCGATATAGCTACCATCGCTGTACTGCAGAACCTTGACCGCAAACAGGTTGTCGCCCTCGACAAGCGCGTCGGTCACGTCGAACTCGGCAGACAGGCGCGAGCCCTTGGTCATGCCGATAAACTTGCCGTTGACGTAGAGCTCGCCATAGCTCTCGATGCCGTCAAAGCGAATGATCTCGCGAGCGCCGGCAGGCACGGCGGGAAGGTTGACGATGCGCTGGTAGACGCCCGTGGAGTCGTCGGAGGGAACGAACGGCTGATCCACCGGGAACGGGAAGCCCTCGTCGGTGTAGGCAAGGTTGCCATAGCCGTCTACCTGCCACAGGTGCGGAACCTCCACGTGATCCCACTCGGGCTCGTACGTGGAGAGCTCCTCGTTGGAGACGGCCGCGGGGCCCTCAAAGAGACGGAACTGCCACGAGCCGGACAGCTGGACAAACCCGCGCGACAGCTCGCGGCTGTACGTTGCAGCGAGATCGGCGGTCTCGTAACCCATAAAGTACGCATGGGGTGCCAGGCGGTTCCTGTGGGTGAGCGCTTGGTTTTCCCAATCGTTAATGGCGTCCATGGTGATGCTCCTTCGTCATCGTAGTGATTCTTGTGCAACCGGTTGTCCTTATCTTACGGTCGATGCAAAAAACTGTGCAACCGGTTGTCCGCTGAACGGTCGATTTGGTCGGGTTAACGGTGCAACCGGTTGTACAACCGGGACACTTATGTCACCCTGAGTATCGAAACTCAGCGCAAGACATCGTTCTTAAGCTCGTAGGCAACCGCCACGCCCGCTGATATCTCACCCATACGAGACATATTCGATTGCGGCTTGGTTACAAAACGACACCGGTCACCGGATATCATGAACGCTGTTCAGGCGCACTATAGTAAGCTGTATCCGCACCAGCCCGTATCAGCGACAACATCGACCGCATTCTCCAGGAGACGCCATGACCCAACCAGTTCGCACCGCACCTACGCTTGCCGAGGTTGCCGCAGCTGCCGGCGTGTCGCGCTCCACGGCATCGCGCGCTCTCAACGATTCGCCCCGCATTAGCGAGGAAACCAAAAAGCGCGTCCGCGCGGCGGCCAAGGAAGTCAATTTTGTCCCCAACGCTCGTGGCCGAGCGCTCGCTGTCGGGCGCACGGAAATCATCGCCGTGCTCGTGACCGAGCCCCTAAGTGAACTCTTCAGCGACCCCACCTATAGCGAGTTTTTGAGCGGCATTACCGAGGAACTGTCGGAGTCGTCCTATCTGCCCGTTATCTTGCAGGCGTCTTCTACGCATGAGCGCAACCGCGCACGCGAGCACTTTGAGCGCCGCTCGTTCGACGCCGTGATCGACGTCTCCCCCTACAAGGGCAGCGAGCTGCTCGAGGTGCTGCGCGATCTGGGCGTACCCACCGTGTTGTGCGGCCAGCTCGAGGGCCACCCCTATCGCGATGTGTTCTCGACGGTCTACTCTGACGACGAAGAGGGCGGACACTTTGCGGCACTCGCCATGAAGGAACGCGGGCGCAAAGATATCGTCGCCGTGTTGGGACCGCAAGACAACCCCGCTGTTGTCGACCGCCTGCGCGGCTACCGTGCCGTCTTGGGCAAAGACCTCCCAGACGCAAACGTTATCTATACCGGCTGGAACAACGGAGACGGCTATCAGGCCATGCACCAGATCCTCGCGCGCGAGATTGCTTTCGATGGCGTGCTCTGCGGATCGGACCGTATCGCGGCTGGCGTCATCACCGCACTCAACGAGGCAGGCCTATCCGTTCCTGCGGACGTTTCTGTCGTCGGCTTCGACGATCACGAGATTGCGACGCGCTGCGTCCCCGCACTCACGACCGTCCGCCAGCCCCTGCGCGAAGAAGGCCACATGGCCGCCAACATTGCGCTCGACATGATCAAGGGTGCCGAGCCCACCACCTCCGTGATGCACATGCAGCTGATCCAGAGAGACTCGCTATAAGAAACTGGGGCAGGCTTTCCGCCAGACAGTTGTTGCGGAAAGCCTGCCCCGTTTTGAGCGCTCATTCTGGGGCACAGTTTCCGTTAGACAGCTCAACCGGAAACTGTGCCCCATTAATTTGCCGAATTCTGGGTCGCGCTTTCCGCGACGTCCGGTCATCCCAAGCCCTCACAACCTCGGCGCATAAAAAACGAGGGCAGGCACGCGTCCTTCCCTCGTTGCGGGCAGTATGTAGCCACTCGCCTACATCAGGCGCAGGCTGACGTCCTTGAGCTGGGCGCCGCTAACGGCACTCGGGGCGCCCGACATGAGGTCGGAGCCGCTGGCCGTCTTGGGGAACGCCATGACGTCGCGGATGGAGTCGGAGCCGGTAAGCAGCATGCACACGCGGTCCAAGCCCAGAGCAAAACCGCCCATCGGGGGCGCACCAAACTTGAGCGCCTCCATGAGGAAGCCAAACTGAGACTCGGCGCGCTCCTCGGTAAAGCCCAGGAGCTTGAGCATGGACATCTGCATCTCGGCGTTGTGGATACGCATGCCGCCGCCGCCGGCCTCAAAGCCGTCCATGACAAAGTCGTAGGTGCAAGAACCGGCTGCCAACGGGTCGGCCTCGATCTTGGCGATGTCGGTCTCGGTCGGCAGGGTGAAGGGCTGGTGCTCGGCAGCGTAGGCCTTGCGGTCCTCGTCCCAATGGAACAGCGGGAAGTTGACGACCCACAGGAAGTCGTGACCCTCACGCTTGATCTCGAGTGCGTTGGCCATGTGCGAACGCATGCCGCCCAGGATCTCGTCGGAGAGCAGGCGCGGGCCGGCGGCGAACATCACAAGGTCGCCGGGCTCGACGTCCATGCGCTCGCGCAGAACGGCCATCTCCTCGTCCGAGAAGAACTTGACGATGGGGCTGTTGATGGAGCCGTCCTCGCGGAAGGCGATCCAGGCCAGGCCCTTGGCGCCAAACGTGGAAGCCACCCCGGCGAGCTTATCGATCTTGGCACGTGCCCAGGCACCGGCGCCCTTGGCGTTGATGGCCTTGACGACAGAGCCCTCCTCATTTGCGGCGGTCGCGAAGACCTTGAACTTGGAGTTGGCAAAAATGTCGGTCAGGTCGACCAGGTGCATGCCATAGCGGGTATCGGGCTTGTCGGAGCCATAGGTGTCCATGGCATCCCAGTAGTTCATGCGACGCAGCGGCGTGGGCATCTCGACACCCATGCGGCCGAAGGCATCGGCAAGAACCTCTTCGAGCGCGCTCATGACATCGTTCTGGTCCACGAAGGACATCTCGATATCGACCTGGGTGAACTCGGGCTGACGGTCGGCACGCAGGTCCTCGTCGCGGAAGCACTTGGCAACCTGGTAGTAGCGCTCGACGCCACCGACCATGAGCAGCTGCTTCAGAAGCTGCGGGGACTGCGGCAGAGCGTAGAAGTTGCCCGGCTGGATGCGGCTGGGGACGATGAAGTCGCGGGCGCCCTCGGGCGTGGACTTGAACAGGGAGGGCGTCTCGACCTCCATGAACTCACGGTTGTGCAGCGCCTCGCGAATGGCAAAGGTAAAGTCGGAGCGCAGCTTGAGGTTTGCCATCATCTCGGGACGACGGAGGTCCAGATAGCGATAGCGCAGACGGGTGTCCTCGCTGGTCTCGATGCCGTCCTCGATCTGGAACGGCGGGGTGACGGAAGTGTTGAGCACCTCGGCGTGGTCGGTCAGGACCTCGATCTCGCCGGTCGCGAGCTTGGCGTTGGTGGTCTCCTCGCCACGGGAGCGCACGACGCCGTGGATCTTGATAGGCCACTCGGGACGCATGGTCTCGGCAATCTTAAAGGCGTCGCCGTCGGAGTGCTCGGGGTCGAAGGTGAGCTGCGTGATGCCCTCGCGGTCGCGAAGGTCGCAGAAAATAAGGCCGCCGTGATCGCGGCGACGGCTCACCCAACCGGTGAGGGTGACCTCTTCGCCCACGTTCTCGCGGCGAAGCTCGCCGCAGGTACGGGTGTGCATGGAATGCTCGTCGATGGGACGGGTCTGGCTCATACCAGTGATCCTCCTTTATGGATCTGTGCCGCCCCGTGTCGTTCCGGGCGGCGTCGTACAGATTTGCCCAGCCTGCGTAAACCGCGCAGCCAGACATGGCGTTCTATCTTATCGCACCTGTGTCGATGTGCCGCGGAAAAGTAGCTCCTGCCCAAAGACTTGACGGAGACGAAACAATTGCCGCACCGTGGCCGTCGCCAAGGCGCGCCCCGTGCGACAATGTGCCCCAACACAACCGCACTCGGAAAGGCCCGTCATGACTGCACGCCTCATCGTTATGGATATCGACTCCACACTCATCAACCAGGAGGTCATCGACCTGTTGGGCGAGGAGGCCGGCGTGGGCGAGCAAGTTGCACAGATCACCGAACGCGCCATGCGCGGCGAGCTTGACTTTAAGCAGGCGCTCGAGGAGCGCGTGGGGCTGCTTGCCGGCTTGGATGAGAGCGTGTTCGATCGCACTTTTGCGCGGGTGACGTTTACCCCCGGCGCGCTGGAGCTTGTGCGCTCGGCGCACAGCAAAGGCTGGAAGGTCGGCGTGGTAAGCGGTGGCTTCCACGAGGTCGCCAACAAGATCGTGGCCGCCGCGGGCATCGATTTTTGCCTGGCCAACCGCCTGGAAGTCGTGGACGGCAAGCTTACCGGCAAGCTGGCGGCAAACATTGTGACCAAGGAATCCAAGCTCATCCAGCTGCTGGATTGGGCGGTTGAGTGCGGCGTCGATATGGCACACACCGTCGCTATTGGCGACGGTGCAAACGACATCCCCATGATCCAGGCCGCGGGCACGGGCATCGCGTTTTGCGCCAAGCCCAAGACGCGCGAGGCAGCCCCGTTTACCATCGACGAGCGCAACCTGATGCTCGCCATGGACATCATCCTGCGTGACTAGCCGATCCGTCTAACAATTGAATCAGTCTGTCCTATAGTTTCCGAACAATTTTGTCTTAGTGTTCGGAAACATACCCTTTGAGTGCTAGACTTTGCGCCGTCGAAGGGAACATATATGGATAAGCGAGATCTAGAGCAGCTGCTGAGCGATGTTGCCGGCGGATCAGTCACCCCGGCAGTCGCCCTTACGCGCATCCAGACGGCTCCGACCGCCGATTTGGGCTTTGCGCAGCTCGATCTTTCGCGCGGAGTGCGCCAGGGAGCCGGCGAGGTTGTCTACGGTGCTGGTAAAACCGCCGAGCAAATTGCCGCCATTATCGAGGCGCTGCGCGATGCAGGCCAGGAGCGCATCCTGGTCACACGCTTGGATGCCGAAAAAGCCGCGCGCACCGCTGAGCTCCTCGGCAACGACATCGACCTGGGATATGTCCCGGACGCCCAGCTCGCCCTGGTAGGTGGCAAGCCCTCCCCTACCGGCAACGGACGCATCGTCATCGCCTGCGCCGGCACGAGCGACCTGCCCGTCGCCGAAGAGGCGGCACTGACGGCCGAGTTCTACGGCAACAAGGTCGATCGCCTCTACGACGTGGGTGTCGCCGGCCTGCACCGCCTGCTCGCTCATGCTGAGGAACTTGCTCAGGCGCAGGTGGTCATCGCCATCGCCGGCATGGAAGGCGCCCTGGCGAGCGTCATCGGAGGCCTTGTGAGCTGTCCGGTCATCGCCGTCCCCACCAGCGTGGGCTATGGCGCGAGCTTTGGCGGCGTGGCCGCACTGCTCGCCATGCTCAACTCCTGCGCCAGCGGCGTTTCGGTCGTCAACATCGACAACGGCTTCGGTGCCGCCTACCAGGCAAGTCTTATCAATCATCTGAGCGCCGGCACATCCCGCGCCCGCTAAGGAGCATTTCATGTCCAACCATCAGCACACGCTTATCATCGACGGCACCTCGGGCATCAGCGGCGACATGACCGTCGCGGCTCTACTCGATCTGGGCGCCAGCGAGGAGCATCTGCGCGAGCAGCTCGCCACGCTACCAGTCGACGGCTTTGAGATTGCCGTTACACGCGTAAACAAGCATGGCATCGACGCCTGCGACTTTGACGTCCAGCTGGCAGAGGAGCTCGAGAACCATGATCACGATATGGCCTGGCTCTACGGCAACGAAGCAGCTGCCGAGCACACGCACGAGCATGAGCACCACCATCATGATCATGGCGAGCACGAACACGAGCACTGCCAGGAGCATGACCATGAGGCCCACGGTCATGGCCACGAGGATCACCATCACGCCCACCACCATCATCACCGTTCTTTGGCGGACGTCACCGCCATCATCGATGGCTCGCAGCTAAGCGATGGCGCCAAGCGTCGCGCCCTCGCCATTTTTTCCGTACTCGCTGCTGCCGAGGCCAAGGCTCACGGCAAAACGCCCGAGACCGTCATGTTCCACGAGGTGGGCGCCGTCGATTCCATCGTCGACGTCTGCTCGGTCGCCATCTGCCTCGATGACCTTGGTATTGAGGACATCGTGGTCGAGTCGCTCTCCGAGGGCCACGGCACCATTCGCTGCGCCCACGGCCTCATGCCCATTCCCGTCCCTGCTGTCGTCAACCTGTGCCAGGCGGGCAATATCGCCCTCACGCCCGCGCCGGTCGCCGGCGAGCTCGTGACGCCCACGGGCACCGCCATCGTCACCGCGCTGCGCACGTCCGACCAACTGCCCTCACGCTACCGCATCGAAGCCGTCGGCTACGGCGCCGGCAAACGCCCCTACGAGGGTTGCTCCGGCACGCTCCGTTGCCTGCTTGTTCATGTGGATGCATAGCCATGGATGCCCGCAAAACCAAAAGCCGCACCGCTATTGTCAATGCGTTTTCCGAGCTCCTTCGCGAGAAGGACTACGGCAAGATCACCGTCGGCGACATCATCGCGCGCGCTCACGTAGGCCGCGCGACATTCTACGGCCTCTTCAAGAGCAAAGATGACCTACTGTCCGAGCTCGTGAGCGACATCTGCACCCACGCCCTCGACGACGATGGCACGCCACTCGACGACCCGCTCGTGCAGGTCGAGCATATCCTCAACAACCTCTGGAAGCGCCGCCAGGGCGTTCGAGCCCTCGTAGCCGGCGCCGGCTCACGCGTCTTCGCCGACTGCCTCCGCAAGACCATCATGGCCCGAGCAGCCGAAACCGTCCCTACCGACCCAAACGGCCCCGCCGCCACCATGGACCGAAGCTTCCTACTACACCACATAGCCTCAAGCTTCGTAGGAATGGTCCAATGGTGGGCCTGGCACAACTTCCAAGCAAATAAGGCCGACGTAGCCAAAGACTACCTATCAGCCATCAAGCCCCTCTTCGGCTAGACAGAACCCTCATCCCAAAACCCCGCCCCACCAAAAGCGCAACCCATCCCAAAGTGTCAACAACAGCCCAGCGCCCCTATCAGCAACAAGCCCCTCCCATCCAAATTCAGATATATATGTTGGGTTGCTTGCTCGAGCGCAGCAAAGACCCCGCAGCCGTCCGCATGGGGTAACTTCCCAGCGCACCCCGCAGTACTAAAGAGCCCCCGCCGCACGAAGTGCGCTGCGGGGGCTCTTTCCTGTCCGAGGACGCGCTGGGGAGTTACCCCATGCGGACGGCGGACAACTATGTAGCCTCAGACTAGAACATGCCCAAGAAACCATGCACAAACAGCGCGGCCAGAGCGGCACCGACAAACGGAGCGATGCCAGGAACAAGCAGGCCGTACTTCCAGTTGTTGTCAGCCTTGTTCTTGATCGGCAGCACCTGATAAGCCATGCGAGGACCAAGGTCACGAGCCTGGTTCATGGCGAAGCCGGTGATGCCGCCCATGCCCATGCCAACGGCCCAAACGATCAGGCCGACGCAGATGGCGAGCATCAGAACGTTCTCGCCGGCGCGGCTAGCGGCAGCAAGGATGGCGCTGATGAACACAAAGGTGCAGATAGCCTCGCAGAAGAAGTTACGGGCATAGTTCGTGCCCTCGGTGGTGGGGTTGGTCGAGAAGATGTTGCGCTGGGCAATGGGGTCGACGACGCCCTCGGAAGCCTTGAACTCATCGGCATACATAAGCCAAGCGATTACGGCGCCCACAAAGCCGCCGAGCATATCGGCAATCATGAAGGGGATGCAGCTGCTCCACGGCACCAGGCCTACGATGCACTGGGCAAGCACCATAGCCGGGTTCATGCACACGGCGCCGCCAAAGACAAACAGGCAGACCGAGATGCCAAAAGACCAAGTGGTGATGGCAAACATATGGCCGGAGCCCTGATACTTGGTGCCCTTGAGCACGGAATCGCAGTGCACGCCCACGCCAAAGATGATCATGAGGGCCGTTGCGCCGAATTCGCAAAGGAGTTTGGTAAGCATAAAACCTTATCTTTCTTGTCGGTTATAAACGATTCGTTTAGGCCGCGCGCTAGTGCTGAGCGACGACAACGCCCAGGCCATCGGGAATGACGGCCACCTTGGCATCGGCACCCTTCATCTCAAAGGCTAGCTTGAGCGCCTCCTCGAGGGTGTTGACCGGCGTCATGTGCATATCCTTAATCATCTGGTGATCGCACAGGTCGGTAACCATAATCACAGGGTGATGTGCCAGGATGCGGGCGAAAATCTGGCTCGTCCACTGATCGGGCAGGGTCTCGTCCTTGGGACGATCGATGCAGGCACGCTCAAACTCCGCCGGATCGTTGTCGGCGATGTTGTGATAGAAGCCCTCGCCACCGTGACCGTCGGCACAACCGGCAACGTCGATAATCACACCGCCCTCGGGAAGCGTGGCCTCGGCAGAGCACATGCCCTTCACGGCCTGGTAGATGTTCTGGTCGAGCGGGTAGCCGCCGTTGGTGGTGATGGCGATCTCGCACTCAACGGGCTCAACGCCGGCAAGGCTCTTCACGAACTCGCAGCCAGCCTCGTGCGCCTTGTGGATGTCACCGGCGAAGGAGCCGATGACCTCATGCTTGCCGTTGAGCACCACGTTCAGCACAAAGGCAAGGTGAGCCATCTCGGCAGCGGCAAACATGTCCTCGCTCACGTGATTGTGGCAAAGGTTGCCGGCACGCGAATGAGAATCGTTCACAAACTGGCCGTTGTGGTTGTACATGATAGTCTTGTAGCTGGCGATGCCAGGCAGGACGGACTTGCGGCTGCCGGAGAAACCAGCAAAGAAGTGCGGCTCAATAAAGCCCTCGGCAAGCAGCAGATCGCAATCGACGGCAATCTTGTTGATGATGCACTCGCCACCAGAAGGCAGGGTGCCGATCTTTTTCATCATGCTGTCGTCAGTCGCGACGTGCATAACGATTTCCTCGTTGGCAACGATCTCCTCGCCGTACTTGTTGACGAGCTCCTCGTGCGTCGACGGACGATGCATACCCGTAGCAACCAGAATGCGAACGCGCGCTTCAGGCGCAGCGGAATGGATGTGATGCAGCAGAATAGGCATCGTCACACGCGAGGGAACGGGGCGCGTATGGTCGGAGCTAATGATGACAATATCCTTTTTGCCAGCACAAAGCTCCTCGAGCGAAGGCGAGCCATAAGGGTTGGCAAGCGACTCCTCTACCAGCTCTTCCTGCGATTTCGTGGTCTTAAACTCGTTTTGATGACCTTCCATCACACCCGCGAAGTTCTTATCCTCGAGCTCCAGATGCAACGTCTTGCGGTCAAACGGCAGTTCACATTCAAACAATGACGAGCGCCCTCTTCCTTTCAACTGACACACTAGATAAACCGTTGGAAGGATACGCCGCTCACCGAAAAACTCCACCGTCCACCGACTCATTAACACAACGTTCATATTTGACCCACAACAAAACAGCCGCGATCCCAAACGGGACCGCGGCCGCTACAGTCGTAAGGCGAGAAGCGCGCCATCCTTCTCCTCAGCTTTAATCCCAGAAGACCGAGGACGAAGGGACCCGATAGGTTTCCCTCTGAATGCATTCCGCAGCACGAAGCCCTTTCCAAACGCGCGAAGCGCGCCATTATTCCCCCAGCAGTAATCCGCTGAAGACCGGACATCGCAGGGCCCGCCATAGGTTTACTTTTAGGCACACTCCGCAGGACGCAAGAAGCCCTCGCCGCACGAAGTGCGCAGCGAGGGCTTCTTGCATGTCCGAGGACGTGCCTAAAAGTAAACTGATGGCGGGCCCGGACGACTACAGGGCTATCGATTACCCCGTGTTTTGCAGTCCTGCCGAGACGCCGGTCACAGTCGAAAGAATCAGGCTCATGTACTCAGCTTTCTTCTCCTCTGCCATCTCGTCCTGGTTCATACGCACCTCGCGAAGGGCGCGGACCTGGGCGATGGACAGGGCGTCGACGTAGGGGTTGCGCACGCGGACAGCGCAGCCGAGCACGCGGCGGCGCTGCAGCGGCCACTCGTCACCGACGATGGCAAGGACCCACTTACGCGTGAGCTGCATCTCAGTGAAGACCTTCTCGGACAGATCCTGGCGATCGCCCAGGTGCAGGTACATCTTGGCGATGCGCTGGTCGGTCTTGGCGATCGACATCTCGATGTTGTCGATAAAGGTGCGGAAGAACGGCCACTCCTGGTAGGCAGCCTTAAGCTGGTCCAGATCGCCAAACTGCTCGCACGCGGTGCCCAGGCCGTACCAAGCGGCCAGGTTAATGCGTGCCTGGCTCCAGCTGAAGATCCACGGAATGGTACGCAGGTCGTCGAGCGACTTGGCGCCCAGGCCGCGCTTGGCGGGACGCGAGCCGATCGGCAGCAGACCGACCTCGGTCAACGGCGTCACGGTCGAGAACCACGGTGTAAAGTCCTCGGTGTTCAGCAGGTCCAGATAGCGCTCGTGGCTTGCGGCGTTGAGCTTCTCGGCCATATCCCAGAACTTCTGCGTGGTCTCGGTGTTGGTCTTCTCGACACTCGGGGCCGACTGCAAAAGCGTTGCGGCGGCAACGGACTCAACATGGCGCTGAGCCAGCGTGCGGTTGCCGTAACGGGCAAAGATGACCTCGCCCTGCTCGGTGAGCTTAAAGAAGCAGTTGACCGAACCCTTGGGCTGCGCCAGCACGGCCTTGTTGGCCGGGCCGCCGCCACGGCCCACGGCACCGCCGCGACCGTGCATGAGCACCAGGTCGATATCGTTCTTCTCGGCCCACTTGGCAATGCGCTCCTGCGCGGAGTGCAGCGCGAGCATGGCCGTGGTAGGACCGGCATCCTTGGAGGAGTCGGAATAGCCCAGCATGACCTCCATGCGGCGGTTGGTCTGGGCAAGGCGCTTCTGCACCACGGGCAGCGTAAGCATCTGGTCGAGCACGTCAACGCAGCCCTCGAGGTCCTCGAGCTGCTCGAACAGCGGGATCACGTCAAGCTCGGGGACATCCTCCTCATGTGCAAAGGACAGGTGGGCAAGCTCAAAGACGTCGGCCACATGCTGGGCACTCTTGGTGAACGAGATGATGTAGCGGTGCGCCATCTTCTTGCCGTAGCGCTTTTGGATGGAGCCGATAGCGCGGAAGGTATCGATAACCTCGCGCGTCATGGGCTGCAGATCGCCATGGATACCGTTCTCGTGGATATCCTTGAGGGCGCAGGCGTGCACCACGGAGTGCTGACGGAACTCCATCTCGACCATATGGAAGCCGAAGGACTCGACCTGCCAGATGATGGTCTGGACCGGGCCGTAGGCAGCACGGACGGCACCGCAGGCGGCCAGGGAGCGCTGAACGACACGCAGGTCATCCAGGAACTCATCGGCGCTGTGGTACATGGTGTCGGTGATGCGACGCACGGTGGCGTTCAGGCGGTCGGCCATGACGAGCATGACGGCGCGATGCGGCTCGTGCTCGGAGATCAGCTCGGCACGTGCAGTGTACTGGGTGCTCATCTCGACCTGATGGTTCCACAGGTTGATGAGCTCGGCAGACGGCTTGCTGTAGGTGGCCTCGAGCGTCAGGTTGCGGCCGATGCGGCGGCACTTGTCCTCGAGCTTGAGCACCATGTGCGTAAAGTACTTGGCGGCGACCTCGCGGCTCACCTTGGCGGTGACGTTGGGGTTGCCGTCACGGTCGGAGCCGATCCAGCTGCCGGGATGGAAGAATGCCGGGCACAGCGGCGGCACGGTACCGGCCTTATCGCCCAGCACCCAGTCGTCAAAACGACGATAGATGACGGGGATAACGTCGAACAGCGTGTTATCGAAGATGTCGATGATGGTATCGGCTTCCTCGACCGGCGTGGGCTTCTTCAACGCGATGGGGCTCGTGCGTACCAGGGCGTCGATCTCCTGCAGCATATGGCGCTCGTTCTCCACCAGGTCGGAGCCGCCCAGACGCGGACGCTCCTCCAGCAGGTTGGAGATACGGCGAATCTTGCCCTCGACGGCCTTGCGACGGGCCTCGGTGGGATGTGCGGTAAAGACAGGGTGGAACTCAAGCTTGCCGAGCAGCTCGTTGGCACCCTCGACACCCATCTCGTTTACCAACTGGTGATAGGCGACGGTGAGTTCGTTGGCGGGATCGACCTCGGTATCGGTCGATGCGCCGGCCTCGCGCTCACGCAGCTGCGCAACACGGTAGTTCTCCTCCGACAGGTTAGCCAGATGGAAGAAGCTCGTAAAGGCGCGGACGATAACCTGCTGCTTATCGAGCGGCAGGCTGTCGATCAGATCAACGACTTCACGAAACGCCACGGCGGTGGGCTCGTCGGCAGTGGGCACGCCCTGCTCGTCAACGGACTCGTCGGCAGCGCGGCTACCGGGGTTGCCAGCATTGGCCACAATCTCGGCTGTCAAAATCTTGTCGAACAGGTCCGCGATCTCGGGATCATACTCGCTAAGCACACGGCGCTCCAGGCGCAAGAACAGCGCCAGATTGTCGCGCAGCTCCTCGGGGATCTCGATCTCGGCGAGACGCTCCTTGGATTCGGCATTCGAGCCGATTCGGTTAACGAGGCGGTTGACCACGGCAGCGACACGCGCCGCGGCTTCGGGTACAGACTGGTTGCTTAGGTTCTCAGCCACGTTTCCTCCCATTCCTCCTTCTATGCACGTAACATGCGGTATTTATTATAGGCACTCGGCAAAAACTTTCGAAGCTGATTGCGCTTTACCACACAAAAGTATTTTCTGCATTGCAAGGCTTTTTGCCCCAAATGGTCGTATTTCTCGGTGGACGGCATATGCAAACGGGGGCATTCCGCATAAATGCGAAACACCCCCGTAACAATCGCTCTCCATGAGCAGGGCACGTTAGCAGGCCCGCAGCTCAAAAAGATACGCTACAGGCGCTCGCGAACCGCCTCGACAACGTTGGCCAAATCGACCAGTACCTCGTCGTGGCTCTGCATGTCGCGCACCTTGACCTTGCCGGCGGCAAGCTCGTCGCCACCCAGGACTAGGATGAGCTTAGCAC